>JAPKYR010000110.1 GCA_026394215.1 bacterium
TGTTCGGTGCACCCAGGCCGAATGTGGCCGATCCTTCAAACACCCCTGTCACAACTATAGAATTATCCGAAAGTGTAGCAATTGCATAGCCTAAGTCGGAGTAACTGCTGTTTTCTCCTCCAGCATGTTTAGCCCAGATAAGGTTTCCATCGATTGAGCCTGCGATTTCAACCTGAAGCGGAAAATCCATTATGTCAACCTGACCCTCGTCGTCCGTTACCCGAAGCTGGACCAGATATGTTCCGGGCACATCCCACGTATGGTCGACATTTTCGCCTGTATCATCGCATATTCCGTCACTATTCCAATCCCACTCGAACAGTTGGATTTCTCCGCCGTCGGGATCGTGTGATTTAGAACCCGAAAAACTGACAGGAAAATGCTGCGCCTGCGGATTCGGGTCGGCTTCAGCATAGGACACAGGATTTACGGTGGCAATTTCAACGGAGAGAGGTTTGTCCAGCATGTCAACCTGAAGGTCATCATCCGTCACGCGAAGCTGCACGGGATATGTACCAAACTCGCTCCAGGAATGAACGACATTCTCGCCTGTTTCATCATATGTGCCGTCATTGTTCCAATCCCACTCGAAAAGCTTTATATCTCCGCCGTCGGGATCATATGAATTTGAACCGGAGAAACTGATCGGGATGTTGGTCGCCCGGGGAATCGAGTCGGCTTTCGCGACCGCAACAGGATTCTGGGGAGGGTTTGGAGTAACCGGATGCGAGCCATGTCCGGAACAACCGACGATGATCAGCACCGATGCGATAAGAAAAAAATAATGAATTCTCATTCTTATAACCTCCCTCGACGTAAAGCCTGTAATTCACATTATACTATGGAATCCTTTATTACGGCGCAAATCGCACGATGAAGATATCGCAATTTCCAACCCATGAGGTGTGTTATATGATGTTCAAAAATGATTAATACCCACTCTCCCTGTTTTCCACCTCAATTTTACCCCAACCTATTGAACTTTACCTTCCATTCCGTTACAATTACCCGTTTGGCGCTCCTATAATCAGGAGCGGAGGGTTTATTATGGCTATTTTAAAATTAACAGCAGTACCGAGAGAGCATTCGGGATCCCACAGTTCGCAAAAACTTCGTAAAGAGGGATATATCCCTGTCAGCCTGTATAGCGGCGGCGAGCCCCCTACTTTGCTTTCCATTGAACAGAACAAATGGGGAAAACATATTACCGAGCATCTGAACCTGGTAAATATTCAGTTCGAGGCCGGCGGCGAGCAGGTCGCTGCGGTTCGCGAAATCCAGCGCGATCCTCTGTCACAGGACGTCATCCATGTCGATTTTTTCAAGGTCAGGATGGATCAGGAGACGGAATTCCACGTCGCAATCAGGTTCGACGGTATCCCCCAGGGTGTCAAGGATGGAGGAGTCCGTACAGTCACGTCGGAATTCATTCAGGTCGAATGCCTCCCGACAATTGTTCCGGACGAAATACCGCTTGATATTTCGGGTCTTGAAATTGGCCACGCGCTGAATGCAAGAGACGTCATACTTCCTGCAGGCCTCAAGCTTGTTTCCGATCCCGATCTGACAATTATCAGTATTACCACCGTCAGAGCTGTGATAGAAGAAGTCAAGCCTGTTGAGGGCGAAGTCGTGGAAGGTGCTGAAGGCGCTGAAGGCGATGAAACTAAAGCTAAAGCTAAGGGTGACGAAGGCGACACGAAAAAAGCTGGCGGCGACCAGAAGAAATCCAGCGGCGATGACAAGAAGAAATCCGGCGGCGATGACAAGAAGTCAAAAGGCAAATAACCTGATATTATTTACGTATCAGAATAGATATCCTGCTCGTGCCGCGTCGGGAGTTAGTTAAACAAGAGACCACCGGCGCACGCGATCGAGTTGGAGGTCGAGACGGAATTTGTACCGATAGAAAAGAACCTTTTAACCCCCCCGGTTTTGAAAAACCGGGGCGTTTGAGGTTTTAGCGAAATGACGTTTATGTGATACAACGATGTTTGATACTGGAAAAAAAGAACAAAACGCGATAGACAAAATTGTCGTAGGACTCGGAAATCCCGGACCGGAATATGCGGGTACGCGGCATAATCTCGGATATCGCGCGCTTGATGCATTTCTCCACCTTATAGGTAAACGGAAAAATTTCCTGCCCGGCCCGAAATCCCGCGTTCAGGTCGTAAAAATAAAAAGGAAAAACGTTCTTCTTGTACGCCCGACCACATACATGAATCTGTCCGGCGATGCCTTACGCCCGCTTCTTAAAAAGTACGATCTTGAGATATCCGACGTTCTTGTTGTCCACGATGAAATGGATGTCGAATTCGGCAGGGCGAAAATGAGACGCGGCGGAGGCGCGGCAGGACATAAGGGCATTAAAAGCATAATAGAAACATGTGGCGAAGATTTCACACGTATCAAAATCGGAATCGGCGTGCCTCAGGATAATAATGAGAATGCGAATATCGACTGGGTGCTTGGACGTCCGACAGAAGCTGAGGAGGCAATCCTCAGCGAGCTGATGCCGAAAATCGCGGAAGGGATCAAGGTATGGATTAATGAAGGTTCCGAGAAAGCCATGACCTTGTTCAATACTCAGATGAAATCGGATAACGGCGATGATGAGACTGGGAAACAGGAAGAAAATAGCTCTATAGAAGAAAACAAAACTGAAAACGATGAGCGGTAAGAACAAAATAATTCTCGACAGCATTGATAGGCATCCCGATGTCGCTTCGCTTCTTGAATCGGTCAGGCGCGGCGATGACCGTATATACGTCAATAACATCAAAGGCGCTCTCAAGGGAATTCTTTCGGTTCTGGCTCATGTCGAACGCGCTCAATATCCGACGCTGGTTGTCACATCCGATCCTTCCCGCGCGAAAGACCTATTCCAGGACGCGTCGTTCATGCTCGACTACCTCAATCGCGACGCGGCGGAGGCGCGGCAGGACATAAGGGCATTAAAAGCATAATAGAAACATGTGGCGCAGACTTCACCCGTATCAAAATCGGAATTGGCGTGCCTCAGGATAATAATGAGAATGCGAATATCGATTGGGTGCTTGGACGTCCGACTGAAGCTGAGGAGGCAATCCTCAGCGAACTGATGCCGAAAATCGCGGAAGGGATCAAGGTATGGATTAATGAAGGTCCCGAGAAAGCCATGACCTTGTTCAATACTCAGATGAAATCGGATAACGGCGA
>JAPKYR010000248.1 GCA_026394215.1 bacterium
GATTGACGCTGATCGTGTTTCCGCGCCCGGGGATACGAATATCGGGCTGCGACAGGAACCAGACTCCGATCGCGGGATCGAGAGTGAATGCGTCGATCGATCCCCCGCTTGCATAGACGAGCACTGTCGACGGGCCGTACATGATATATCCCGCCGCCACAAGATCACGGCCTTTTCTTAGAATATCCTGATTTGTGGGCAGCCCCGACTTTGTCACCCTCGTCCAGATCGCGAAAATCGACCCGACCGTCACGTTGACGTCGATGTTCGACGAGCCGTCGAGCGGGTCATACGCTACCACGTACTCGCCTTCCTCGTTTCCGGGTACGATATGCACGCCGTCCTCCTCCTCGGAGATCAGCGCGCAGCAGAGCCCGGTCGATGAGAGCGCCTTTTTGAAATTGTCGCTCGCCTTGTTATCGAGCCATTTGGAAAGCTCGCCGGACGGGTTATATCCTTCGGTCACGTTCATCGTATCGGCCATACGGCTGCGATTGAGATCGTTGACGGTGATTTTCGCGGCGATGCCGATGCGGTCAATGATGGTCGAGAGACGCCCCGTCGCGCCGGGGTATGAGCTCTGGATCTCCAGCGCCCTGTCGAATAGTGTGTCGAGATTCATAGTGGGTATATTGTAACAATTAGCGGGAAATGTATCAAAGCATTTCGTGGCATGCGACTCCGGCGCGTGATTTGTGATATAACAATGCGCTGGAATCGCATTGTACAAAAACAATGTGCCGGAGGCACATTTTACGGAGTCCCTACCTATAGTCCATGAAGACGAATCGCAGGCCGTGAAACCTCCCGGACCCGGAAAGGTCCTGTCTTGTTTAATTTATTTCCTCCTGATTTTCGCGGCGGTCATGGGGCTTGCGTATTTCGGACATGGCCTTGGGATGTTGAACAACCAGCTTGATTATGGAATGGCGCGAAAAGCCTGGGACTATGGCCGCCAGCTTGAATCGGAAGGATGGCGTGTGGAATATCCGAATGGCCAGACTGAATTTACACCTCCGTCCGGAGACGGCTCGCTGATTTACTATATCGCGACCAAACCGGGTGAGAATACAAGTGAAGTTTATGTATGGGAATTTTACCGGTCGTCGGAAAGAAGCCGCGCGATGCTACGAGAGCGCGGGATTTCGGAAAACCTCTGGTGGTTTCCGTCGCGATCATTCCTCATCCCGCGATCCGAGGCGGCTCTCGACGCCCACATAAAAATGGGATTGCCTCTGCCCGAAGGATTTGTTTTGGAAGAACAGGATCAGGAGCTTAGAGATAAGATGAATGCTTTGAGCAAAAACAACTAGTCCATCTCTCTCCCTCGCCAATTTTGGAGAGGGGGTCAGGGGGGTGAGGTCTTCCGCCTAAATGTAATAAATATACCCAGCGCTACCCATAACAAGAGGCTCGCAGACGTGATCGCCATCCCTGACTTCCATCCCGGCATAAAATATTGGAATTCGACCGTATGCCTCCCACCCTCGATCTCGACTGCTATTGAAAAATTCTCATGAATCTTAAGTTCCCGATTTTTCCCGTCGACTTTTACTGTCCAGCCATTAGCGTACCCCTCATTGAAAATAAGAAGTCCCGGAGATTCAGAATTGGTTTCGGTAATAAAATGCCCGGGTTCATCGAGCTTGATTTCGGGTATGGATAAAACTTCCGGGTTTATTCTCCCTCCGGAATCGTTTGTTTCGATTGAAGGGATTACCGACACTCTGAGCGGCGGCGAATCATGACCCGGCTGATCGTATAGGTCATAAACCAGAAAACGATCGCTTTCAATTTCCGGAACGAATCCCTCGATCTCCGAATCGGTAAGGACATACCTGACGCCCATATTAAAGAGCCTCTGGTCGTAAAGGTCTACCGGTGGCGTGAAAAAAGCTATCAGGCGGCGTTTGATAATCGTCTCGGGCTGAATCTCCCGAATAAGCTCGAGCCGCGACTTCGGCGCAAGGTTGTGATATCCGAAAGCGTCGGGAATTCCGAAGTAAGTACCGATGTTAGGAAGGAATATGTACGGCTGATCGGTGATCGACATGACATTCACCGGGCCGGATGAATACCTGATTATCCGTCCCCAGCCATCGCCGGACTCAGGATTGGTGAGGTTTTTAAGAGATTCAAATATTTCCGTTTCCGGCATCGGATTTCTTGCGTTCGGGGAGGGGACATCGGCTAAAACATATGTGCCGGAGACGATTGCCGAGTACAAAGCGCAGATGGCGATTGCCCCGATTGCGATATTGAATTGTTTTAGGTTACTTATGAAAAATGCGGAAATTATCAGGACGGCACTGGCGATTGTCAGCAAAATCGGGCTGCCATTCGGGACAAATGATTCTCGTCCGATAAATAAACTGCCAGCGAGCGCGACAAAAATCCCGATAACCACAGGCAGATATTCGGCAGAGAATGTAAATTTGATGGGCTTTTTTGTGCTGGCGATTTCGGTCCAATGCTTCACGCCGACCGCGGACAATATCAGGATAAGGATGCCGAATAATCCGTACGGCGGGTAAGGAAGAATAAACATCGCCCTGACAAGCATATATGAAGCATTATTAACCGACGGAATAAGCGCGAACGGTGCGACAATTACCGCGATAGCAACAACCTGCCAGGGGAAATTTTTTCGCCGCCATGCTGTCAGTCCGAATAATGCGAAGATAAAGGCGATAATGCCCGCATTGCCGATAATCCCGGTATCGTTGGTTCCGAGCCTGATCGGAAGCATCGGCTGAAGAAAGCGTTTCGCGATAATCTGCCAGGATTCATTTTGTGGAACCGCGCCTGAGTATTCCGACGCCATATCTTTCGCCGAATCGGCGAGAACCCGTCCGCTGTCCCTTGATGCGAGAAGGGTCGGGATATTCTGCACCATTGAAATTCCGAGGCCAAGTAAGAACGGCAATAGCAGCATTAAGAATGATGCCCGCCATGACGGCCTGGAATCGCGCCCGATCATCCCGGCTCTTACAAAGAACCACACTATTGTGAATAGCCCGAACTGAATTATGATAGTTGGATATCCCGCGATAAGAAGCGCCGCCCAGCATAGAGCCATCCACAGACCCGCCCATGGACTCCGGTGTTTCAGCCATCTTTCATAAAAAAACCAGATTACCGGGAAAATGGAATATGTTAAAGGCCACGGCTGATGATGCGGGGCGGGAATAAGCGAGACAACCAGAAAACTCGCCGCCGCCCATGACGCGACGCGGTTTCCAAGCCATTCCCTTAGAAAGAGGTAAAAAAATATCGCCATCAGGAGCGTATGGAAAAAACCAGATACGCCAAGGATCATAAGCGGCGGGAATAGCCACGCGATTAAAGCATAGACCGGGTAATACACTGGCACGAGATGATTCTGTAGGAGCGGAACGCCGCCAAGGCAGTACGGATCCCAGGCCGGGATACGTCCGGCGCGAAGTTCGTCATGTGCGAATTTGTCCCATGGTATATATTGCAGGCTCGCGTCGTAGTCATAATGCAGAATTGATGGATCGTTCGGTCCGGAAAAGCCAAGTTCGGTATTCCACGGCTCGAACCGCTCCCATGTGTCGGGCATGACTGGAATTCCAAGAAGGAGCGGGTAATAAAGAGCAAGCGTAAGAAGGATCAGCCCGAGAATCGGGGCAAGGTCGCTTAATTCAATCGCCCTGTGAATAGCAGGGAAGCTATTGGTACTTGTATGATCCACCTGGTCAGGCATAGGGCAAAATCATAGCATATTGAAACAGCGACAGATAAATGAGAAAAGGGGACAGTCACACGGCTTCCGGAATATCCAATATCAGAAATCATCAACTTAATAACGCCGGAAGCCGGATGACAGTCCCCTTACTATTTTACTTTTTATTTTCCGGAATGATCAGTACGCCGATCACTATCCATAACAGAAGACTCGTTACCGTGACAGTCATCCCCTCTTTCCAACCCGGCATACGGTATCGGAATTCGACCACATGCCTTCCGCTCTCGATATCAACCGCCATCGAAAAATTTTCATATATTCTCAATTCCTGATTTTCATCGTCAACTTTCACTGACCAGCCGTCCGCGTATCCCTCATTGAAAATAAGAAGTCCCGGAGATTCAGAATCGGTTTCGGCAATAAAACGCCCGGGTTCATCGAGCTTGATTTCGGGAACGGATAAAACTTCCGGAATTATTCCCCCTCCGGAATCGCTTGTCTCGGGTAATGGAATTATCGACACCCTGCGCGGCGGTGTATTATGACCCGGTTGATCGTACAGGTCATACACCAGAAAATGTTCGCTGTCGATTATGGGAACAAGTCCATCGAGTTCTGAACCGGCGAGGACATACCTGACGCCCATATTAAAGAGCCTTTGGTCGTATAAGTCGGTCGGTGGAGTGAAGAATGCAATCCCGCGCCGCTTGATGACCATCTCATCCTGAATCCCTCGTAGATAATCGAATCGGGATTTCGGCGCCAGGTTGTGGTATCCGAAGGCATCAGGAATCCGAAAGTATGTACCGAGGTTCGGGTAAAAAATAAACGGTTGATCCGATAACGACAATACATTCACGGGATCGTTCGAGTAGCGGATAATCCGCCCCCAGCTTCCTCCATTTTCAGGGTCGGTAAGGTTCTCCAGGGCTTTAATTATCCTGGTTTCAGGCAATGGATTTCTTGATATCGGAGACGTGAAATCGGACAATACAAATGTCCCCGACATGACCGCAGTGTACAGTGTCATAATTACGATTATCCCGACAGCGATTTTAATTTGCATCATTTTTCTGATAAAAAATGCGGATATGATTATCGTTGTGCCTGCGATCGTCATTAGGATCGGGTTGCCTGTCGGGACCAATGATCCACTGCCGATAAAAATACTCCCGAGAAACGCTATGAGAATACCAACTACTATTGGGACATACTCAAAAGTAAATATAAAATTAACAGGCTTTTTGGCATTAGCTATCTCCATCCATTGCTTCACGCCAATCGCGGAAAGCATAAGGATCAATAGCCCTAATAATTCCTGCGGTGCGACTGGAAGGATGAAAATCCGCCTTGTCAGTATGTACGAAGCGTTATTCAGAGCTGGAATTAGCGCGAATGGAGCGATTACCAGCGCGATTACAACTAATATCCTGGGATATTCCTTTCGACGCCAGGCGGTTATTCCGAAAAGTGCAAAGACAAAAGGGATAATCCCGACATTCCCATGAATACGCGGACCAAATCTGTTGAGCATTAGCGGGAAAACAGGCTGCAGGAGGCGTTTCACAAGAACCTGCCATGATTCGTTTTTTGTGACAGCGCCTGAATATTCCGACGCCAGTTCTTCCGGCGATTTAAAGACAACTCTGTCGCTATCCGCAGATGCTAACAGGGTCGGGATGTTCTGAACCATGGAAATTCCCAGCCCAAGAATGAAAGGCAACACAAGAATCAACGCCGATGCCTGCCAGGATGGCCTCAATTCAGGGGCAATCGCCCTGGCACGCAAGAAAAACCATACTACGGTGAATAACCCGAGCTGGACGAAAAGCGTTGGATAACCTGCAAGAAGCGGTACCGACCAGCATAGTGCCATCCAGAGCCCCGCCCATGGGCTTCGATGTTTAAGCCACCTTTCATGAAAGAACCAGATGGCAATAAAAAAAGCCGTTGTTACCAGGATAGTCTGATCATATGATATAAGCAGAAGTGAAACTATAAGAAAACTCGCTGTGGACCATGACGCAATACGGTTTCCGACCCATTCCCTGAGGAAAAGGTAGAAGAATATCCCGATGATGAGTGTATGGAAAAAACCCGATATACCGAGAATCAAGAGTGGCGGGAATAGCCATGCGATTAGAGCGTAAATCGGGTAAAATACAGGCACAAGGTGATTCTGCATCAGGGGAATGCCGCCAAGGCAATATGGGTCCCAGGCCGGGATACGTCCCGCGCGAAGCTCATCATGAGCGAATTTGTTCCATGCAGTATAAAGGAAGATCGGGTCAAAATTCGAATGGCGGATTTCAGGATCTGTTGGCCCGGATAAGCCGAGTTCGCTGTTCCATGGTTCGTACCGCTCCCATGTGTCGGGCATGACTGGAATTCCAAGAAGGAGAGGGTAATAAAGAACAATCGTAAGGAGGATCAGCCCGAGAATCGGGGCAAGGTCCCTTAATTCAAGCGCCCTGTTAACAACGCCGGAGCTATTTGTACTTGTATGATCCACCTGGTCATGCATGAGACAAAATAATAACATAATAATAAC
>JAPKYR010000022.1 GCA_026394215.1 bacterium
AAAACTTTTTGCAATTCTTCTGATATTTGTTGCCCTTAGAATGATCCTGATGCCTCAATTCCATGAGCGTGAAGCATTACACCTTACGACCTTATTACAAAACATGGAACCTTTACTTATTGGCCTCCTTGCAGGGCTGATGGCTGGCTTTTTCGGCGTTGGAGGCGGGATTATATTTGTGCCTGCCGGAGTCCTTCTTGCCGGATTGCCGCAGGTGATAGCCCAGGGTTCCAGTTTTACCGCGATGCTGCCGACATCTCTAGCAGGCAGCCTGACTTACTGGAAAAAACGGTCTATCGAATGGCAGCTTCTCAAATGGATAATTCCGGGAGCCTGGATAGGGACATATGCCGGATCGTATGCCGCCGATCTGATCCCCGGCAGGATATTACAAATAATTTTCTCCCTGTTCCTGATTTATTCCGGGGTTAGAAAACTATTAGCAAAGCCTCACGAACGGCTTCAAAAATAATTTTCCCGGTCGAAATTAGTCCATGATGTTACTTGTCCCTGTATAATTAGGGAAATAAAGAAGGTGACAAAAAAAAATGCTTAAAAATATCTCATTGGCGGTAATCGGGATTGTCATACTGATCACTCTTGCAGTGTCGCCATCTTTCGCGCAGAGGAACCTTGGATCGATAGACGAAAATCCCGCAAATCAGGAGCGTCGCGACAATGCCGCGATTCGTGACCTCTTAAATCTCTATGAGCAGAGTTTCAATGCCCGCGATATCGACTGGAGAATGTCGTTGTGCCTTGGTACTTACCAGGAATATGGATTCGAAAACGGGCAGTTTCTTCAAGTTCGCGACTATAATCAGACAAAGCGCGAGGTTGGCGGATACTGGGCGAGTATTACGAGCCTCGAGTACTCGATGGATGAAGTCGATATCACACTCGATTCTCCGCTCGCGTTTGTCAGGGCGTACACGACCCATATCGCCCCTAATGACGACCATTCCTCAATAGTCTATTTTTCCCTCGTTAAAATCGATGGAGCATGGAGAATAGCCTGGGATTCCTACAATATTGTCAGGCGATACTCCGATACTGGAAACTGATTGCCGGCTGATTCAGTGGTTCTCATTTGGACTGGTGAAAATCCAGGTATATTATTGCTAATGCCACCATTTTATAGTATGCATTCACTTAGCAAGGTACAATAATCGTATGGTTTCGGAAACCGGTTCAAAGCTTATACGCAACGCACACCTGTTCGATCCATCGATGGATATCGATTTTATCGGCGATATCCTGATCGAGAACGGATATATTTTTAAAATTGGAGAGAACCTATCAATCAATGAGGGTCAGGTCGCAGTAATTGAAGCGGATGGAAAGTACCTTTTTCCGGCTTTTTGCGATCCTCATGTGCATTTCCGAACCCCAGGACAGACGGAAAAGGAAGATCTTCAATCCGGATCGCGCGCCGCGCTTGCAGGCGGGTTCACAACCGTAATCCAGATGCCGAACACAATTCCCGCAGTAGATATACCGGAAATTGTGAAAGAGCTTACGCGCGACGAACCGATTGAGTTACGGGTTATGGGGGCGGTTACTGTCGGGACAAAATCGCGCGAACTAGTCGAGATGGAGCCTCTACTCGAAGCCGGTGTGGTCGGATTTACCGATGACGGCGAACCTGTTTATGAGTTGGTTTTCATGAAAGCTGCGCTGGATTTTGGCGTGCAGCATGGAATTCCAATCGCGAGCCATGCGGAAAATCCGACAATAGGGCTTCGCGGGATAATTCGCGAGGGAATCATCTCGGACACGATGGATTTGCCCGGCTGGAATGCGCAGCGCGAGACCACGATGGTCGAACGGGATTGCGACCTGGCGAAACGGCTGGAAGCGCAATTGCATATCTATCATGTATCGGTGAGACAATCGGTTGAGGTTATCAGGCAGGCGAAGGCTGATGGGGTGAATGTAACTGCAGAAGTTACCCCTCATCACCTTGCATTGACAGTTGAAATCGTTCCCGATCTTCTCTCAAACGCGAAAATGAACCCACCGCTTGGGACTGACGAGGATCGATGGGCGCTGATAGAGGGTTTCAGAGACGGGACGATCGATTGCATCGCGACTGACCATGCTCCTCATACGCCGGAGGAAAAATTACGCAACCTTCACAAAGCTCCGTACGGTGTAATCGGTCTGGAGACTTCGTTCGGCGTATGTTATACGGAATTAATTAAAAAAGGTGACATACCGCTTTCAAGACTGATCGATGGTATGGCGATAAGGCCGAGGGAAATTTTCAAGCTTGAAAAAATCGGTATTTTCGAGGGTTCGCGCGCCGATCTCACGCTTATAGATCTTGACCGGGAATGGGTGGTCGATCCCGATAAATTCGAGTCGAAAGCCCAGAATTGTCCGTTCGCATATAGAAGCCTCTATGGGAAAGTACTGTGGACCATGTATCGAGGCGAAATTGCCTGGGAATTAAGCTGATAGCGGATTTTGCAGAGGGAGACACCAAATGCGCGCATCTGATTTTCCACAGAAAAGAATAAGGGATAAAAAAGTGATCGCGGTATGCTGTGGATCGAATCCGCTGAATCGCGACACCGAGATTGCGTATGAGGTGGGCAGGGAGATCGCGCGTCGAGGCGCGATTCTTGTATGCGGAGGCCTTGGCGGCAGTATGGAAGCGGCATGCAGAGGATGTAAAGACGAAGGCGGGATGACTATAGGAATTATTCCATTCTATGAAAAAGAAACCGCAAATGAATTTGTAGATATCGTGATTCCCACCGGGATAGGCCATGCAAGGAATATTATCGTAGCCGCGTCCGGCGACGGGGTGATCGGGGTAGGGGGTAGCTGGGGCACTCTCAATGAGCTTTCGATCGCTTATAAAATGGGAAAGCCCGTGGTTACACTCGGTGGGTGGGATGTCAGGGACCCGGAAGATTCATCGTCGGGATTTTTTATCGCCAAAACCGCATATGAGGCTGTAGCCGTCGCGCTTGGCGAAGACCCGAAATCGATAAAGATTGAAGAATAAATAAAATCCCCGAAAAATTAATTTCACCTATTAAACATAACATTGCGCGCGGATAATTTCTCGTAGAACAGCACAGCAGTGCGTCAAACAGCCCGTAAAACCGGCAAGACGCACTGCCGTGCCGTTCTACGAGAAATTCATTGTATTTACGGGGACACCTTTTTTTGCCTGTCGAGAGGTTAGTAAAGTCAGGAATTTCGCAGGCAAAAATAAGGTGTCCCCTTTCCCTATCGATAAAATTGATGAATATGCACTTTCAATTTTCCTGCGAGAATCTGCGGTGGATCGTTTTGCCTGTTCCCACTTCTTTAGTCCCTTTCTGACGCCTGATAAGATCGATCAGGTTGCTTAGGATCATCACGTGCGCGATATTCCTGAACCCACCCGGTACTGGAGTTATATAACTTGCCGACGGAACGATAGTCTGGAAATCGCAATCGCCAGAGATGCTCCCACGCGTGAATTTATAGCCCATATCAATCACGATACTTCGCGGTGCAAGCCTCGACCCGGAAAGCCATTTCGACTGGTTACAGCATGTTATTACCGCTTCGCCATCGGGATTGATGATGCCGGGTGCTTTCTCTGTTTTTTCATCTAACCTTCTTAATTTCCTGATTTCTCCTTCTTCTGCAGTCGGCGAAATATTGGAAAATTTCAGAAGCCTGACATTGCAGCCCTTATCATAAAGGTAATTTGATATTAGCTTGGTAATTCCAGCGGTTACGTCCGATCCGACTATGACGACATTGCCGCCATTGACCTCGAACTCGCATTCCTTCAATGTTTCAAAAACGGCAAGAATTTCCGGAGGATGCGTGATCTCGTCAACTTCATGAGCCGGGTACGTCGCCATCCCGCGATTTAGGAAATGCAATCCGCCGACATCCTTCTGAAGCGGGAGCCGATCCATGACTTCTTTAAGTGGGATAATTTGTGTCGGAAGCGGAAGCTGGATATAAATTCCCTGCACAAAGGGGCTTCTCGTATACTCTTCAAGTGTAGGGTAGAAACGCCGCGCCACATTCCGTTGCGCAACTCGTTCGATGTGAACCTTGATCCCCGCCTGTTCCGCAACGGTTGCGATTTTCCCGGAGTCAGCCATCGAGACCTGATCGCCGGTCACAAGGAGAATCCCAAGCCCGACTTCGATATAGTGCTGCTTGCGAAGGAGCGTCACATCGCGTTCTATCCGCCGGGTGATCCGGTTAACAATCGACTTTCCATCTAATACTTTGGCAGCCATAAGTGAATATTACATTGATTGTAACACCTTTTTATCCCGATCTCGCATTAACCAATCCTCAATCTCCGACAATCCTGATCCATCCTATGTCCCAGCCTGGCGCATTTTTCAACGGGACTTTTACCCATTTATCCAACCTCTCCCATTGATTTTCGGTGATTAAATCCCACTTTTTCATGGCATGTAACAAAGCAGGGGGAAGCGCACGGGTGTTTCCGTCCAGCACCTTTATCGCGATGCCAAGCCCCCTGTTTCTCAAACTGACCCCGAAAACCGCCTCGCCGCCGATTTTACCGAGCCATTTACCGTCGCTTTCGCTATTGAAAGGATCGCAGAATCTCCTGCTACCAGCTGTCCACCATGACGCTTTATGATACGCATCGAAAATCCTTTCCCTGATATAATATTCAAGATCATTTTCTTTAAAATCGGGATCGGCGAATCTTGCCGATGCGGTCGCGATTGCTTGTAAACTCAGCCACCATGTCGGGACGCCGCAGCCGTCCGCGCCGAATTTCAGATTTTCCGCGACCCCGCCCGCGTATCGGGCCATTGTTTCGAAATTCGCGACCTGCATCGGGTGATTACGTTGATTATATCCCTCGTACGGCCAGCCCATCGCCTGGCACGCGAGCAGCATTCCGGTATGTTTTCCCGAACAGTTATGATAAATAGGCCCGGTAGTAATATTTTTCCTGCCCAGTCCCCATATCGCTTCGGGTGTGAACGGAGGATGTGTCCCGCATAGAAGATACGATTCCTTGAGTCCGTATCTTTCATGCAAACCCTGGATCGTCTCGATGTGTTTTTCCTCCCCCGAATGACTTGCCGACATTATCGCGATTTCTTTATCGGAGCATTCATCCAGAAGCGATGGCCTTAATCTTATCACTGTCAGAAGCTGGAGAGGTTTTGCAAGTGAGCGTTCGTATGTTTCGAGTGTGTGATCTCCGAACTTTGCGAGAATCTCGCCGGACGAATCGCACAGCACGACATGTACCTGATGGATAGCTTCCGGTCGATCCGATCGGGTAGATTCAACATAGAGCGGTTCATCTATTATTTCCATAAATTTTTTTCCTGAAAAAGAAACATGGAATCTTCATTTGATTCGTGCGAATTATACCTCAGTGGGGTTATACTCGTCATATTGGATATTAAATGTGTCACAATATCCTGCGTTTTACTGAGGATTTTAAAGGAATATGCCATGTCCAGTCTTGAAGAAAGAAACGAAGAAATCAAAGACCTCTATATGAAACACATTAACCCGTCGCTGATGCGGCTTGTCGCGTTCATGGGTTACGACTTCATCGAGGATCATGCTTCAGGGTCGCATGTTTTCGATATAATGGGCAACGATTATATCGACTGCCTTGGCGGATTCGGCGTATTCGCGCTTGGACATTGCCATCCCAAAGTTGTCGAGGCGGTCAAAAAGCAGCTCAATAAAATGCCCCTGACAAGTAAGGAGCTTCTGGTTGAACCGTACGCGCGTCTCGCGAAAAAACTTTCGGAAATCTCGCCCGGAAAATTACAGTATGTTTTTGTCTGCAATTCCGGTACAGAGGCTATCGAGGGGGCACTGAAACTCGCACGGATTAAAACGCATAAAAGTGGCCTGATTTACACCGAACGGGCGTTCCACGGAAAGACAATGGGAAGCCTGTCGGTTACGGGCCGCGAGGCGTTCCAACTGCCGTTCCGCCCACTTATTCCGGGCGCGAAAAAAGTGACTTTCGGCGATGCCGATGAACTCGAAGCTTCAATCGACAATGATACGGCGGCGTTTGTGGTCGAACCGATCCAGGGCGAGGGTGGAATTCATGTTCCTCCCGACCATTACTTCCCTAAAGTGCAGAAAATCTGCCGCGAAAAGGGAATCCTTCTAATAATCGATGAAGTCCAGACGGGTATGGGCAGGACCGGAAAAATGTTCGCGTGCGAGCACTGGGGGATCGAACCTGATATCATGACACTCGCGAAAGCTCTCGGTGGCGGGGTCATGCCGATCGGAGCGATTATGGGCACGGCGTCAGTATGGGAAGTGTTCGAGGAGAATCCGCTGATTCATTCATCGACATTCGGCGGGAATCCTCTCGCGTGTGCTGCAGCTCTTGCGGCTATTGAGGCAATCGAAGAAGAGAATCTTCCTGAAAAAGCGGCGATCGCAGGTGAGAAATTTCTTGGCGCCTTGAAAGTTATGGTGGATGCGCATCCTGGTATCATAAAAGATATCCGCGGAAGAGGCTGTCTCATAGGCGTGGAATTTGCAGACGACGACATCGGCGGACTTATGATTTCAGCGCTTGCGGCAAGGAAAGTACTTGTCGCGTTCACACTGAATAACCACAGCGTGCTGAGAATCGAACCCGCGCTCGGGATAAGCGACGATGATATTTTCAGGATTTTACAGGCGATAAAAGAATCGGTTATTGAAGTCGAGGCAATTTCGGAATCGCTAAGCGCATGATCGGTCCAGATCAAGGGACTTTTAAATAAGGGCGGGAAAGTCCAGATGCCATTATTCGATGTTTCGGACCAGCCGCTTCGCGAATCGATTTTCACTGATAAACCTGAAACTAAAGATATTAAAAAACAAACACGGCGGAAATTATTCGAAAATGACAAAAAATAACGGATTACTATACCCCGACCCGTTCGGCGACAATGAGGGACTGCTCGATATCCAGTGCAGACCCGCGACAAAGGACGATCTCTCTCAGATTGCGATTCTCGCCCTCGGGTTGCTGAACAAAATATTTGCCGACTCTTTCGGGCTGGCCGATCAGGCGGCGCTCGACGAGGTGCAGTCTGCCCTGCGGCAGCGTCTACGGCTCGATTCCACGTGGGTTATGCGCGAGGGCGAGACGGTTATCGGCATGATCGACCTTCTGACGTCCGAAACACTCAGGCTCAACGGGCTTCCGATCCCGAGAGTCGCGGCCGCAAAAATGGGAGTAATGGAAAAAATCCGCGACGCGAACCTCCTTCCTCTCATGCTGCATGAGCCGGGTCAGGACGAGGTGCATCAGTCGCTTGTCGCGCTCCTTCCGGGAAGCCGCGGCGAAGGCCGTGGGACGCTTCTTCTCATGCATGGCGCGTTCTGGGCGATGGCGCAGGGGAAAAACTGGATGACAGCGTGGCTCCCGTCCGATGATCCGGGTCTTGCAATATACGAGCGAAGGGGGTATGAGATCAGCCAGGAACTCATTTCGGAAACGGAACAGGGATCGAGAAAATGGTTTCTGCTGAGGCACCCGATATCCGCGCAGGCTCATAAGATTTTGAGGATGAAGTCGAAAGAGAAGAAATCGTCTGGTGAATAATCCTCGCTGGCAGTGCGTAGTTAACGAATAAATAATATTTTGCGTCACATCTGCCATTAAACAGATTTCATAAGTGAGAGGGTGCGGTGGCGCCTACAAACCGTAGTACATGATATTCGTCAATTACACAAAGGGTAAATGGTGCTACGGTTTGTAGGTGCATCATCTTATGGTGACTTTGAAAAATCAGCCCGATCTGAAATTCACCATAAGACGAGACACCCACAAACCTCCGCACCACGGACATTATTCGTGATTCAAGAATATCATGGTGACGGTTTGTGGGCGGCACCCGACTCAATTACATAATTTTGTCATTGGCTGATAACAACTAAATTTTTTAAATTCAATCCCATACTACCGCTGTCAGCCATGCTGTAAAATCGTCAGCGACTGCGGTGCTTCCCGCGACATTCGGATGCGAATTGTCGGGTGCGCTCTGGTAATCGTAGCGAAGGAAGTTAAAATCGCCGCTTGCAGGATTGCTGCCCGCCAGAATGTTGAAGACATCATATGCCGCCATGTTTCCGGTATCGACATATGGCCCGGTGAGCCAGGTCGCGAAAATCCGAGCGCGCGCTCCGGCAGCGGGATTGGTTTCAGCGGGCACCATCGGCGGAGTCGAGAACGGGATAAAAAGGGTCTCCGGATGCGCGATGATGGCCGTCTTGATCGTGTCATAATAGCCATAATACTCGTTCAACATCTCATCGGACTCGATTCCCGATGAGGGGTAGCATGATTTGAACGCCACGATGTCATAGAATTGCCCGGCAGGAAGTTCGAACGTAATCATTTCATTGTAATGTTCGGTAAATGTAACCGGGTAATTCACAGGGTCGGTGTTGTCGCCGATCCAGCCGTCGCCATAAGTGCAGTCGTGTACTTCAAACCCGGCAGTTTCGAGCTTGTCCCACATACCGCCGTCGTACAGAAATCCCTCGCCGACTGAATGGTGGATAAACAGAAATCGCGGAATATGATCGGTCGGAGGCTCCCAGTCGGGTGGAACCCAACCGGGAAGAACATAGTTGGTATAAGTGAAATGCGATGTAAGTGGGGCGGAATCCGCACCTGTTACAATTCCGAACGGATTCGCGTATGTTTCACCGGTTCGCTGAATAGCGATCCAGACTTCGAGCGCCCCCGTTGCGATTGGTGTTACCGGAATATTGACATGGAACGTTGCCCAGTTGTCGCCATGGCCTAAACATTGCATCGACGGGGAAATTCCCCCTGTCCATGCGGTTGAATACAGGTAAATAGTGTACGCTTCCATCAGGTCCGTCGCGTTCGGCTGCGTATGCCAGTCGATTACCGAAATATCAGCGGTAAATTCTCCCCCGCTTGTACCGTGAACTGCATCAAACCACATATCGGAAATATCGTTTGTAACTT
>JAPKYR010000091.1 GCA_026394215.1 bacterium
AAGCGGGTGGTGATTCCGGCGATGAACGGGATGCCGAGGTAGATGAACACACTCTGGGCGATCTGGCCGATCGAGACTTTCACGATGCTTCCACTGAGCCCGAACATCGGCGGGAGCACGGTTATGAAGAACCAGGCGTACACGCTGTAGAACAGGACCTGGAAAACGCTGTTGAATGCGACCAGGCCCGCGCAGTACTCGCAATCGCCCTTCGCGAGATCGTTCCAGACAATCACCATCGCGATACATCGCGCGAGGCCGATCATAATAAGCCCGACCATGTAGTCGGGGTAACCCCGGAGGAATATGATAGCGAGGAAGAACATGAGGATCGGTCCGATTACCCAGTTCTGAATAAGCGAAAGACCAAGGATTTTAGTATTGCGGAAAACGTCGCCCAATTCCTCATATCGCACTTTGGCAAGCGGCGGATACATCATGAGGATCAGGCCGATGGCGATCGGGATATTTGTCGTCCCAACCTGGAACCGATTGATGAACGATTCGGTTCCGGGAATAAAATAGCCCAGGGCAACACCCAGACCCATCGCCATGAAAATCCACAGAGTCAGGAAGCGATCCAGAAATGAAAGTCGGGAGGCAATCCCTGCTTGAATTGTTTTTGGTTTAGATGATACTGTGTCAATTATGTTCATATCACTTCTCCGTATAAAAGGCCGGTTTAAATAACTGTACGCATTTCGAAGGCCTCGACTTGCCGGGCCCAGACATTCGCAGTTTTGTCCAGCTCATTGGCCTGCTCTCCGCATAAAATCGCCTCAGCCTCCTTATGAGTTGGTTTGGCTCCCGATTCGGCAATGATGTCGCGAAGAATCTGGGGGTTGTCGATGATCGGGCAGGGTCGGAGCATATTCTCATTGAATGGCTGCCGTTTCTGAAAGGCGTGAAATAATGGAGACCGAAGAACCTCTTTAAGAGATTTATTCTTGATGTTATCCGTGGAATAATGAACAAATGCGCAAGGTTCTACCGCCCCATCGGCAGCGATATGGAAATATCTTCGCCCACCGGCAATGCATCCTCCGCTTATGGCGCCGTCGTTCCAGAAATCGACGATCATCACGGGTTTGGTCTGACGGATCGTTCGAACCTGCTCGACAAGTTCAGCCCGTTGTTCAGGAGTTACCCTCAGTGAGAAATCGGGATTCCTTCCTATTGGGATATAGTGGAAGGTCCAGATATAGAGGACACCTTTGTCGATCAACATGTCGATAAACGCATCGGAGAGGATCTCTGAGGCATTGTCGCGCGTGATGGTAAGGCTTGCGCCGAACGGAACTCCCTTGCCCTTCAAATGATCCATTGCCGCCATAACAGTATCGAAAATCCCTTTGCCCCGACGAGCGTCAGTCGGTTCCCGCTCACCTTCCAGGCTGATTGCCGGGCTCATGTTACCCGCAGCACGCATGGCTTCCGCCATATATTCGTCTATGATTGTTCCGTTTGTATACATCATAAACGCCACATCCTGGTGCTTGCGACAAAGGTCCAGAAGGGGCGGCCAAAGCAGGGGTTCTCCTCCCGACATGGCGATAAAGTGTATTCCCAGGTCTTTGGCTTCCGTTACAATCCGATCCACAATTTCGAAAGACAATGAGTTATGCGTCGAATACGCTCCAGCCCAACAGCCATCGCAATGAAGATTGCATATGCTGGTCGGATCGATAAGGATGGACCCTGGAATGCCATATCCCAATTCTGCAGTTAATTGCTGCTGACGGGCAGGGCCTGCCAGGCAACCATACATCCAAACGTTCATGACCAGCCGCTGCTGAACATTTTTATCAGAAAAGTGAATGATACGGGCAACAATTTGTTGCACCACAGGGTTGCGTGCCCACGCTTCTTTGAGCGACTGCACATTCTTCCGAGTCTCTGCCTTGAGGGGCACTTTCAGGATTAAGTCAAAAATCCTGGGCAGATTCTCTATAGGATCCTTATCAAGGTAGTTCAGTATCTGCTTAAATGCGACCTCCCCGAAGAAACGCTGCGCTAATTCGATTTTTGGCGACATAGAAAGCTCTCCTTTCAATCAAAACTTGATTAAAAAATAGAACCCGGCCACCAGCAAAACCAAGCCAAACACCCATCGTATAACCGTATCTGCGCCCTTCGCGGCAAAACTGACCTTGCCCAGCGAAACGCCAAGCATTACTGCACCCAACGGAATGCTGAAACCAATCGCAAACATTGCCAGCATCAGTATTGCCCAGAATACTTTTCCCTGAAGTACGGCGGCTCCGATCACGATGAAAATTCCAGGATTGCATGGGAGCGAACTTGCAGCGACAATCCCACCGAGAACTAGTCCGGCCATTGCAGAACCCAAAGAACCGAATTTGCCCTGTATAGATTCGATCTTCCCAAATGACAGATTGAATGGCAGGAGTTTTAGAGCTGCTAACCCAAGGAAAATAGCTACTATTCCAGCAAAGACTTTCCAGTACTTACCTAGACCGCTTTGAGCAACCTGCCCGATGAATCCGGCAATCCCGCCAATGATCATCAATGAGAGAATCGTTCCGAGGGTAAAGTATAAAGCGGATTTGACAACTGATTTCCGATTGTCAATTGCATGTGAGCCGGAATAGCCGATCAGAATCCCTAGCGCAGGAATTGTGCAACAGATACTGCTTGCAGCGCTGACTGCACCAAGGATCAATGCAAAAATAAGCCCTAATGGTTCTGAAGATACATCTTGCAGTCGTTCAGTCACATTTTGCAGCATTAGCCGTAATCCTTTTCAACCACAGTTGGATGGTGCACTGGAAGATCCACCGCTTGATGGACAGCAGCCTCCACCGGCAGCCCGATTTGCTGCAGCATAGGCTTGAAGGAGTTTTATTTCGGTTACGTCGCCAGTTACCATCGAAGAGCTTTTCCCCTTGCATAAGACCAGAATTGCCGGCAGCTCGATTTGCGCAGACAATGATGTATATTCTGGTGAACTTGTTACAAGGGAGTACAAACCTAAAGTAATGCCCTGGCTTTGGAGACTGCTTTGTGCGGCCTGGACAGCATCTATTGTGCTACTGGCGATAGGACTATCATCCTGACCTGGAAGATAAATAAACACAGCGGCTTTATCCATCGCGACTGAGTTTAAATCATTAATTGAGTTTATGTTTTCGCCAATTTTTGTTGGTGTTGGAGTTTGGACAGGAACTTCGTTCTCAGGAGGAGAATTCTCAGGAATTGTAGCAACAGCGTATCCTGATGAATTTGGGTCCGCAGTAGCGGGTGCGTATGTAAGTTTTCCAGCATACGCCTTGTAACCAAGAATTCCCACGATGAGTAATGTAATCACCATGCCAAGCAACATCCTGATGCGGGAGTTTCCCAAAGGTGTTTTACAGTCGCATCCGGGTCCGCAATTGGATGCATTGTTCTTTTGCCTGGCAGAAGATGCGGCAGCCATGGAAGCCTTCTTACCTGCCTTTTCGCTTTCGATTCCTGTATGTTTCATTAGATCGCTCCTTGAAGGATAAATTCCTTTGCTGACTATCAAATCGTTTACCAAAATGAGGGGGAGGCAGCCATTGCCTTCTTCTTGAAGTGTCTTGTTAACCGTCTCATGTTCCACGAACTCGGCTGGATCGGCTGCAAGGTTGAATCGTTCAACCTCCACACCCTGTTGGTGCAACCAATGCAGATCGCTTGCGAATATTACCAGCTTCCGGTCGAGTTTAGGTCCGCAAGCGCCTGTCGAGCAGCACATTGGTGGGTCAAATACTTGTATTTTTGTCATGATCTTCCTCGGGCTCCTTATCTTATTTTCAACCACAACACTTGGAAGTGGTTCCGGGACAACAAGAGTCTCCTTGTTTTTTAAGAATATTCACGAGTTCGCCAGCGTAATTCCGCATTGCATTTCCAGCCCCCTTCTCAATCATGAATCCAACGTCGATGGCTTCCTGTATGTCCAACTCGGTAACACCCAATTCCCTGGCTTTACCAAGGTGATAAACAAGGCATGGCTGACAATGTGCGCTTACAGACGCACCTATGGCAACCAGTTCTATTGTTATTTCATCCATAAGTTATTTCCTCTATAAAAGTGTTTTTACATGTTTCAATTTTCTCTATTCGTTTGCTTCCTGCCAGGGCACTATTGCCATTTTAGTAGCAATTTCCTGGACGTGATTTATATGCTTGAATTCGCTTGCACGCTTTGCCTTAAGAATCGGGTGATTTACGGTTAAAGATGAAAGGGACTGATTCACGATCCATGCGTAAGGCGATATCCCAGCTCTTTCCAAATCTTTCTGTAGATCGAGAGCTTCCTGGACAGGTGTTGCTTCAGGTAACGTTACAATCATTATTCGGGTGTAATTGGGATCACGCAGGCGTGGAAGAAGCAACTTAACCTCGTCGGGAACGGATGAACGATTGCGGGATACTTCGCGATGGTATGCCTCAGTGGCGTCAAGGAGAAGGATCGTATGGCCTGTTGGGGCTGTGTCGACCACCACAATCGAATCTTTGGCCTCGTCCACAACCTTGGCGAATGCCCGGAATACCGCTATTTCCTCAGTGCAAGGTGAGTGGAGATCTTCTTCCAGAAGTCTCATACTCTCATCATCGAGCTGACCTTGAGCTTGTCGTAGAGTTTCTTCGCGGTAATGATCAGTTTCTACTAATGGATCAATGCGACTTACACGCAAGTTCTTATGCTTCGTAGCCAATGATAAATCCAGATGGGCAGCCGGATCGCTTGTAGTTAAATGCACTTTTGCACCGCGATCTGCCAATTCAACAGCTATTTTGGAGGCCAGTGTGGTTTTTCCAACACCGCCTTTCCCCATAGTCATGATAATGCCCGAGGTCCTATCGAGATCATGCAGTAAATCCGTAAGGCTTAAAGAGCCTGACAAAGGAACTTCTGGCGACTTTTGAGCAGGCTCGATTTGAACCGGCTTGCCAGGTTGAAGAATACTCCGAAGAGCGGAGACACCAATGAGGCTGGCGGGTGACAGCCAGACATCAGTACGCGGCAGTGCGAGTAAGTCTTTGGGAATCGTATCGAGCGCGCTGGTCTCTCGGCTACGCATGGCGTGTGCAACCTGATCATCACCATTGAAGCTATCCAGCATTCCGTTGATCACAAACCATTGGTTATTAACACCCAGATTGGCCAGTTCCCTGCTGGTTCGTGCAGCTTCGGCAATCGAATGTTTATCGGGTCTCGCAACAAGAATCAGGCGAGTCGTTTCATCGTTGGTTAAATTCTTCAATGTGTCTTCAAACTGCTGACGCTGTCCTTTAAGCCCGGACATCGGACCCAGACAAGATGCGCTCCCACTGTTCGACTCCAGATATCCTTTCCAGGCGGACGAAAGATTCAGAAGCCGGAGGGTGTGTCCTGTGGGGGCCGTGTCGAATACAATATGCTCAAATTCGGAAAAAGCATCCTTATCGGTCATGAGTCGCGAAAATTCGTCAAACGCTGCAATCTCCACGGTGCATGCGCCGGAGAGCTGTTCCTCGATCTCCTTGACCGCTGCGTCGGGCAAAACTCCACGATATGGACCGACAACCCGTTCTCTGTATTCTGCAGCAGATTGTCGTGGATCGATGTTTAATGCCCATAGCCCATTGGCTCCATCAATTGGCAATGGATGGGAAGCAATCTCCGCGCCAAGAACCTGCCCAAGGTTGGATGCCGGGTCTGTGCTTACCAGGAGTGTTTTCTTTCCTTTATCCGCAAGCGCAACTGCAGCGGCGCAGGAAAGCGATGTCTTCCCCACGCCGCCTTTTCCAGTGAAAAACAGAAAACGTGGTGGTTCAACCAGGAAATCCCCTGGTATTGTATTCTCCGAGGGTAAAGCAATGATCGCACTAGTTTGTCTTTGATCAGCATGTTTTACAATTGTCTCATTAATTTCCATGTTTAAACTCCGGTTTTTCTTTCGTGCCCGTCTTTCTCACGGAGGAGACTTCTAATAAGTCGCTTAGTCTCTTCCTTGTCGGGAAACGAGATCGCCTCAACCTTGCAGAATCCCGCGCATTTATCGCATAGAACAACACAATTACTCGGATTGGAGACCTCCACTGTTTTCGATTCCTCATTTAAGATGAATACTCCGTTAGGGCAAGTCTCCAGACATTCACCACAGCCGATGCACTTCTCTGCATCTACTTCAGGAAACCATGGAATTTTCTCACGAGGAATTCCTATATATGGTTTGCCCATGGCTTGATATCCTTTACTTTCCACTTTGAGATTCCGGTTTCTTCAGCGCAGCCTTGATCTTCTCGAAAACAGCGGCTGTATCCTCATTGGCCATGCTGACAGGTATCCAATGAACTGTATCCATTGGTACGCCAGCTTTCTGGAAGCCTTCACGAAGCAGTTTTTCCTGCTTCTTCTCTGCACATGCTGGAGTAATGAATGCAAGGTCATCCTTCAGGATACGCCCCATCAGGCGCTCCCCATCCTCCTCGCAAAGTCTCGGGTGCAGGGCGATGAATTCGATCTGGTCGCCGAGTTCAATTCGGACTCGCTCAGTCAACCCCCAAAAGTCAATCTTAGCCATGCTGGGGCACGCCCCACTGCATGTGCATATCAAAATAGCTCGTTTGCGTTCAATGTTTTCTGCGCTCATCGTTGGTTACTCCGACTTCACTGTAGTCTCCGAAACATGTCAGATGATGTTTACTTTATTTCGCACATGTTGCCCTGGCTATTCGCTTCAGAGCCATCTTAATGATCTCTTGGTCCGCAAGGCAATCGCGGAAACAATCTTGAAGACACTCTTCCAAGCGATGCCGTGCTGTGGCCAGCTTGTAGTACATCCACGTGCCCTCGCGACGTGCTTCCACCATGCCAGCTGATCGCATTATCCCGAGGTGACGTGATACCTTGAAATCAGGCTCATCCAGAGCTTCAGCAAGATTACATACGCATGTCTCACCTTGGATGGCAAGAATCACGGCCAGGCGTAGCCGCGTTGCATCGGATAATACCTTGAATAAAGCAGTTTCTTCATCCATTTTTATCACCTCTATATCTGCGTATCTATGCAATACCGCATATTATAAAAGTATGTTGCCCCGGTGTCAAGGGGGATAGACCGGAATTCCCTGATTGGGGATGTTTTTCATTAAGATGATCAGATCGGATGAATAGTATTGATTAGCTAGTGACTTAAAAATTATAATGAGCCATCGCTTGGTGAGAACGCTAGAAAGTAAATCCAAGCTCCGCCCATTTCGCTAATATATCTTCCTTCGGCCAATAGCCCTGGTGACGGAAAAGCTCAGTGCCCGACGGGTCAAAAAATATCTGAAGCGGAATTACACGGACATTGTACTGCCGGGCGGCTGTTTGATCTGTTGACACATTAATAAAATCCACCTGTAATTTCCCGGCATATTCCGTACGAAGTTCTTCCATGACAGGAATCATCATTTGGCATGGCCGGCAGGTTGTAGTACCTAAGTCGACAAAACGCGGAAGCTGATCGGGAGTTTGGGATGTGTTTTGTGCGCTGTTACTTTCAGCGGGTTGTTCTTCCGTAGACACAACCGGATCCGGGAGCTGATCGGCAATCTGGGATGTGTTTTCCGTTGCGTTGCCTTCATCAGGCTGCTCTGCCGCTGATACTACCGGATCAGGGCATACCTCACCCGAGGCGGTACGATGGCTCTGGAAATATAGCACCACCACTACAAGAAGAATTAAACCGATAACTACCACGGCTCCGACTCTTGAGCCTGATTTTGAATCGGATGGGGTTTCACTTGAATTATTCATTTTTAAAAATCCTCTTTATTCGGTGTTTTATGAAAGTAACACCTTGATATGTCAGCTTTTCGCTCTCTGACAGATATTCAATACCTTAACGACATTTTCATCTGTAACCTCAGTTTTTCCCTTGTCAAAACCATGATCGGTTATCCTGACATGGGTAATGCTGGTAATACCGACTTCACTCAGGCATTTCCTGGCGCAATCCAGCTTGCAGCCGTCTATGACCAGGATGTCTGAGGCAGCTTCGGTACTTTTTACGATTCCGCTGACACGCCCTCCGATCCCGGCAAGGCAGTACATATTACCCACGCCCTCCTTTGTCAACTGGCGGGCGACTTTGTCTGAAATTTCACCCACATCAGCGGCCCCTGAGCAGGAGAAAATCAATTTTGGTGCTGCACAGCATTCACAGCTTTTATTATCCGTCATTGCGGTAGTTCTCCTTTCATGGGTGAATTCATTTACTCAAAAAATTTCCTGACCTGGTCACTTGTGAGGACCTTGCCCACCGATTTGACATCCCCATCGATCACAAGGGCAGGCGTCATCATGACTCCAGCTTCCATGATCTTCATTATGTCCTCAACCTTTTCAATTTCGTAATCGATACCCGCTTCCTTTGCAGCTTTTTCCGCATTTTCATAAAGCTTTTTGCATTTGGGGCATCCTGTACCGAGAATCTGGATTTTCATGACATCTCCTTTAACCGCTGAAATTGACTTTAAAAATGAAGGCTAGCGAGTAGTAGATACCGACCAGGATAAACAGCACGCCGGTAATTCTACGCGCCCAGATTTCAAAGGATTTCAGATTATTAAAAGCCCTGCCAAGAGATTTCGCGCTGAATGCTATTATCAATGCGAAAATCACGACTGGCAGAGCTGTTCCTAAGCCATACACTGAAGGTATAACAAACGTTGACTCATGGCTTATTGCCAGAGGGATAAGCGAGCCGAAAAACAAAGCTGCTGAGACCGGGCAGAACGATAATCCGAATAGAATTCCTAATAGGCCAGCTCCAAGGATAGATACGCGATCGTCCTGCCGATCGTATAAGCCAGGCCTGCGCCGAGAATCCGGCCCGTGCTATCGAGGTGTTTTGAAATAAAAGATATGGCAGCGATATTTGTAGCAAGGGGACAAGGGCTGATCGATGTCAGAATTCCAAACCAGAGCGCTGTACCAATGGCCAGGATCATGATTCCTTAATCTCCCTTAGCCATTCTTCGATAAGCTCGTCTACCATCTGCCGAATCTTCGTTTTGTCATCGTAGTGCTGCCAGATCTCCGCGATAGCCGCATGCCGGATTGTTACCCCGTCGCGCACCTCCAGCAGTATTAATTCCTGGGAATAAAGGTTATATTCAGTAACAAAGCGTTCATACTCAGGCTCTTCAAAATTAATGCTTTGCCATTCAAGAAACCCGCTGGCTATATCCTCCTCATGGTCGATAGAAACGGCCTGATACGAGCCCTCCTCAACATTAATACAGCCAGTGCATCTCATGGTCCTGTGGAAGTAGTAAACTATCAGCCTGTGCTGTTGAAGGTTATCAGCAGCCAATACTACAGGGACCTCCCCTTCTTCCGGATTAATTGGTTCAGTGTTTGTCTCCGGTTGGGTAGCGACCGATGTATTTATATCGCCTGTGGAACCATCCGCGGCGGTCAGTTCATTTGCATTTTCGCCTGAGCCATTAAGTGCCGGGACGGATGATTGCATGTGCTTTTGAAATGCCATTCCAATGCTCAGAACAACAAATGCGATAAGAAAACCTGTCAATATCTTTTTAATAGCCATTATTTTTCCCCAAGAAGCTCTTTGATTTTATCTTTTGAAAGGAGTTTTCCTGCGGCTTTTAGTTCGCCATCGATTATTAATGCGGGAGTCTGCATCACTCCAAATCCTGCAATTGCGGCTATGTCGGTGACTTTGATGACTTCGCACTCGATATCGATTTCCTTAACCGCAGCCTGAACGTCATCGTAGAGTTTCTGACACCTGTAACATCCGGGACCAAGAATCAATATTTCTTTCATTTTCCATTCCTCAGATAAATCAGCGTGCGAAATTTCCATAAATCAAACCGGAAATTGTCGCCATAATCACAACCAATGAAACATACACAGTGGTTTTTTTCCAGCCCATGATGCTCGCTAAAACCAGCATGCTTGGAAGGCTCAGCGCTGGTCCTGCGAGTAAAAGAGCAAGCGCCGGACCCTGTCCCATTCCATTGCCTATCAAACCCTGGAGGATGGGTACCTCGGTCAGAGTAGCGAAATACATGAAAGCACCGACAATTGACGCTAAGAAGTTCGACCAGAATGAATTCCCACCGACGGCCGCTGACACCCACTCGGACGGGATCAAACCTTCCCCATCCGGCGGTTGTCCGAGCAGCGCTCCGGATACAAGAACTCCGAAGAATAACAGGGGCGCTATCTGTTTCGCAAGTGTCCAGGACTGCGCAAGCCAATCCTGCGGTTCTCCCGGACTTGATTGCAGGGATACTGACAGGCCAATGATCCCGACGCTGAAAGCTATAACCGGAGAGTCCGGAAACGCCAATGCGAAACCCGTTGTTATCAAGCCGGCCAGTAGAAGTTTCCACCAGGCGAGCTTGAACCATATAATCAGTTCAAGACCCAGGGCGACAGCTGCCAGGGCTGTCAGATACCATTTGATATTGAATACCTGATAATATAAGCCTTCTTCAGTTCCCGGATTTCCCCATGTCGCCGATACAAGCAATGCGACCATCGTGAAAAAATACGCTGCTGTCTGCCAGAGTGGACGAACTTCTTCCTCATCAGGCAGCAGCATTGCCTTATTCGCTTTATCCTCTTCTTCTTTCCCGTATATCAGGTGCATTAGAAGGCCAATCACTATGGAAAACACAACCGCACCGACAGCTCTCGCGATTCCCAGTTGGAGTCCCAATATCCTTGCGGTTAAAATTATCGCGAGGATATTTATCGCCGGACCGCTGTACAGAAAGGCTGTCGCGGGACCGATCCCCGCTCCGCGACGGTAAATCCCTGCAAAAAGCGGAAGAACAGTGCAGGAGCAGACAGCGAGAATCGACCCGCTTACACTTGCTACCCCATAGGCCATAAATTTATTCGCTTTCGGGCCGAGATATCTCAGTACCGCCTGCTGGCTTATAAAAACCGCGATAGCGCCGGCGATGAAAAATGCAGGAACAAGACAAAGAAGCACATGCTCTCTCGCGTACCATTGAGTCAGTCCGAGAGCTTCCCGGACAGCATTTCTGACCCCTTCGCTGTCAATGGGCAAAAAATAAAACGCGAGAAAAACCGCGACGATTACTACAAGGGGTTTCCATTCCGATTTCCAGTCCATATATTAATCCTTGTTATTTTCAATTTCAGTGAGACGAATCCTATATTTACTAACACTTGCCTGATTTGGCAAGGTCCATATGTTCCCTGGCTCCCTGGCGGATCGTCTCTTCGATGCATCCAAAAAAGTTAAGAATGCACGGGACTTTCAGACTGTACCAGACCTGAAGTCCGCGTTTATCGGACGAGACAATTCCGGCATTTTTCATGACCGACAGGTGCTTTGAGACTGTGGATGTATCTGCGCCTATCATATCGGTCAGCTCGCAGACGCAGTGCTCGCGTTCCGAAAGGCGATCAATGATGAAAAGTCGGGTAGGGTGGGCAAGAGCCTTGATTATTTCAGCTCTTGCAACGTAATGATCCTGTAGTTTTTCGAAGGCGATTTGTTTTTTCTTCATGGCTAATTGGTAATATAGCCAAGTAATGAGATTTTGTCAAGGGGTATAAGGATCATTAATCGGGGCAATAATTTTTATCGCGAGGTTTTCTGAGTAGCGGATATTATTGGTGGGGTTCGTAAATTGCGATTCCCGGGTCAAATCCGACATCGAACATAGACTGCTCGCTCAACGCGATTTCAAACCTCTCCCAGTTTTTGAATTATCGCACCCGTGGCTGCATCGATTACATAACCTGTCCTGGATACCTGGCCTCTACCGATTATATCCGCAGTCGTTAGCCCTATCAAACTACCGTCTGAGTTCACAGAACATGAATAAGTACCTTGAATGGCTATTATATTTGTCCAGACGCCACCCTCAATTTGAAATTTCCATACTGTTCCTGCATTCGATCCTGAGGGATCGGAATGTCGAAGGGCAATAAGGATATTCCCATCGTTGGAAATGGAAAAATTATATTCGAAGAAAAGATCTTCGCTGCTTGTCCATAACTCCCTTGGCACATTTTCTATGGAAAAGGTAGTTGTCTCATTTGAGTTTGTATCAGTCAAAGTCGCACTATTAGACTCGATTTTCATCCGCCAGCGGCCATTCGATGATCTCGGTTCTGTAACATTTTCCCTTACGAAAATTGGCCTGGATACGGGCGGTTCGACCTTGTGCGCGATAAAATTGGGAAGGTCGACACTCCACAATCCAGACGTTAATCCTTGAAGATTGCTCTCTCCTTCCCAGAATTGAAGCTTCCTGTCATCTGTAAAATATATTTGGTCCAATAAGCTGGGCCCGTGCAGAGGTGCCAGGCCGATTGTTTCATCCTGTATTGAATAAAGATGGAGAATATAATCCTGAAAGTTATCGGCAATTATACAAGTCGCAATAACCGGCTCACCATTGGCTGATGCATTCTCAAACATATTACGGATGGCGTTGCGATGCCCAAGGGACACCAGATTTCCTGTCGTAGCGCTCAGAATGTACATGATCGCCACAACTATTGCCCATCGCACGGTCATCCGTCCCTCCTTTCCCATGATTTAAGAGCCAGGTAATAAAAAACGGGGGTTGCGATAATCCCGCTGATCCCGACTATTATCATGGAGTAGAACTCCCGGATTCTGCTAAGATCGTATGTCCATCCGACAAACATTCTTACAAAATCCTCAGGGAATAATCTGTCCTTAAAGAACCAGAGTGCAACTGGCATGATGAGCCATGAGAAATATGAAACGAAAAACGCCGACTTGGTTGTCCCGAAACGATTCGCTGCCCAGAATCCCCACATGACGGGTAACATCGCCCATGAAACGCACTGGCCAAGCCCCAGAATTATGATTATTGTCCTCATCCAAAACGGGGTGCCAATCCCATATGTTGCATAATATGGGTCAAGTTGAGGGAGATGATAAGGAATTAAACGAAGATTCCTGATGAAACTGAGTTGCCAGTAAAATATCGGGTTATCTGAGTAATCATTAGATTCTAGATGGAGGATACACTGTGAAAATAATGCACCGATTATTATCGGTAAAAATAATCGAAGCCATGAGACAAGGACCGAAATAATCAAGGGATGCAATATCTGTTTCGATTTCAGGGGTAGGGTCTTAATGCCCTGATCGTTCACACATGACTGTGCCTTCAGAACAAGTGCGAAAATAATAAGAGGTGAAAGCAGAATCAGAGTCCAATAGCTCAGTTGTGGCAATACGAATTCAATAAAACCTGCTACCGTCCCGCCTGTATGAAAGCCAAGATAGACCGCGATCAACATCCAGACTGAGATTTCCCAAATTCTGAAAAACCTGCTCGACCATATCCGATGCATTGAAAGGTTGTATAAAATCCGGAAAGTAGACTCGTGTCTTTCGGTTGGTAGATTGATTTTGGCTGTCCCTGTCGATAACTCACTCACGAATAACAGGATAACATATCGAAGGAGCCTATCAAGATGAATCGGGTATAAAAAACCAATGTCCCAGCACTTTTACAAATCGCTATCAAATAAAAAAAAGCCCCTCAAGATCAAGGGGCTTCAAAATAATTATTCAAATTTTAGTCTGATATTACCTGGTGGCGCCTGCGGTAATCCATGCAATTAAAGTTCCAAGGTCGGCTGTGGATAATTTCCCACTGTGAGTTCCGTCCTTGATATTTGTAACGATCAGGCTGTTGTCCGGATCGCTGGCTTTTACTTTCCCTGATGCCATCAAAGTATCGTAGGAAGTGACATTCATTCCACCCGATGCCATTTCTCCATGGCATGGAGTGCAGTTTGCGGTAAGAATCGTGCTGACGGCATCCCAAGTGGGTGCGGCTACAGTTTCGGTTTCTTCAGCAGGAGGAGTCAGGGTTGCAGATGGTACCTCTGTCGCTTCTTCAATAGCCCCGGATGGAGCACCGGCCAGAATCCACTGGCTGACCGCTGTGAGTTCTGTTGGGTCTAACGAAGCCGCGTGATTGCCGGCTGTCATTTTCTGCATGACTTTCGAGCCTTCGACATTACCCGGAGTAATTGCTCCGGTTGAGATTGCCGAATCGTAGCTACTGAGGTTAATCCCGCCAGCAGCTGCCTCTCCATGGCATGAAATACATTTCGCAGCGAAAATAGCCCCGATTTGTTTGTCCCAGGTAAGTTCAGACGATGCCGGGGTGGTTTCACCGGTCACTTCTCCTGTAGTTTCCTCTCCGGTTTCACCGGGGAGGAGCAATCCGGTTTCGGTACCTTCGGTAGTTTCTTCGCCATTGGTTGTTCCAGTCGCTTCTGTGCCATTCGTATCATCAGTAGTGTTTTCCGGTTGAGGGGCCGGACATGCAGTCAACATGCATACCAATAAAACCAAAATCCCTGTTACTAAGCTCCTAAAGGCGATGTTTCGAAGAATGGTCCATGAACCATCAATCGATGCCAGTTTTCTCATTTTAATTTCCTCTCAATTCCCTGATTTTGAATTTTTTCAGGAAATTATGCCGGGTTAGTAAGCTAACCTCCGGTCACGACGGCGGGTAATATACTTCCAATATTCGAAAATGTCAATACATACACTGCTTGCCAATATAGGTAAGCTCTGGCAATGTCCCTCCAGAACCGGGGTAGGCGCATAAAGAATTTAGATTTTCAAAGAATAGTAAGCGAGCGTTTAACGAATAAGCGTTACATATGGCATTAGTATTAAAAATACTTTGAATTTAAATAATAATTGATAAAAACCCCCCGGCATTAACCAGGGGGCTTATTCATTTTCTTCTGGTGGAGCATGCCGGGATCGAACCGGCGACCCCCAGAATGCAAATCTGGTGCTCTCCCAGCTGAGCTAATGCCCCACGCTTATTTACATTACATTCTATAGTGTCATTTGCTGCTGGTCAATACTCAAAATCAAAGCCGCCACTATTTCGTGATGTTTACCTCAAATACCGGGCTATCCTCCGCGCCGATGTAATTCCAGTCAGCGTCAAGAAGCTCCACATGCATGTATAACTGGATATAATCGTCGCTTTCCGGGAAAGCATCGTACGGGAAAAACAGCGTAGTATCGCTGTAGACGGTATACGGGTACAGCGGCATCATATCGGTCTGATATGTCAGATAACCGTCCGATGTCATATAGTCCGGATTGTCGATCTGGCATTCTACAGACTCGTCATTTTCATCGTAGTGGACAAATGCTGCCAGCCGTGCGACCTCGCCCCGCATGTTGTCGACCTGAAAATCAGCATGGAGCATTACTCCGTCCTGTCCATCGACATTGACCTCATGTTCAAACCAAAGCTCGTTAAATGTAACATACGGAGGCATATCGTACTCGGGGAGATCTGTTGTCCGGAATTTTATAGAGGCGTATTCATTATCATATTCTGAGGCAGTGTAAGCTTCGTCCTTATTGATTACTCCCCAGATAATCGTGCTTGTGTCGTAATCTGCCGATGAGTTCTCGATCAAGACTCTGAATACGATGCGATCGAATTTGTCGGACTCCCATTCATAAAGCCCTGCATTTCTGTAAATAATTTCGTCGCTATTGCTCCAGCGATCCCGTGAACCCAGGCCGGGGACCTGGAATCGCCCAAGCTCATCCGAAGGATCCCAGTCTTCTTCATCCATTTCGTCCATATCGGCATATGGATCGGGATCGTACAGAATCAACCAGATGGTCCCAAGCGGGTAATCCGCGCCATCTTCAAGTACCATGTTGTCCCAGATAGCAAGGTAATCGAGATGGAGGACGCCATAACCTTCGTTGACAAAATCGCGGTTGTCAGCGAGATCGACTACTTCCGGAAAGCCGTTTGCGATGCCGCCTAGAATGATCAGCAGCAGGCCTGTGAATGCGATCAGGTAGAATCTACGGGTCAAAAGTAATCCTGCCATTTTTTTCTCCTCACGATTTGTAATCGAAAAACGGCGCTATTCTAACTTAATATTATCGATTTAGGTAGTCTGTGATTAGAAGATTGAGGGATAAAATCTCCAAATAATTGAGGCATAGGATCATCTATGCTATGATCTTGCCCCCGGTGGATATCCGGGAATTTTGGCAATGTCTCAGGAAATGTTACCGATAGCAGTCGACGCGATGGGATCGGATGAAGGCCCTGTCGGGATTGTTCAGGGCGTCCTCGATTCCGAGCATCCGGCAATAATTGTCGGGCCGGAAAATATTATCCGCTCGATTCTTGCCGAGGCCGGATCGCCTGCAAATATCGAGGTCGTCCACACCGATGAAGTGGTCGATTCGGAAGATCATCCGTTCAGCGCGTTCAGAGCGAAGAAGAATTCCAGCATGATGGTTGCGATAAAACTTGTCCGCGACGGAAAAGCATCCGGCGTGCTGTCCACAGGAAACACGGGCGCGTTTATGGCGGGCGCGACAATGATCCTTGGACGGTTACCGCATGTGACGCGCCCTGCCGCCGCTATCCCGATACCAAGCATCAAGGCGTACTCGCTTCTTCTCGACGCCGGCGCATCGACCGATTGCACGCCGTTTGATATACTGAATTTTGCGATTATGGGCGCAAAATATGTTGAATCTGTCTGGCACATCGAAAATCCACGGGTCGGCATGCTTTCGATAGGCGAAGAAGAAATAAAGGGAACAAAAACAGCCAGATCGGCCCATCAGATTCTCAAGGAAAGCGGGATCAATTTTATCGGTAACGTCCAGGGCGACGACCTTGGAAAAGGGGTCGCGGATGTAATAGTTACGGATGGATTTACTGGAAATGTCGCTTTGAAGGTCGCGGAAGGCTTGGCGACTTTAATGACCCAGATTGTGAAAGACGAAATCAAACGCGCGCCGTTGAACGAAAGAATTGCGGCGTGGGTTTTATATCCTATGTTCAAGCGCATTAAAAAACGATTTGACTGGCAGGAATATGGAGGCGGCTCGCTTCTTGGAGTAAAGGGTAATGTTATAATCGCGCATGGCAAAAGCGGCAGAAGAGCGATTCACAGCGCGATGAAACTTGCGTACGATCTCGCCAAAACCGATCTGGTTCGCAATCTTGAGGAGTCTCTTGAGAAATTTCACAGCCAAAGGATTATTGATAAAGAAGTAGTGGAAAATAGAATTCCTGTGGAAATGGATGACAAAATTGCGGGAGGGGGATTATAAATATGTTTAGAGGAAAGCAATTCAGAGAACAAAAAAAGACCAGAAGGGCGAATGTCGTTTCTCTGGGAAAATATATGCCCCCGGATATACTGACAAATTTCGACCTTGAGCAGATGGTCGATACATCCAATGAATGGATTGTCGAGCGGACCGGAATCAGGGAGCGGCATGTAGTAAAAAATGGCATGAGGCAGAGCGACCTGGCTCTCAACGCAAGCCGTGAAGCGCTCGCGAGGGTAGGGTGGGCTCCCACGGACCTTGACGCCATTATTGTCGGGACTGTAACTCCGGACCACATTTTTCCATCGTCGGCGAATGCTCTTGCCGGAAAGCTTGGAGCAATCGGCGTTCCGTCTTGGGATGTTCTCGCGGCCTGCTCCGGATTCATGTACAGCCTCTATCAGGGCGTTGTCACTGTGGAATCCGGGCGCGCAGACAGGGTTCTGGTCGTCGGGGCTGAAATTATGACCAGCATCGTCGACTGGGATGATCGTTCGACATGCGTATTGTTCGGCGACGGGGCTGGAGTTCTGCTTCTGGAAGCCACTGAAGAACCGTGCGGCGTCATCGATCTTGAAATTGGGTCGGATGGGCGATACCCGAAACTTCTTCATATGCCTGGCGGCGGAAGCGCGCATCCAGCAACCCATGAAACCGTCGATAATAAACTCCATACGCTTCACATGGAAGGGCAGGAGACGTTCAAGGTCGCGGTTAAAACGATGTTGAACGTGACCCAGACATTACTCAACCGTAACAATGTGAAGTCGGAAGAGATCGGGGTCTATATCGGCCACCAGGCGAACTTACGTATTATAGATGCCGTTACAAAAAGGCTGAGGTTGAGGCCGGATCAGGTCTATAACAATATTGAAAAATATGGGAACACAACATCGGCAACTATCCCAAGTTGTCTATACGAAGCTGAGATGAAGGGAATGATTAAAAAAGGCGACTGGGTTGTTCTTGTCAGTTTTGGCGCAGGTCTGACATGGGGAGGCGCTTTGATTAAATGGGGAATCGATCCCCTGCCGGTGCTTGGCGACGAGCTTGAGGCCGGCGATTCAGTATCGGAAAACTACTCCGACCAGCTTAAGCCGGGTCGCGATTGGCAAAGATCATGAGAAAATTCGCATGCATATTTCCAGGACAGGGTTCGCAGGCAGTCGGAATGGCACAGGGCCTTCTGGACGACCCGCTCACATCTTATGTATTCGATGATGCAAACGAAGCCCTCGGGTTCGATCTCAGGAAACTTATCGTCGAGGGCCCTGAAGAAGAACTCAGGCTTACCGAAAATGCCCAGCCTGCGATACTTACCACTTCTTTTGCGGCATGGAAACATCTTGTCAAAGCCCTGGGGTTCGGTGTGTTTCCGGCTTATGTCGCGGGTCATTCGCTTGGAGAATTCTCCGCGATCACTGCGGCCGGCGGCATTGATTTTATGGACGCGGTCAAGCTCGTTCATGTCCGCGGAAAATTAATGCAATCCGCCGTCCCCGAGGGGGAAGGCGCGATGGCGGCCATGGTTGGAGCAAGGGTCGAAAACATCGAGCAAATGATCGAGAGATACAGCCACGGGCAGGTTCTTGAAATAGCCAACCTGAATACCGAAGGCCAGACCGTTATCTCAGGACATGCCGAAGCAATCGAAAGGGCGCTCGATAAAGCGCATAAATACGGCGTCAAAAAAGCTATCAAACTTCGGGTAAGCGCACCATTCCATTCGTCGTTGATGACTCCAATCAGCGGAAAATTTTCCGAAGAGCTAATGAAAACAAGGTTTATTGAACCCATGACGCGGGTTATCCATAATGTGTCCGCCTTACCGAATCGGGATGTAAAAACGATGTTGAGCATGCTGTCGCGCCAGATCGACCATCCGGTCCGATGGCTGCAGTCGGTTCAGTATATGCTTGAAGACGGGGTCGATACATTTATTGAAGTAGGTTATGGGAATGTTCTGCAGGGACTGGTCAAAAAAATCACCGGACGGGATTTCAAGGGCGATATTGTCGGATTTTCGAATCCGGGAGATGTAGATAAAATTATCACATTATTCGGTGGAATTCCCGATCAGAAAATGCCGCAGGAACCGAAACAAATAATTATTCCGGATCCCGACGAGCCGGATAAGAACGTGGATTTGAATGCCGATGTTTGATTTGACTGGAAAAATAGCACTCGTTACCGGTGCGAGCGGGTCACTTGGGCGCGAAATCGTTTTGGCGCTCTCGGAAAGGGGAGCGGATATCGCATGCCATTATTTCAGCAATCCCGGGAGAGCTCACGATCTGGTATCTGAGATACAAAAAATGGGAGTACGTGGGGTTTCCGTGCAGGCGGATCTGACGAATCCGGAGGATGCCGACAGGATTGTTGATGAAACTGTCGCGAAACTCGGGAATCTCCATATCCTGGTGAATACTGCCGGCGTAAACAGGGAATCTCTTTTTATAAGGCAGCAACCCGAACTTGTGAAGGAAGTCCTGTCGAAAAATCTGGAAAGCGTACTCTATATCTCGCGCGCTGCGGCAAGGGTAATGGCGAGGAATAAATGGGGGAGGCTGATACATATCAGCAGCGTTGTTGCCCATACGGGAAACCTCGCACAGGTGGCGTATTCCGCCAGCAAAGCCGGGATCAACGGAATGAGCGTCGCGATTGCACGCGAGATGGGGCCGAGGAATGTTACATCCAATGTTATAGCGCCCGGATTTATCGCCAGTGGAATGAGCGAAAGAATGAGCGACGAGCGAAAGGAAGTGCTCATGAGGTATATCGCGCTTAATCGCACAGGAACCGCGCGGGAAGTTGCGTGCGCAGTCGTATATCTTGCAAGCGAAGAAGCGGGTTACATCACAGGCTCTATCCTTCATATGAACGGTGGATTACACATGCAGTAACGGGAAGTGAGAAGATCAAGGCTCGAAAGACATTACCATGTCGGAGGACCTACCTATGAAACGCGTAGCTATTACAGGTATCGGTATTTTAACGGCATTTGGAACCGGTAAAGACGTGAACCGCGAAGCTTTTCGAAGCGGAAAAAGCGGAGTTGGAAAAATATCCAAATGGGACACTTCCAACTTTAAAGTAAAAATCGGGGCTGAAGTCAATGATTTCGATCCCCTTAAGTTTATCGATCCGAAGGAAGTAAAACGGTATGATCCTTACAGCCAGTACGCAATTGCCTGTTCCGATATGGCATTAGAAGATGCTGGTCTTGCGGATGGCGACCTCGATCCAACCAGGACCGGAGTCATACATGCGACTGGGATTGGCGGCCTTACTGTATTCTGCAACGATCACGAGAAATTGGTGACAATAGGTCCAGACCGTGTCAGCCCGTTTTATATCCCGCATTCAATTACCAACATTGCCGCCGGTTTGATCGCGATAAAGCATAATTTCAGAGGGCCCAATCATGCGGTCGTCTCAGCATGTGCAAGTTCCAATCATGCGATGGGGATCGCGCTCAGATATATCCAGGCCGGAATGGCGTCGACAATAATCACTGGCGGATCCGAGGCAGCCCTGTTACCTCTGGGAGTTGCGGGATTTCAGAATTTGAAAGCCGTTACCCGCGATTTTAACGACAATCCCGAAAAAGCCAGCCGTCCATTCGACGCGAAAAGGTCGGGGTTTGTCATCGGCGATGGTTCAGCGATGTTTGTATTTGAAGAATTGGAACATGCCCGGAAGCGTGGGGCAAAGATATACGCGGAAATGGCCGGATATGGCGCAACGTGCGACGCGTACCATATAACCGCGCCGGCGCCGGGCGGAGTTGGAGCGTCTGATGCAATGCGGATAGCAATCGAAGACGCGGGGATGTCCCCCGGCGATGTCGATTATATTAATGCGCACGGCACATCGACACCTTATAATGATCCAGCGGAGACCCAGGCAATAAAGGCAGTGTTTGGGGATCGGGCATATAAAATACCGGTAAGCTCGACAAAAAGCATGATCGGACACCTTCTCGGGGCAAGCGGAGCTGCCGAACTGGCAGCGACTCTTCTCGGCATGGAAGAGGGCTGGGTACCTCCGACAATTAATTACGAGTTCCCGGATCCCGAATGCGACCTTGATTACGTGCCGAATAAGGCGAGAGAGGTTCGGGTCAATTTTGCGATATCGAACTCATTCGGCTTCGGCGGTCATAATGCCGTAATAGCCATAAAACGGTATAACGGCGAATAAAGAAAATTTCGAGTGCGGTTTTTTTAGTGCAAAAGAGCGAATTATTCCTTGAAAATCACTATTAATATGTGGTACAAGAGCAGTTTGTGTGTAAATACGATATGAACAAGGCAGGCACCAAGTGTCGGTAAAAATCAGGCTTAAGAAAATAGGCAGGAAAAAACAACCTACCTTCAGAATAGTAATCACGGAGAGCCGTAATCCCCGCGGCGGAAAGGTGATCGAGAATGTCGGTCGCTACACTCCATACCTGAAAAATAAGCCTCTCGATCTTGAACTGGATCGGGTGGAATTCTGGGTCGGAAAAGGCGCAATCGTAACCGATGCGGTTAAAAAACTCATCAGGCGGAAGCGTCACGGCGATATATTGCCTGTGAAGGAATCCAAATCAAAAGTCGATGCAGCGAAGCCGGTGGAAATCCCGGCGCAGGAAGGAATTCCGGGACTTGCCGAAATGCCGGAATCGTTGAATTCAACGGGAGAATCCGAAGCCACCGCGTAAGCCTGAGTAAAACCGGGATGGTTGGTTTGCTGAGAGATTGTAAGATAAATCTTGTGAGGTTAAACCGGTGTTTAACATATTTAAGAAAAATAACAGTAACAGTACAGAGCCTGAAAATGTTGAAGTATCGGGCAATATCGCCGAACTTCTGGAATTTATTGTAAAACGGCTGGTTGATTATCCAGATGATGTTCTGATAAAAGAAGTCCAGGGCGAAAGAACGAAAGTCCTCGAAATAAAAGTCAACGATGCGGATATGGGCAAGGTTATCGGTAAGAAGGGGCGCATAATTAAATCCCTTAGAATTGTCGTGCGCGCCGCCGCCCTGCATGATGGTCAGTCGGTATCCATTGAAATTGTAAACGAAAAGGAACCGGAATAGCTGTTGTCGGGAAAAACGGGGCCGCATTCTGGAGGAACTGGTTATGGATATTGGCCTCATTCTGGGGGCCTTTGGAATAAAGGGTGAAGTTCGGATTTTAAGCTTTACCGATGAACCCGAAAGGTTTCTGGAGTTGAAAGAAGTAATTTTGGTCGATCCCGACAATGAGTCCGAATTGAAATATGAGATTGAGAAGGTCCGGGTTCACAAACGTAACGCACTCGTGAAATTTCGCGAGGTGAAGGATCGGACCCAGGCGGAGAAATTTGAAGGAACATACGTACGGCTTGTTGGCAGTATTATGACTGTGGTGGAAGAAGTACGTATCATAAACGATAAGCTTATCGGAATGGAAATTTTTACGAAGTCGGGTGAACGTCTCGGGGTTCTCGAGGAGGTGATCCAGACCGGGGCTAATGAAGTTTACGAGGTCAGGGATGGAGAGAGGAGCATACTGCTTCCCGCCATCTGCGAAGTGATTCTCGAAATTGACCTCGAACATGGCCGAATGGTTGTGGATCCCCTTCCCGGTCTCCTATAAATGGAAACGAGACCTTTGTACATTGATATTTTAACCCTGTTCCCGGAATTTTTCGACAATCCGCTCAGGACGAGCATTGTCGGAAAATCTATCGAGAAGGAACTCATCGTGGTCCGTCGGCACAATATCCGAGACTGGTCCGATGGCGAGTACCGTCAGGTTGACGATATGCCGTACGGCGGCGGTCCCGGCATGGTTCTGATGCTGGAACCGATTGTGAAATGCGTCGAATCGGTCCTCGATCTGCGAAAATCCGAGGGCATCGACCCGGCGATGATCATTCTCTGTCCACGGGGCAAACGTCTGAATCAGGAGATGTTTTCAGTTTGGTCGAAACTCGATCCTGAAACTGAAAGCATTTTGATCCTGTCAGGACATTACGAGGGCTTCGATGAGCGAATTTATGCCCTTTACCCATGGACTACCGTGAGCCTTGGAGATTTTGTCCTCTCCGGGGGTGAGATTCCGGCTCTCGCGATTGTGGACGGAGTCGCGAGGCTTCTCGAAGGAACTCTCGGGAATCCGGAATCGTTGACCGATGAGTCATTTAATTCAGGATCGCTTGATCATCCGGCATACACCCGTCCGCCGGAATTCCGGGGGATGAGGGTTCCGGAAGTTTTAATGTCCGGCGATCACGCTAAAATAAACTCATGGCGATCCCTGAAACGCCGTGAGATGACGTCAAGGTTCAGGCCGGATTTGCTTGAGGGGCAGGGCGAAGAATAATAAATCAGTGCCGTCGGGAATTTCTGATGGCGTAAGGAGTCATGATTATGGCTGAGAAAGAAAAGAAAATGGATGAAACTCCGCAAGAGGAGACCGCAAAGGAAGCGGGTCCTGAAATTGCGGGTTTAACCGGTGAAGGAACGCCCGAAGAAACTACCGGCGATGAAATAGCGGCTGAAGGTGTATCTGAGATTGTCTCTGAAAAGGAGACTGTAAAGGCGGAAGTTGAAACGGAATCGGAACCCAGGAAAATCTCCGCTCAGGAGAAGGTCTCGGCGATAACCGACGCTTTTATGAAAACAGATATCCCCGATTTCCGGCCTGGCGACACGGTCAAGGTCCATGTGAAAATCATCGAGGGAAACAAGGAACGAATTCAGGTTTTCGAGGGCATCGTCACTTCGATGAAACACGGCGGCGCTGACTCGACATTCACCGTGCGGAAAACGTCCTGGGGCGTTGGAGTCGAGAGGACATTTTTCACGCATTCGAAGAAACTCGACAGGATCGAAGTTGCCAGACGCGGTCAGGTCCGGAGAGCGAAGCTTTATTACCTGAGGCAGCGTGCCGGCAAGTCCGCGAGGATCAAGGAAAAACGTCTGCAGGCTAAGTAAGTTTAATTCAGGTATTTTTCAACTATGAAAATTTAAGACCATCCGAAAGGGTGGTCTTTATTTTTTCACCATACTCCTTTCATTTGTTTTTTCCCGGACGATTTCATATAATGCCATTTGAAGAAGTATCCTGAGAGGTGGTTGTAAAATGGTTATAATTATCCAAAAATGTTCACTGGCGGTATTGCTGGTAATCCTTATCTCTGGATGCAGTAATTCTACAAATGCGAAAGGGGCAGTAGAGGCAAACGAACTGGCAACCGGTTCCTCAGTGGGAGGTAACCTCATCTGGGTTAAAAGCGCTGGAGGCGTATCTGCCTCTGCTTTGGTCAATGGAATCACGGCTCTTTCAGACAATTCGACAGCCGTGACAGGAATGTTTGAAGGACTGGTTACATTCGGACGTGACGAGTTAAACCAAACAGTCCTGACTTCCGTTGGAGAAAGAGATATCTTCATTGCCCGTTACAACCCGGATAGCACACTCGCCTGGGCGAAACGAGCCGGAAGAGCATCTGCATGGGCTGAGGGCAAAGGAATAACCGCACTCATAGACAACTCGATAGTCGTGACAGGAAATTTTAATGAATCGGTCACATTCGGACCGGGTGAGGCGAACCAGACAATCCTGACTTCCGTTGGAGGTTCCGATATTTTCATCGCGCATTACAACACTGACAGCACTCTCGCTTGGGCGAAACTCGCCGGAGGAGCTTCAGGCATGGATTCGGGCGATGGGATCACGGCTCTTTCAGACAATTCGACTGTCGTGACAGGAAGGTTTGTAGAATCGGCCACATTCGGGCCAGGTGAGCCAACCCAGACTGTTCTGACTTGCCTTGGTTGTGATATCTTCATCGCATGTTACAACCCGGATGGCACACTTGCCTGGGCGAGACGCGCCGGAGGATCTAGTGAAGTAGGTTATGGAATCACGACTCTATCGGACAATTCGACTGTCGTGACAGGAATGTTTTTTGAAACGGCTATATTCGGACTGGGCGAACCGAACGAGACGATCCTTACTTCTGCTGGAATCGGAGATATTCTCATCGCGTGCTACAATCCTGATGGCACACTCGACTGGGCGAAACGCGCCGGAGGAGCTTCTGGGGATGATTGGAGCTATGGAATCACGGCGCTTTCAGACAATTCGACAGTCATAACAGGATTCTTTAAAGAGTCGGCCATATTTGGACAAGGTGAGCCTAACCAGACTGTCCTGAATTCC
>JAPKYR010000157.1 GCA_026394215.1 bacterium
AAGTCTTCAAGGGAGATCGTGTTGACCATTTGTAGACGGCCCTGGCGATGGTCCATTTCGCGTTTGTCGTAGATTTCACGCGCGGTTTTTTCGTCCTTTACCTCATTCAGCGTATCGCCCGCCATGGGGACTGCAGAGAGGCCTGAGAGCATTACAGGAGTAGATGGCCCGGCTTTTTCGATAGGTATCCCGTCCTCATCCGTCATCTGGCGGACCCTGCCCCATGAACGTCCGACAACCACATAATCCCCGATGTTGAGCGTGCCCCTGTTGACGAGGACAGTCGCGAGAGCGCCGCGGCCCTTATCGAGACGGGCTTCGATAATCGCGCCTTCCGCCATGCCTTCCGGATTGGCTTTCAGGTCGAGTATATCCGCTACGGTCAAAATCTGTTCAAGGAGTTCCTCAATATTCTGCTTATATTTGGCGCTGATGGGGACCATTATGATCTGTCCGCCCCATTCTTCGGGAACCAGGCCCAGTTCCGCCAACTGCTGCTTTACACGATCGGGATTGGCGCCGGGAAGGTCGATTTTGTTAATGGCAACGATAATTTCGACGCCGGCGGATTTCGCATGGTCGATGGCCTCCAGGGTTTGAGGCATGACGCCGTCGTTAGCCGCTACCACCAGTACGGCGATATCGGTAACTTCAGCGCCGCGTGCGCGCATGGCTGTAAATGCGGCGTGACCGGGAGTATCGATGAATGTAATCGGGCGGGTGCCTCCATCCTTTGTCGGAGCATTGACCCGGAACGCGCCGATCTTCTGCGTGATTCCGCCTGCTTCAGTGGCAACCACATCGGTACCGCGGATAGCGTCCAGAAGTTTTGTCTTGCCATGATCGACATGGCCGAGAACAGTTACTACCGGCGGCCTTGTTATCAGGTCCTCCGGTTTTTCTTCCGCATAGTACAGAACATCCTCAAGCTCGACGACCTTCTGCATTTCGCATTGGAACTTGAAATGGTCGCAGATCAGGGCGGCAATTTCCTGGTCGACCGTCTGGTTAATATTTGCCAGTATCTCAAGTTCTTTCAGAAGGAAACTGATAATCTCAGCGGACTTAAGTCCGGTCTGACCGGAGAGGTCCTTAATGGAGATGTGTTCCCCAAGCTTGATGACTTTTGGCGGTGCCGGTTTCAGGGCTATGAAGTCGCCTTCGCGCCTTCCGCCGCCTCTTCGACGACGTTTGCGGATAGTGGTCGATGTATCAAACTCGCTTTGAAGTTGCGCTTGCTTGCTTTTACCGCGGCCACCCTGAGGAATCGGCTTGGCCTTCTTGTCATCCTTGATAATTTTCTTTCTACGTTTGCTTTTCTTGTCGGGAAGGGTTTTTTTAGTGCCCCGGCTACTGCGTGTCGTGTCTATTTTCGTCTTGAGTCCGCCGGCCGCAAGTTTCTCCATAGACCTTGTCAGGTCTCCTTCCTGCGGTTTCATATAGTCGGACGGTTTCGGAATTTTCGGGACTTTCGGTTTGGGCGGACGTCTTTCTTCCCTTTTCACGCCGGCCTTGCCGACGGGAGAATATTTTTCATCCTGCTTACCTGATTTTCTCTCGGGTTCCCTTGGCGATCTGTCGCGGCCCCTCCCTCTGTCTCGCCTGGAGCGGCCTCCCCTTCCGTCCCGAGTCGATGTATCGGAGCCTGGCCTGCGGTTGGGATCCGGTTTACCCTTTCTGGACTTGTCATCGGCAGCAGGTTCCTTTTTCTCCACTACCTGGGTTCCCGCCGATGCATCGGCGGCGGCTTTATTCTCAAGATTCTCGACGGCTTTCTGGATATCCGGAACCGGCGGCATCTCGGCAGGTTTTGCAGGGGGTTCAGCAGGCGTGTCGATATGAGAAGGGGTTTCGCCTTCCGGCATCGAACGCCGGACGACACGCTTGATCACCTTGCGTACGACTACACGCCGACCTGATTCTGGCGTCTGCATAGTGGGGCGAGGTCTGACCGAGGGACTTTTGGCCGACGCGGAAGAGATATCTCGCACCCGGAAATCGCGTTTGCCTATCAGCGTGCTTGTGCCGCGCACCGTTTTCTTGGTTTTCAGCGCAGCCCTGACCTTAGCAGCATCGGTGTCGGAAATGTTTGCCATGTGGCCTCTTGCATCGACACCGATGGCTTTCAGGACATCAAGCACTTTGCCTGATGGGACTTCGAGCTCTGTGGCCAGTTCGTGGACTCGGACCATACTTTTAAACCGAACCTCCAGCTTCAGTCCCGGATGGAGATAATTTCCGCTCGTTACGTCATCGTACACGCTCCGTTCGGGACAGGTAGCTTTTGATAGTATCCCTCAATACATCGGGGATCGAATGCTTCATCAATTTTTCAGGCGCTCTGCGTCGCATAAGCGTCAAAAAGCACTCCATTGATTTACAAAAATACAAACTCCGACCCTCTATCTTCAATTCAGGGTCAAATATTATCTCACCCGACTCCCCCGGGACCCGAACGATTCTTAAAAATTCGGACTTCCCGGCGCTCAAACCACATCCGGCACACCTTCGTACCGGCTCAACTTTTTTCTTCTCCCCCGCTTTTAAATCGGCGCTCATAATAATTTTCAGCCGACCGCTTAAACGGTTTCCGCATGATGCTGGTCGTCGTACTTTTCGTAAGTCAGCCCATGCTCGTTCAGATATTTCTCCAGATCCGCCAAAGTCGACTCGCCAAATCCTTTTACTTGAAGCAGTTCATCGCTTTTACATTCAAGAAGGTCCCCAAGTACTTTGAAGCCGTGCTCGACAAGCCCTTCGATAGCCGGTTTCCTGAAAGGAAGTTCCGAAACCGGGATTTTCATCAGGTCGATAATAAATTCCCCGCGCTCGACTTCGCGGACCTTCATATCTTCTTCAAGTTTTTCATGCTCGTTCTTGATATCGATTGCCCAACCTGTCAGTTTCGCCGCGAGACGCACGTTCTGGCCTTTGGTCCCGATGGCGAGGGAAGCCTGGTCGTCCGGAACGATAACCTCGGCTTTTTCCTCTTCATCGAAAATCTCGACAGAATAGACTTTCGCAGGCGCAAGAGCGTTTGCGATAAAATCGAACGGGTCGTCTGTCCAGTGGATGATATCGATATTCTCGCCCTTCAGCTCGTTCACGACAGCCTGTACGCGGCTTCCCCTCGATCCTACACATGCGCCGACCGGGTCGACGTCGGTAGAATTCGAATATACGGCCATCTTTGTCCTGAACCCGGATTCTCTCGCGATCCGGACGATCTCGACTGTGCCCTCAAGAATCTCAGGAACTTCAAGCTCGAACAGGCGGCGGACGAAATCGGGATGCGCGCGGGACAGGATGATTTTCGGACCCTTGGGCGTTTGTTTAACTTCCAGAATAATCGCCTTGATGATTGTCCGGGGCACATAGCGGTCGCCATCGACCTGTTCACCAGGCGGTATTATTCCTTCAGCGCGTTCAAGCTCAATATACACATGCCCCTTCTCGCGACGCCGGACTTTTCCGGTAACCAGTTCGCCTTCGCGTCCGAGGAATTCCTGGTAGACAATATCGCGTTCGGCTTCCTTGATACGCTGCATAACGACCTGTTTGGCGGCCTGTGCGGCGATGCGTCCGAAAACGAGGTTCAGCTTCGGCTCCTCGGTCTCGACAAAATCGTCATAATTCGCTTCGGGCTCGATTGTGCGTGCTTCATCAAGGCTTATCTCGGTTTCAGGATCGTCCATTTCCTTGACGACTCGCCTGAGGAGATGAACATCCATCTTAGTACCCTTGTCCTGTTTGACAATGATACGCGGCTGGATTTCCTTGCCGTGTTCCTTTCGGTAAGCGGAAGTAAGCGCGGCTTCGAGGGCGTCGATTACGATGTCCTCGGGAACTCCGCGTTCTTTCATGATAAGTTCTATAGCGTATTCGAGCTCAGTAAAATGCACGAATAATCACCTCATTACGCGCTGAGCGCGCAACAGGGTTGCCATCCTCGGGAAGGCAACCCATATTATTATAGCAGAAAATAATAATCAATGTTAATTAACTCCAAAATCTAAATATCAAATCATGTATCGGAGGCACGAGCGTTAGCGAGTGTTTTGACCTGGCATAGCACTCGCTTACGCTCGTGCCTCTGATATATGTTTATTTATTACTTAAATCCTTCAGGATATTCCGGGACACGGCGGATTTCCTTCCATCGACCGGGAGCCAGCGCTAAATCGCCCTCCTCGGTTTCCGTTAAAAGAACCGACCCGTCCTGCTGTCCCTTTAGCATTCCCTTCAATTTTTTACGGCCATTGATCGGCTCGACAAGCCAGACCTGGACCTTCTTACCCGCGAACCGCGCGAAGTCCTTCTCGTGCTTAATTACACGGTCCAGTCCGGGTGAACTGACAATAAATGTCGCGCCATCATTAAGAAAACCCTCGGTGTCGAGACGGTAGCGGAGCGATCGCGCGATTTTCCCGCAGTCTTCGGCGGTGATGCCGCCTTCGATATCGACGTAGATCTCGAAAACCGGACGGGATACGGTTCCGCCGATTTTTAAATCGACAAATTCATATCCTTCGCTTTCGAGAAAGTCCGTAATGGTCTTCTTAATTCGTTCTATTTCAATTGGAGCAGGCATTTCATTTCACATTAAAAATGAATGTTAAAAATCCTTTTTCCACACGTTATAAATTACATGTAAAAAAAAGAGCGGGAACTCCGTCCCGCTTTTCCATAGAAAAAGCGTTCGATACATGTATACCATTATTTTAATAAATAAGCAAGTGAAATTTGTATTACACGAGCCGGATTCCTGTCAGGCTGCGTTGATTCTTTTGGGTGGTGCCAGGGCTTGTTTACGCAGATCTATTATGGTTATCACCACCGTCCCCACCGCCAGGGCCAGCAGAAGAATATCGGCGACGATGAGGGTTACGTTGTGGGTCGGCCAGTAACTTGTTGTGAGGACATATACGAGTGCGATCATGGTTGTAACCAGCATGAAAACTCCTGGGATAATCGCGAACCATGCCGGTTTTTTACGTTCCAGAAGCCAGACACTTACCGCGATCAGTGTCAGCGCGGCCAATAGCTGATTTCCGGCTCCGAAGATCGGCCAGATTTTATTTAATGCGTTGCTCTTTGCCAGGAAGTACATAAATACAACAGCCAGGGCGGCATTGAAAAGGTAGGTTTTCATAATTTTTGGAGGATTCTTAAACATCACCGACCACAATTCCTCGAAAAGATACCTGTTAAGACGGACGGCGGTATCGAGAGTGGTCGCGATGAAACCCTCGACCATCACAACCCCGAAAATTACGCCGAAATAAATTGGGAAACCAAGGGATCTATTCAGGAGGCTTCCCATGCCGATCGCGAATGCGAGAATCGGGTTCTGTTTTGCGCTTTCCAAAGCCGGATACATGATGGTCATATAATTTTCATGGTTCAATCCGACCGCGATGGCGATTACCACACCCACTGCAAGAATTCCTTCAAGCACCATACCGCCGTAACTGACCGGCTTAATGTGCGATTCGAGCGAAACCTGCTTGGAGCTTGTCCCTCCCGCTACAAGAGCGTGAAATCCCGAAATCGCCCCGCATGCGATCAAGATAAGAAGCATCGGGTATATTGGTCCCTGTTTGGACTCTCCTAAGGCGATTGAGGCGCTAGCAAGCTGCATCGGAACCCCTCTTAAGCCTCCGACAAAAACCCCTATGACCAGCAATACTATTCCTGCATAGAGGATGAATGCATTGGTGAAATCCCTCGGCTGGAGCACAATCCAGACAGGAACACCTGCGGCAATCAATGTGTAAATACTGATAATGATTTTCCATTTATCCGGAGATAAAGTGAGCGGGAAAGCAATCCCTAATATTACACATCCTGTGACGGCGATAATCGCGATGAGACTGACAAGATATGCGTTAAATTTCAGCCGATATAAAAGCAATCCGATAATAGGAGCGATACATGTGATTGCTATTGCCTGAGTGGATGCGATTCCGCCGACAACCGCCATTGAAGTGCCATTGGTGATTACAGTGCGGAAGACAGTCTGATTCGCCCCAAGCTGCATGTCTGAAAGCGGGTACATGGATGTCAGCGCGGTTGCTGTGGCGTTAAGAAATGCCGCGCAGACAAGCAGGACAATTAACAGTGTGTATGCAATAATCAGGAAAAATCCTACCGGACCAAGTGTGTCGCGCGCGAGTTCCGCAACCGACTTGCCCTTCTCCCTGACACTTGTCATAAGCGCGGACAGGTCGTGTACGCCGCCGATAACAACGGTTCCGATAACGATCCATAGCAGGCATGGAATCCAGCCATAGACAAGCCCGATCGCGGGACCAATTATCGGTCCGGCGCCCGCGATTGATGCGAAATGATGTCCGAAAATGACTATCGGCTTTGTCGGTACATAGTCGATCCCATCTTCATAAGCGACAGCAGGTGTAGGGCAGTTATTGTCCTCGCCAAACACTCTGCAGATGTACCTGGCATAGTAGCGGTAGCCCAGCCAGAAAATGAAAAGGGAGATGATAAGGATTATCGCGATATTCATTGCGTGTCACCAGCTCAGCGAAGAGTAGTTAGTATTTCTCTATATATATCAGCCGCTAAATAAAGTCAAATATTTCGAAGCAACAGCTCCTGACATTCAAAAAGATTGAGTCTTATTAAGATACTAATACCGGGCTGATATATGCCCCGGTATCTTATGCGCGCAGTTCTTAAACGACATCGGGTTTCATTAATTCTTGCGGTGATTTTCGGGATCATCTATCTTGCGCTGTCGATCCCCACATTCGCACAGGACACGACTGTTAATACTACCAGTAATAGCCAGGTCGGGGGAACTCAAACTGGAAGCGCGACAGGAACTAGCGGAGCCGTTCAAACGGGTGATAATGGTGCAGGCAACGAAGATGCGGGCATATCTTTTCCTTTTCCGAGCCTGACTGTTGGGGTGGGTTCGACAGAAAATCGCAACGATGTGTCGCTCGCGATGCAGATTCTCTTTATCCTCACTATCCTGTCGCTTGCACCGAGTATCCTCGTTCTAACCACAGGATTTACGAGGATGATCATCGTCCTGTCGTTGACACGATCCGCGATGGGCACGCAACAGATGCCCCCGAACGCGGTCCTTATCGGCCTCGCGCTTTTCCTTACGCTTTTCGTCATGGCTCCGGTCGGAAAACAGATAAATGATAATGCGCTGGCTCCATATCTTGCCGGTGATATCACATTCCGGGAAGGAGTCAGCCTTGCGGAAGCCCCGCTCCGCGATTTCATGATGAAACAGACGCGACGGAAAGACCTTGCGATGTTTCTGAATGTGGCGAGGATCGATGCGGTCCAGACCAAGGAAGATGTCCCGACCTATGTGGTCATCCCGGCATTCGTAATTTCGGAACTTAAGACCGCGTTCGAGATGGGATTTCTGATTTATCTCCCGTTTCTGATAATCGATATGGTGGTCGCGAGCACCCTGATGAGTATGGGCATGCTGATGCTGCCGCCGATTTTAATAAGCCTGCCATTCAAAATACTGTTATTCGTTCTGGTCGACGGATGGCATCTCATAACAAGGAGCCTGATTCTCAGCTTCAACTGAGAGGACCTCACCCCCGTACCCCCTCTCCATTTCATGGAGAGGGGGTACGGGGGTGAGGGCTGGAGGGATAAACATGCATCCAGAAGATATTTACGCCGATATCGGACAGAGAGCGCTGATTGTATCGGTGATTGTTTCTATACCGCTTCTTGGCGCGACCCTTATTGTCGGTATTTTAATTTCGATTTTTCAGGCGGTCACGAGTATCCAGGAGATGACTCTAACCTTCATACCGAAAATCCTGGTTGTCGCGGCGGTACTATATTTTCTTGGTCCGTGGATGGGACAGATTCTGATTTCGTTTTCGGAGGAGGTTCTTGGCAACCTCCCTGCTTTTATCGGGTAAACATGCATGGGGACACCTTATTTTTGCCTGCGACATCCCTGACTTACACTATCATCTCGCCAGGCAAAAAAAAGGTGTCCCCGTAATAAATATAGCCAGTCGTGAAAATTACCGGAATAGAATTCAGATAAGGAAATTTTCGTTAATTTGCCTTATAATTTGGGCAATCAATGAAATGGAGGATTTGAAAAAAGAAATGACAATTCAGAACTCAATCCCAAGGAATATTCTGAAAGCGATCATAATTGCGCTGGGAGTAATGTCGCTGTTTTTCGTCTCCGGATGCTTGAATCAGACGCCGGAGAAGGTGGTAGAGAAATTCTTCGCAGCCCTGTATGAAGGCGATTCAGGCAGCGCCCAGAAATTCTGTACCGAACGTGCGCTCGCTCAGGACCTCTCAACCGGAGATAACGCATTTACCAGTCTTCGCGACGACCATTCTTCCGGGGACAATAACTTTGTCGAAGACAAGCTGGTCTCCGATATACGCGGGAACACCGCTGAGGTCTGGAGCCGCGATGATGAGGATCTCCGGCTGATCCTTATCAAAAAGGGAATGTCGTGGGTAATCGATGAATTCCAGATTCCAACATCGACCACACGGGACCGTGGGGCCAATACTGACGATGAGGAAGCGGATAACACAAACAACGACAATACCGACGATAATACCGATAATACCGACGATACTACCACTCATCATCGCCTTCGGCCTGGCGGCGATTAATAAATGTCCTGAAAAAATAACCCACCCGCTTTCAGGATTAAGCTACCGTCAATGATTAGCAACCTATAGCAGCATTGCAGTCCATAACTGCATTGTAGTCCTTGACATGCCGGCTGCAGTAGGTTATTTTAAGAGGTTGCGCGGCCCTATCGTCTAGTGGTTAGGACACCACCCTCTCAAGGTGGCGACACGGGTTCAAGTCCCGTTAGGGCTGCCAGCTATGGTCCTTTGCCCTGGAAGTTAGCAGGTGCCAGACATTGTCCCGGTTTACTCGACAGGTTGCGGTTGGCCGGCTTCAAGCCTTAACAGAGCCTCGTCGATTTTCTGCAGCACGAACGGATGCAGCTCTGCCTGTCTCAGATTCTGAAGATATTCCATCACGTCCGGTATATACGTAAATCCAAGTACTTGAACTATATATCCGCGTGTTTGCCAGTCTCCCGGGTCCAATTCACTTTCGATAATAGACCGAAACATCGCAGCCTGCTCGCGGGCAAATACGGCATCATTTGATGTGTCGGAAGCGATAGCCTCCAGATAACGCGCATAAGCTTCAAGCGAACACAACCTGATCCTAGTAGACTCCTGAATCCGTATCCGGTCCTGAAACAGGTTATTCGCAATTGCCAATTTTCCCATAATCGGGGTACTCAATGCCAGAACCGCGGATTCACGAACCGTCATTTCTTCATCGCTGAATGCCGATGCCAGATATGACGCGGACCCAGGCGTTGGTATCCGCGAGAGCGCTGCGACTGCGGAAAGCCTGACAGCCTGTTCCTCATTTTTCAGATAACCCGCGATCAGTTCTACCATCTCCGGGTCCCGCATGGCTCCAAGGGCTTCAAGAATTGGGCGAACCGCATGCCAGTCCTGCTCGACTGCAAGCGCAGCCTTTAGCGTATTAATTGCGGGAAGGTCATCGTCGAGAGGTCCCAATGCAAGCGGGTCCTCCAGTCTGGATGCTGCCGACACCATTCCGATCAAGTAGGCAGCGCTCCGCCGTGTATATGAATCGGAGCTTTCAAGATATGGGATCAAAAATTCGGTAGCCGGATGTCCGGCGGCGCCAATAATCTGGTCGAGGGCAATCCCAAAAAGGAGATCATCGGATGAAAGGTAATCCTCGAGCAGGGCTGGGATGACGGCCATTCCAAGGTTTATAAGGGCTTGTTTGCATCCTGCCGCGACCGGAGCGTGCCTTTCATCGCGAGAGCTTCCGTTGATAAACAATTCGCGTATCGCTTCGCGCGATGGGTTCGTCTCCTGTCCAGCGAGAATTTCCTCGGCTGATCTGACAGGATTTTCCTGGGCTGACACGCTGGATCCCGAAAGGAATATTGCACAAACAACTAAAAGCGAAATTATTGCCATGTGTATTATTTTCATAATGAGCCTCCCGGAATTCTAAGAGTCCTGCTGATCTCGACGCCGCTTTCGTCAGTCACAATTTCCCACCAGTCATCGCCGACATCGATTCCGATACCCCAATTGCCTTTTATCCACCATCCGCCATCGGAAGCATAATCTCCTGTGTAAGTATCCGGGCCGCCTTCATCAATGAAAATTCCAATTCCGCCGTATCCTCTCATAGGGCCTCCATAACCAAGGCACTGGGGGGGATCTTTAGCGAAATGCCCGTCATTACCGCTCCCACGGTCGATCAATATTCCGACTCCGTTCGCGCTGGCGGTTCCCTGCGACGTTCCCAGGCCTGTGTAGTAATCGTCCCCCCATTCATCTATCAGCCATCCGACCGCAAGATCATGTCCGTACCCCTGCGTGCATGCGTACGCGTCATAACGGTCGATTCCGCCTCTATCCAGCAGGATTCCCGCAGATAAATGTATCCCCGCGCCCTGGCAATACTGATGGCACTGATACCAGTCGTTGCCGTTATCCTCGATCAATGCGCCGATCCCGTACCAGTAACTTGAGCCCTGCCCATAAACTTCAGCTTCGTAAAAATCATTCCCGTTCCTGTCGTTAAGGATTCCGATGCCGCCCGATGCGCTCGCGCGCATTCCCATTGCGAAACCCTGGGATAAGCTGAGGTTTCCTGTCGGATATCTCGGGTAGTCTCTTGCATGGCCTCCCGCCCAGTATGTGTCGAATCCGTCCACGTCGCTAAGAAGCCCAAACCCTCTCGTAAAGCCCATTCCCTGAGCATATACAGCAGCTCGATATGAATCGTTGCCATTTGAATCGATCAGCAGTCCAAGCCCGCAGGCAGCGGCCCCTTCGACAAGTTCTCCGGCATCGTATAAATCGGATCCCCCCCGATCCTCAAGAACGCCGACTCCGAAAACTCCGGCGCCAAGGCTGAAATCTCCGCACCGGTAAACATCGTCGCCGGACAAATCCACATGATGCGCGATTCCGAGGACGCCTGAGCCGATAGAGCGTTCCCCGTCTGAAAGATAGGTGTCATTGCCCGACACATCGATGGTCACTACGATTAAAGGATTATTCTCATCTCTGATATTTCCCGCCGCGGCTGAGCCGTAATAAACATCATTCCCTCCAAGATCGACCAGAAGCGACAATGGTCTGTAATTATCGAGATAATAAACGTCATCGCCGGTCGATCCGATAACAACCTTTCCGCTGAAACCATCATAGATTATCGGTTCATCGAGCGTAATATCCGGGAACCTCTCGAGTGTCACTTCAAATCGCTGTATTACCTCTGCAAGCCAAATATCGAGGGACAAAAGCGAATCGACATCGTAGCGCTGCATCGCATCAAGAAGTTCCTGAGGGGGCTCGAAATCGTCATCCTGAGGGCAATCGGCATCATCACCCTCAGTGAAATCGCAGGGGAGGTTTTCCTTGAGATTAATCGATATCTTCAGGGGTCAAACTCCCAATAACTTCGGACATCATCTGATCGCTTGAGAGTTTAAGCCCGATGTCCATCTCATGGATCCACACTGCAAGATCCCTGGGTAGTTTCTCCACCAACAGAGGATTTACAGGCGGGAATTGTGGCCGAAACATTAATGAAAGCAAATCATCTTGTGCTAAATCAGGATCACAATCAAGGTCATTATATGCCCTTGAAATTATCTCCCCTGCAGTAGGATTCTCATAAAGAAAATCATCCCACGCGTAGTTCCATTCAACAAGATAACCCGGCTCGTCGAGGGCTCTCTGGACAGCAGTCAGGCGGAATGGGTCATCGACATAATCTTTTCTGTAACCCATATCGTCCCAGGTCATATTTACCGAGGCAAGCGCCTGCCCGATAAGATACGTTTCCGTCTCAGTAAGCGCACCGGATGGAAGCTCCGGAGCCGGTAGCGGCCATGCATGCTCTGTGCTTGTTTCCTGTGCATGCGGGATTCCCTGAAAAACCAGTAAAAGTAGAATGACTAGCGCAGTCTGTAAACGGGTAAAATAGTTAATGTACCCAGCAGGGAAATTCTTTTTCATAGTCGCACCGCGGTTATGCAAAGCGATCATCAACGCGTCATAAATTAAGAATAAATCATAACACACGGGGTAGAATTCCAGTATATGCGCCGATCGAAGACATGGATTTAATTGGGATGTTCAACAACCGGGTTATCGAGCGATGCTACCACGCTCGTACCCATGCTTCGATAATCCGGATCCGTAGCGACCGGCTCGACATAGGCGACCTGATGCATGTATTGCCTTAGAGAAACACCCATGATATCCAGTATTTTACCGGACTCTATCAGGGGGGTCAATTTAGTGAACCGCGCACTGTCAGCATTTTTTGCAAATCACGGATAGCAGCTACGCTCCGGGATAGCAGCGATCGGGATTTATTGTTGAGGATTCAGATTTTTCGCTCCTTTCAATTCTTTTCTATTTGGGTCCTGGCGGTCGAGAGTTCATTGACTGATTACGATCCGAAACCGGATCGATCTGTCCCAGCCTGACGAAGAGAAGACAGTTTCTTTTTGTACTATGGCCTGAAACTAAAGGCCACGTCAGGCCGGATTTTTAGCGCCTTTAATGAAAGGCGTCGATAGCTGGGCGCCATCAACTCAATGAACAGACGAGAGCGCCAGGACCCTTGAAAACATTTGGAGGCCGCCCCTGCAGGGATTTTTAGAGCTTCCGGGGAAAGTATAGCATAATGTTGCCATTTTGTCAATAGAGGGCAAGGGATTATCAGGGATTTTTTTTGGGGGGGGGATGGAAGGATAAAGAGGCTATCCTGAGGTCAAGAATAAATAGTAATTGTATATATTAAAATCAATAGGTAGGTGTCCCCGTTAATGCGACGGCCCATCTTCTGGAAGAAGATGGCACGATCTGGAAGGGACTGTTGAAAAAGTGGATTTTAATTTAATTTATGTAGGACATGCTTTCCAGCTTGTTACTGAAACCATTATGATTGCTGGCATTCAATAACAAGCTGGAAAGCATGTCCTACATAATTACAGCAAACAGATAATTTTTTCAACAGCCCCTGGAAGAAGATGGCACAGTCGGCCCATCTTCTGGAAGAAGATGGCACTATTCGGTCGTAGATTCGACGGTGATATCGACTTCGCGCTGTGTCAGCGCCACGGTAAACTCAAGGTCCCTGCGCGATTCGCCGGGGGCCAGATCAAGCTCATAGCTTGCCGGGTCGAGGACCTCGTGCCACTGAGGCAGATAGTCGCTTCTAAGTAAGACAACATAACTGCCGGGAACAAGGTCGGCAAAGAGGAAACGTCCATACGAGTCTGTGAACCGATAAAAGCTGCTGGGACCAGCTTGGAGTTCAACCACCATCTCAGAAAGCGGCTCTCTTGAAGGAGCGGCTCCGCCCGAACCGGGCGTCTGGATAAAAACCTGGCCCCCTATTGCCACCGATCGCATCACCGGAATCTCAAGCTGGACACTTGATCCGGCCTCAACAGTAAAAATAAGCGGAAGTTCAGCTTCGGACGTCATGCCCACCCCGAGGGACGTGGTATCCACCGTCAACTGATGTTCGCCCGGATCGAGCGAGGGAAAACTGAAGGCGCCGCCCTCGTCCGTCACCATCTCTATTTGACCGACCGAAACCCGGACATTGGAAATACCCTGGGTTGGATCGTCCGCCAGAAACACCCTTCCTGCCATGCTTCCCTTGCGAGGGAACATCGTCAGCGGAATACTGAGCGGGTACGTATACGAGAGCGCCACCTCGGTATCGCCGGTGTAACTCCTGACATATAGGTTCATGGTGGATCCGCTCGACATTTCCCAGCGCAGCGTTCCATTGGCGCTTGTCCGACTGCCCTGCAAGCCGCCCGAGTCTTTCTGGGCACTGAATGAAAAATCCATATCGCTGCCGAGGCTGATATCGCCGCCGAGGCTGATGCTGTTGGTGCGCGATGCTCCACCCTCATCATTCCCCGATGTCCGGCCCATTGAGTATCCCATCTGAGCGGATATATTGTCATTCAGACGCGCGTCGCAGTCGAGTCGAAGTGTCCGATCCGTCTGCCGGTCCCCCGTTATGCGGTCCTCATCGGTTTGATCCTGCCACGACGCCGATATGCGAAACCCGCCCCAGTCCCTGGAAAGCGAATACTCCGTCGTCCTTCCCGCAGTGTCGGTATCCTGCAGGACGATATCGCGGGTGAGGTCTATCCTGTGAGACACGCGAAATTGTCCGAAACCCTCAATACTCCACGTTGCCCCGAATGCCGTGTTCCTGTTGCGACGCCCCTCTTCCTCCGGGTCGCCGGACAGGTTATTCTGCGTCTGGTTGTAATTCGCCCATATATTTAAATTATCGAGTACGCTCCATGAAAGGCTCAGACGCCTCAGCTCCGTGTCGCTCCATCCGCCGCGAAAATCCACGCCGGCCCGAAGCCATTCACAGTTCGCCGAGAACCGCTCCATCTTGTACCTGGCATTCAGACGCCATGCGATGTCCGAACCGGCCTCCGACACGCTCGACCGGGCTATCTCACCCGTCACTTCCGTACCCTCCGACAGCCGATACCCCGCGAAAAGCCCCAGATTGGTGGATGACTCCGCCGCCCTCTCATATCCCTCCGGTACTGAACGCTCAGAATCCCTGGATACCGTCAGGCGCACTGTGCCATCCTCGCCGATATACTGCGCCACCTGCAGACCCATTATTTCCGATGGAATGCTGCCGCGGCCTCGCGCATAAAACGCCCTATAATCCGTGTCTCCGTTCCGGTAAAGCACTTCCCCGCCGCGACCCGACATGTTCTGCCCCATCAGCGGCGACATCAGGTCGACCGAGAAGTCGCCCGCCCGTACGTAACCCAGCTCCTCATTCTCGTACACCGCGAGCATCGACGATCCCTGCCCGAAACTACCACCGCCGCCCCCGCCGCGACCTCCCAAAAGCAGGTTGAACGGACCAAATGTCGCCACCTGCCCTTCTATTATTTCGCTTTTCAGGCTGTTGATGGAAAACATCGCCGACATATCCCCGCT
>JAPKYR010000052.1 GCA_026394215.1 bacterium
GAGGCCAAGCTGTCGGGGAAGAGGCAAGTGGTGGGATTTGGGTGTTAGAAGGTTTGCACCTTTGATCTGCCCGTCGAGTGTCGCTGAGTTGTTCCGGGTTTTCAGCAATCAGAATGTTTTTGCAGACAAACGGCTATACGAAATTTATCCCATAAAGAACCCGGCCTTGATTCAGGCCAGTCTTAACTCTACCCTGTCCACGCTTTTTCTTGAGCTTGGCTCTCGGACTGGCTTGGGAGAAGGCCTCCTGGACATGACAGTCTATGAGGTTGCAGATTGCCTTGTCCTGGTAAATGGAACTGGGGAATCGGCTAAATCCTGTTTGAAAGCCCTTGCTGCTAGAAAACAGATGCCCATTGCGCATGAACTAATGCAACCTGATCGTCTTGCTTTGGATAAGCTCATCTTTGATATGATCGGGCTAACTTCTGCTGAGCAACTTTCCGTCTATGCAGCCGTCAAATCTCTGACGGGAGACAGACTTAACAAGGCGGTGAGCATTAAGTGAGTTATGGATACAATAGTTAGCTTCTACAATAATCTATTTTCTATTGAGATAGCGGTATTCGGTATAATAACTGCTGCTTTTTTTGTTCTACTGCAACTTGTCCATAGTCAATTCTCATATCGAGAGATTTCTGTTGTACTCAAAAATATCTTTCTCAATGTTCCCCTCATCATCACCTTCATATTGACCACTTTGACAATTCTTGCTACTGCTATTATTTCACTTTCTCTTTCATTTCCTCAACATGATTTTCTCCCGCAGCTTAACTTGGCTCTATACTTAAATCCTGGCGCACCTTGGCTCGCATGTATCGTACTACTATCATTCCGTCAGACTTAACCCAGCGCCTCATATAAAGGCAACTAAGCAGGTAAAAGTTCCTGCGGACAATAAGCGGTACAAGCATTTGATGAACTTACTTAGTAAAGCCAAAGACCCTTTAGAACCTCTTGACGGCCTAATACTTAGGGCAATTCCCGGCTCTGATCAGGCTACGCTCGATCAAATTGAGCCAATCTTTTCAGCGCTATGGCAGAACTTTGCCGAAGATTTCGCAGGTAAGAATGAAGGACATGGCTGGAATCCTTATCGGGGTATAATCGCCCAGTTTCTCGATTATATGCTTTGCCTTTTTAAGAAGTACGTTAAAATGGCCGACAGGCTGGGTTTAGATTCAGTGCAGGTAGATATATTGGAGACGACCGGTAAAATTGCGTCCGATGTTGTGAAACAAGGCTTCCATAATGAAGTTATCCTCTTTCTTAGATTTTGGAAAGAACTTGCGGATAGCAACATTGGCCGGACACCAATTGTGTTTAAGGAAATTGTTAGCCTATATTGCAATCTAGCCGATAATGCTTTTGAGATGAATGAAGGATTAAAATATGATTGGCTTAACGAAGTGTTTCAAAATATTGGATGGTTAGGTGAGCGGTTATTAAGCAAAAGCGGTATTGAGGAAACGCCTATAATGGATGATGACTACATGTCAGAATGGGATGCATTAAGTAATATGTTGTTTTCATTTAGATATAAGTACGAAGAAAAAGCCAATGTCGCATATCCTCTAGCATATTTTGCCGCTGTAAGTGTGATCTTCATCAAGTTGGTAGACATGGCTGATACAGTAGATAAAGAAACACTCAAACAGTGTATATTTGATTGCCTTTATGCATATAGGTCATTTGCAGAATATGCAATTCCAAATGGCAACTGCAGAGGAGCCGCATTAGCTCTGAGTAAGCTGGGACTGAGCTTTGATAGGTTAAAGAAGCATAAGCTGGAAGACTCGGCAAAAGATGCAGCAGGATATTTGGCAGAAATAGGTGTCTGGAGTGCGGCATATGCCGATAGAATGAAGAGGATTGATTTTATGCCTGATGGAATGGAAAATTATGTTATACAGAAAATCGGAACGAGTCAATTTGGCGATCATATAAACCATGAATTATATGAAGCCAACCTAAAAAGTGGAGGCGATGTTGATCGAAAATTAAGTTTTATTAGGAGTCTTCAATCGATTTTAGCTGCCAGTTGAAACAAATGTATTCACTTGACTGGCAATAATCAAAATACCATGCCTCATGACATAATCGACAATCAGGAACAAAAGCTGGCCGATCATATCGGACGGCTTCTCGATAACTCGGAGCGCGCGAAGTTTGCGGTCGTCAAACAGATAAAGAAGATCACCCGCCAGGTCGGGTGGAGAGTATAGAGATTGTCAGTATGGGACTGATGTGGTATAAAATGATCAGAAATTCCTGCCTGCCGGATCAGCTTAAATACCCCGGCAGGTTATGTTTCAGGGATATTTAAACTACAATGAATAGCCGTGTCGATGAATCCATATTTTGCATTTATTGATGAAAGCGGGGTTCTTCAGAAAGACCCGAATCAGCCGTTCTTTGCGCTGGGGATGCTTCTAATAGAGGACACATCGACGCTGTTCCATGAGATAACTCTTCTGAAAAGGCAGGCATCGACAGCAACGGGGGACAGCAGGAAGGCATTCGAATTCAAATTCAAGGAAATTACTTATCGGTCAAGGCCGTTTTATGAGAGATTGATCGATACAGCGTGCTCGGGATCCATCGAAGTCAAGGTTCGCGTGCTGGACAAGTCCCGAATTTCGAGTGAAGGTAAAAAATATATCGATATATGGGAATCATATAACCGGTACATCGGGAACATGATTGAGGAATCGGTGCAAGGTTCTTCTCAATGCATCGTCGTAGCAGATTATCTTACTCGTCCCCGCCATAGCGACAAGTATCTTGAACGCGAACTGAAGAGACTTCCTCAGGTGGTCAACGCAATGATGCTGGAATCGCATGCATCAGTTATGATTCAGCTAATTGATGTGCTTGTGGGGTGCGTAATATACCAATTCAGGCAAAGAAGCAAACCTCAAGCCATGTTTGACATGCAAAAACGCCGAATTTCCGACTATCTCGCAGAGAGAATGGAAAGGGATACTCTGGCGGAGCCTTTTGCTATTCAAAGACCAATCCCTTTCGAGGTGCGGATGCTTGAACCCTAAAATAAAAAACGGATCATCGACCCAGTCGACATCCGTTTAAGTTAATATACCACATCTACGGGAATAATCAAGATCATTATTAATATTTTGACCAGTTCGAATGCAAAAGCTATCATAGAAACATGCCACACGACATAATCGACAATCAAGAACAAAAGCTGGCCGATCATATCGGACGGCTTCTCGATAACTCGGAGCGCGCGAAGTTTGCGGTCGGGTATTTTTTCCTGTCCGGATTCAAGGCAATCAGGACGCATCTGGAAACGGTCGGAGAATTGAGGCTCCTGATCGGGTCAACGTCGAATAAGGACACGGTCGAGGCTCTGGCGCTGAGTTCGGACAGCATCGAAGTCGCGGCACATAAGCTGGAACCACTCAAATACCTGACGGCTCAAGAGAAGAAGGAAAAGGTTAAAGAAGAAGAAATCAAGATCGCCCGTCTCGCGGCGTCGCTTCCGCAAACCGATGATGATGAAGAATACATCAAGCATCTGGTTCGGCTTCTGAAAGAGGGCAAAATCAAGGTTCGGGTTTTCACAAAGGGAGTGCTTCACGCAAAAGCGTACATCGTGGACTATCCGGAAGGGCGGTATGAGCGCGGGTCGGCGATTGTCGGGTCGAGCAACCTGTCGTTGTCGGGAATATCGAGCAATACGGAATTGAATGTGGTCGTACCCGGCAATGAGAATCATGAGAAGCTGACAGCCTGGTTCGACAAGCTCTGGGATGACTCTGAAGAATTCGACAAGGAATTAATGAACGTGCTTGAATCGTCGTGGGCGATCCACGAGCCGACTCCGTACGAGCTTTATCTCAAGGTGGTTTATGAGCTGGTTCGGGACAGGCTGGATGAAGACGAAAAAGTTTACAAACCAAAGGGTGAGGCAGTTCCGGAGCTTTACAATTATCAGAGAGATGCCGTAGTGCAGGCAAGGTCGATTTTAAAAGAATATCAGGGAGTAATGCTTGCCGATGTCGTTGGCCTTGGGAAGACGTACATGGGAGCAGCGTTACTTGCCGATCATTATGCCCGTACTGGCGAAAAGCCGCTGATTATATGTCCACCCCTGCTTAAACCAATATGGGAAAAAATATGCGACCTTCACGATTTACCCGCAAAGGTAGAATCCAGAGGGAAGATACTGGACATTCTCGAACATGATTACATGAGAAATCGTCCGGTAATTCTGGTGGATGAGTCTCATCATTTCCGCCACACAAATACGAAAAGTTATCAGGCGCTTGAGGAAATCTGTCACGGTAAAAAGGTTATCCTGCTGACTGCCACTCCGTATAACACTGAGGCTAAGGATGTCCTGAATCAAATCAGGTTGTTTCACCCGACCGATTCGACAACAATTCCTGTCGATCCGCCTAATCTTCGCGATTATTTCAAAGCGGTCGAGAATGGTGAAAAGAAACTTCCCGATCTACTGGAGCACATCCTTGTCCGGAGAACCAGAAAGCATATCGAAAAGTACTACCAGGACGACATGAAGTCCGGCAAACTGAAATTCCCGAAACGGAAAGCGCCGGTAAGGATCGACTACTCAATAGACGATGTGTATCCGGGGATATACGACCGTATCGAAAAACTACTCAAGCAAATCCGATATGCCAGGTATGATCTGTACAACTATGTAAAGCCGATATTCCGCGAAGAGGCCGATCTTGAGCAACTGAAAGTTGCCGGAAAGAACCTTGTTGCGCTTATACGTACGACGCTGTTTAAGCGGCTTGAGAGCAGCGTACAGGCGTTCAGAAAATCGGTAAAGGATCAAAGCGATATTCATGAGCTTTATCTTGAACATCTCCGAAAGGGTTTGGTTCCGGCGGGTCTTCTCGCTGAGGAATTGAAGCGATATCAGGCGACTGGCGATTCAGAGCGCCTGGAAGATGTGCTTAGTACGGCAGCGGACAAGTATCCTGCAGAGAAGTTTGAAGTAAGCCGCCTTATTGAGGATATTGATAAAGACCAAGGCGTCTTTTTCCAGATTTACGAGTTGGTTAAGGATTTGAAACCGGAACATGATGCTAAGCTCCAGAGATTGCTCAAACAAATAAGTGAGGTACCATTAAAGGGAAGCAAGGTTCTTATTTTTACTCAGTTTTCGACTACGGCTGAATACCTGGGTGAGCATGTCGCGGCGAATTTCAGCCAGGCTGATTTTGTGACTGGAAGCAGTCATGATGCTCTGGACAAGATTCAGAGATTCGCCCCGAAAGCAAATCAGGCAAAGTATAGAGGCAAAGACGAGATTCAAATACTGGTCACGACCGATGTGCTGTCGGAAGGCGTCAATCTACAGGATGGGAATATCGTAGTGAATTATGACCTTCACTGGAATCCTGTCCGGTTGATACAGAGAATCGGGCGCGTGGATCGTGTATCCACAGAGCATGAAGAGATTCATACATACAACTTCTTCCCGGAACGGAAGCTGGAAACTAGGCTTCACCTTGAAGAACGTCTAGTAAAGCGATTTGAGGATATCCACAAGCATATAGGGCTTGGTGAGAAGTATCTAAGTAATGAAGAAAAGCTTTCGGATATTGAGATGTTCAAGCAGATGTATACTGGTGGTGAAATTCCGGAACAAGACGATGAAGAGGGCGAAATTTCGTTTGCTGAACTGGTAAAAATGATGCGCGATCTCCGGAAGGACAAACCGGAACTGTATAAAAAGATTGAAACACTTCCTGATAAAATGAGGTCGGCAAGGTCGGGAAGCATTGATGAGATTGTCGGGTTTTTCCGGGCTAATGAATATGCTGCGCTCTATCTCACCGATAACGAGGGCAAAATCGTTTCTCGCGACATGATGGACATTCTTGTAAAGCTCAGGTGTGAGCCAAATGAAAAACGGTTGGGATTACCACCTGGATTCAATAAGAAGGTCAGCTCTCTTGAAAAAGTATTTACTGACGATGCTCAGGAAAGACAAGCTCAATTAGTTTCGACAAGTTCCGAACCAATTATAAAGCATATATTGAAACTCCTGAACATACTGACACGCAAGGTATCTGGTTCCTATAAAAAGAAAATCACCGATATCCGCGAGAAACTAATGAGTGCTGATCTGTCTCCGAACGAAAAACGAGAGCTGAGGAAGATCAAGAACGTAGTCGGGACACCTGAAGAGAAGATCGATCATCTTGCTCAATTGCTTGTTGCGCAGCAAACTTTATTTCATGTGAAGAAGAAGGATGTTCAGCCGGTATCTGTCCAGGTTATCGCAAGCGAGGCGTTTGTCAAAAAGCAGGGAATGTAGATCTAAGTTATAATCCCACGATGTACTCCAAGCCCATCATCGACGAAATCGACCGCATTCTCGCCAAACACTACGGCTTCATGGACGAGGAGCTGGACTTCATCATCAACACCAACATCAAGTACCGAATGGGGTCGGAGCTGGAGAGTGTGGAGGGGGAGTGAAAAAGTGGACAGCTACGAATTAATTTTAATTGATGCCAATACTATCAACCGGCTCTCCCTAATAATAGTTAAGTGATGAATTGAAATCAAAAGGCAACTGTCCTATTTCCCTTTTTTCTCCCATTTTACTCAGAGATTTACAAGCCGGAATTATTCTGTTATCTTTTAGAAACTATGAAACTACACATATGTCTGGCTGCGTTGATTCTGGGACTCCTTGCAGTATTGACGCTCACCGGCTGCCCCGCATCGAGATCGAGCGAACCAGGTCAGGAAAATACAAGCGAAGGGCTGCCTTCAGAGGAATCACCTGCCCCGCCGGATTCCGAGGTCCAGGCTGCATCGGATCCCGTAAGCGAAGACCGGACGGCAGCTGTCACCGAAGTCGCGATGGGATTTTTAGAAAAACTGGGTTATGACGCATCCACACTCGAAGTTACATCTTTGGAGTTACTGCCCATCGAATATTTGCGGGTGTGGGGTGTAAAAATAGGAAATGATCTCGGTAATGTAGCTGAATTTCATGTTAACGAAGATACCCTCAGGTTGGAGGAGCTGGGGTTCATTTATAGCCGGGAAGGTATCATTGCGCCTGAGAACGTGAGTCCTGATGATGACCTGCCTGGGCTTATTGCCGAAGCGATTGGTCTTGGAGACAAGGGTTATCGGCTAACTAAAGAAAATGGAGGCCAAAACGAGTATAGAAAATATGCCGATTGGGATGAGTATCAGATTGCCGTGTCCTATTTTGTAATTTTTGTTCCTCCTGATGAGACTGCAACGATATTGCTGGATTTTCGTGAAGGTGAGCTGCATCCGCCAGTTGTTATTAATATTGACCGCGACGCCGCAATATCAAGAGCAATTTCGTACCTTGGTGATTCCGCTACCGGAACCGAACCGTCGAGTGTGGATTTAATCCAATGGGGAACCTGGCTTTCCAATGGGACAGATTTCCCGGTTTACTGGGAATTCGCATTTGGCCAACAGGTTGTGCATGTTAACGCTAGTAATGGGGCAATCATGGAAGCTTCCTGAACTGGTGAATGGGGTGCAGCTACATTCAATTTTAAAATGATACGTAATAAGCAGTATTATCCTGCTCTCTCCACCTCTATTTTTTTCAACCCCCCGTAATACTCGTCCCCGCTGAACCAGAATTCAGTGTCGTCGTAAAATGGAAACAATGTCGGAAGACATTTACAGTATTTCTTTATCTCGCGAGAGTATGAATAGGCATCGACATGAATTCTGATTACCTCATCCTTTGGCTCTTTCAGATGAATCCACATGCCGGGCATGGTAACCGAATCAAGCACGGGTTCAGTATTAAACGCTACCTCAGCCACATTCGTGACCTCTACTATATGACGGCGGGTTTTCACGGGCAGATCAGTACCGGGTTTTATGGACTGATCGCCCCCCACCTTGTGAAGGCCGTCAAAATATCCCGATTCGATCTTCTGGACCTCCTCCTGAATCTCGAGATATCTCCCATCGCAGCGGAAGTAACCCTTGATGACGATGTCCATAATCGCGTCAAGAGAACGCCTGTGATCGCATGTGGCCTCGAATCTGAACTCGGGAATTGAAGCCACGGGCATTTCCGTTTTCAGCCTGTGACGGATATGTGTGATGATGGCAAGACGCGCGACCTCGTTCCCGTCCAGGCCGTCGCGTTTTTCATCCATGATCGGGCCCGATTCAGCCTCGTAGAATCTGAAATTACATAGCATCGATTTGAAACCGCGCACATTGTCGGCAAGATAGCATATGCGAAGCCAGTTATTCGTACCGTGCGGCTCCGATCCCGCGCCGAATATTTTTTCAAGGGGGATGGTGATTTTTTTGAACGGGGTTCTGAATGAAATCACCTCGTCGCTGACCCCGAAATATCCAGTTTTGCTGTCCGCGAAATAATACAGAGTGGTCGCTAACATTCCGAGAAGCGGACCGGTGATCAGGCAGATAAGGCTGAACCAGCGTCTTGTAATCGGGTCGGTGTTCGACCATACCATCGCGACTCCGACGACAAAGATCACGAACAGTCCGAATCCAAGCCCCATCCTGAGTCCGGTCAGAATAGCCCTCATAATTTCGGAGCGCACAGGCTCGCCCTGACGAAGGACGCTCGTGTTGCCATAGAAGAATTCGGGATTTGAAGAGTCTGCGGGCATATCGGTACCGTTAATAGATCAGATTGAATTATAAATCAGGGGTTGCGTAAGTGGAAGAAGAAATCCCGGATAGCCGCTACCCTCCGCTAACGCTCCGGGATAGCTGCTACCGGGATTTGC
>JAPKYR010000225.1 GCA_026394215.1 bacterium
CGTTTACGAAAGCGAGTATTTTTCCGACAGATGCTTTCGCGCCGAGGTTGCACGCCCCGGCGAATCCGAGGTTAGTCCCAGCGTCGATTCTTCTTGCCGCAGGATTATTTTCCGTAAGGTTGATATCGATCGGTTTGCTCGAATTGAGCACGACCACGACCTCGTATGGAGGGGCTCCGGCATCATCGCGGATCGACCGTAGGCATTGGAGAAGATCGTCGCCTGCGCGGAAGGTTGGGATAATGACTGAGACTTCGCATTGTTCGGTCATGCAGTATATTTTACGTCATGCTGAGCAAGTATGCACATCGGATATGGTTATCCTGTATAGTCATCGAGTTTTCTAAAATATCCTGTTTGGAGACATTAACCCTGAATACTGTTACAAGTTGTTGATTTTTGATCTTAATGTCGGGTATATTCATTCCGAAGAAGAAATTCGGTGTTCAATACCTCGTGGGGCTGTAGCTCAGCTGGGAGAGCGCTTGAATGGCATTCAAGAGGTCAGGGGTTCGATCCCCCTCAGCTCCACCAAGTCGAATTTGAATCCCACTTGGGATTTTTTTATATTTCAGCGTGGCGGGAATTTCCTCTAATGGTCACAGCCTGCCGCGGATTATCTCGACCGCCGCGCTCGATGCCGATTGAATCGCGCCGGGTTTATCTATTATCACCTGCACTTTCCGAACATGCGGGTTTCCAAGACAGATCGACGCAACCTTCTCCGCCAGCGCTTCCAGTAAATAGAATGCGGTTTCCGATAATTTTTCGACGATCTCCAAAGCCAGATCTCGGTAGTCTACCGTATCCACGAGCTTGTCGGTCTCGCCGGGCAACCTCAAATCGAGCATCAGGGTGATATTAAGTATCAGATCCTGCTTTTCAACCCGCTCCGATTCTTCGGCCCCAATATAAATATTTACTTTCAGGTCCCGAATGTGGATTTTATCGGTGTTATGGTCTTTATGCGGCATGGAATTTATCCTGGGTGATTATTTATCATTAATAAACATCATTAATAAACATCGGTAATTTATTATCAGTAATAAATATCGTAATATCGGGGACAGGCACGGATTTCGCCCGGGAAGCGCATTATAAGCGGCACGGTTAACGCAGGCAAAATCCGAGCCAGTCCCCTTTTTCCTTAAGATCGTTCGTCAAGACACATTTTGTTCAAGCTGCCTAATAAAGGTTGTCAGCCTAGGGAAACAGCAGCTCATTAAGTTTCGATTTTAATTCCTCGGTCCGAATAAGTGCGTTTCCGCCGTCAACCCACGACTTGAGCCGGACAAGTGCGTTGGTCCAGTCGTCGGACAACGCATTACCCGCTACTACGGACGCATCGAGGTAATTGACATACGTCCAGACCCTGAACGGATTGACATCATCGCCATCAAGTTCGCTGACAAGAAAATTGAGTATCGTGCTTTCAGTGCTCGTGAACAATTCCGGCTGGCCATTTTTCATAAAATATGTAATCAGGTCCACCTCGCCCTCGGGAAGCGAGATATCGGGATTTTCCTGCCTGGACGCCCAGTCTGAGTTGATTACCTGCGCGACCATCGGCATGCAGTCGGCCAGAAGGTCCACGAGGGTTCCTTCCCGGTAAATATCGAGCCATGCGGTGCTGGAGAGGTATTCAACTCCCTGATTTTCATATGCCCTTTGCATCAGGTCGCAAAGCCACGGTATGTTGGCCGCGAGGCGTTCGCGACGCGCGCTGTCGTATGGTTCCCCGGTATAATACGCGTCGATATCGAGCACTTCCTTGGCGAGGACCGCCAGTGTGAAATCACGGTTTCCCATCAACGGTTCCGCGACCGCGTACATTTCCCCCGCGTCGTCCGGATATGTATCGACATCAAACCATCTGAGCGATTCAAGCCCGACGACGTTCTTCATCAGGTCATCGGAAGATAACAATGAGAGGATTTTTGGTTTGGACGGGGGTCCGAGCAGCCCCAGAAGAGCTTCGGCGAACAACTCCACCTGGTCGAAATCGACCCCGTAAAACGGAAGCTGCAGCCTGGCTTCTAAACGTTCGGGGATTATCATGAAATTGTATGTCCAGTCCGCGATCGTCGTCTTCCATTCATCGGACAAATTAAGCTCATTGCCGAACTGCCCCCCTTGTCCGAGAAGCTTGCTTGCGATTGTGCCGTACAGGAATTCACCGATTATCGGTTGCTCAAGGGAATCGGTCAGGATTTTTTCAAGCACCGGCAGGCCGGCAACATCGAGATCGACCGCCCTGAAAACAAGCTGGTTCGAGAAGTAGCCTTTGAGATCTACCGCATCTTCATAAATCCCCAGGGCCAGATCGGGTCCGCCGTCCATATTCATCAAAATAACTAGCCCGAATCCGGTGAAGTAAATAATTGTCTCATCTTCGGGCGTAAGCGTCGTTTGATCGAAGTCCGGGTGCGCGAAATTCCCGCGATCCGCGACAAATGAGGAGGACTCTCTGCGTATGTAATCCCGGACCGTTTCCGGGCCGATATTGCGTATGGTGCACCGGAGAATAATCGCCCTGACCCATAATTCCTCCAGGATCGGGAGAAATTGCTCGTCCGCGGGATCCATCAGGTCGGCGGCGTCAATTAACATCTGTAGAGTCAGGGAATTGAGATCGGTCCGACCCTGGGCGTCCTGGGCGACGGATTCGATATCGGGCATCAACTGGCTGTAGACATCCAGCCGACGGGTTCTTCCGATTGCCCCGGCAAGCGACGGGGAATAAGCTGTCTCGATATTGACGATCTTGTCCACCAGGTCGTCCATCAGGACATTGAACTCGTTCATCGCTGTATTGGCCTGGGCATTGGCGGCTACAGGGACAAAAACCATGAAAAGTATTGCTGTCAGGATAAAAAGAATACGGTTGCGGTGCATGTAAAATAACCTCTATCAGAGTTAATGTATCTTAAAATCCGGTAAAAGATAGCGTTGATTGGGATAATGTGCAACTGTTGACATGTTTTACCGTTTGGCGTTTAATTCCTTGCCTGCTTTCGGATATAATATGCTTCATGGTCCTTGACTCGGAGGTTTACCTATGTCAGGTCATAGTAAGTGGAGTACGATCAAAAGAAAAAAGGGGGCTGCCGACTCAAAGCGAGGCGCGATATTCTCCAAACTTATCAAGGAGATCACAGTCGCTGCGCGCGAAGGCGGCGGGGATTTGGATAGCAATATGAGGCTGAAAACCGTTGTCGATAAGGCGAAGCATAATAACATGCCGGCCGACAACATCGATCGCGCGATCAAGCGCGGCACAGGCGCCGATATGGCCATCGAGCAGTGGGAGCAGATCACATACGAGGGTTATGGCCCCGGGGGAGTCGCGATTCTTGTTGAAACGCTGACAGACAACAAGAATCGAACCGCAGCCGATATCAGACACATCTTCACCAGGGCTGGCGGAAAACTTGGCGGATCCGGCAGCGTCGCCTTCAAGTTCGAAAGAAAAGGTTTTATTCAGGTTGGGAAGGATGATTTCACCGAGGAGCAGATTTTCGAGAAGGCTATCGAAGCGGGCGCGAACGATGTCGATGATGGCGGCGATATGTGGGATATCTACACGGGCTATACCGATTTCAACGCCGTTAAAACATGGCTTGAGAAAGCGGGTATTTCCCTCGCCAATTCGGAATTGTACATGGAACCGAGTACGACCGTGAAGGTGTCGGGAAAAGAAGCTCAACAGGTACTTAAAATGATTGAAATGCTCGAGGATAACGACGATGTCCAGAACGCATGGGCGAATTTCGATATCGACGAATCCGATATGGATGCGTACGAAGGTTAAAAAGAAATACCTCACCCCAACCCCCTCTCCACACTGTGGAGAGGGGGCAGGGGGTGAGGTTAACCATGCAAAATAAAAATGAGAAGGCTGCACGCATAATTGATGGGTCCGAAACATGCGACAATACTTAGCCTTCTTTCCGTTGAAGAAATCGACCACAATAATCTGTGCAGGTGGCTCGGAGTGGATTCCTGCACCTTTATCCCGTCGAGCGATATTAAGGACAAGCCCCGAAGTGAGATTCCCGGCTATATAAACAAAATCCATAAGGAATCCGGGGGAGGGGTTTTCGCGATCTTCTGCCATGACTGGGACAGGCAGGCGAATCGTGCCGCGCTTTACACTCTTGCATGCATGGTGCCGTCTCAGATTCGGGTAGCGGTGGATCGGGCTGGAAATGTGCGGTCCCTGACGTGGGGAGGATTGCTATCTAGTGAGTACCCATCGGCGGTTTCGCAGTTTTTTGCGGGTCGGAAACTTGTCGGTGATATCAACCGGAAAATAGATGAAGGTTTGAAGGAAACCGTCACGCGATATCCGGTCGCGAAGGGTAGCATTAAAAATATTATTTATATGAAAACCGACCTCTGGTTCGGCATAATTGCGGGCGGAAGTGTCGGACATGTCGCACGAACTCGCACAATCGATCACAATCGCACCCGGCACATTTTACAGGAATGTCTGGGAACATATGCGCCTTTCCTATAATCGGCAGGTCGCGGATATCGGCCTCAAGGCATTGCAAAATCACTCTCCAGACGCCATATATGCTCGATATTCACTTGATAGCTACGTGCCCGTCATTTTTTCAAGAGAGCTCGATATCCCGCTGATCCTCGAATATAACGGAAGCGAAATCTGGGTCTCGAAACACTGGGGCAGCAGGCTCAGGCATCCGGCGTTAGCTGAAAAAATCGAGGAATATGTGATTCGATCTGCAGACATGATCACGGTCGTATCGCAACCTCTGAAAGACGAACTTCTCAAACGGGGTATTGACGGAAACCGAATCCTCGTGAATCCAAACGCGGTCGATCCTGAGATGTTCGATCCCGGACGATTTTCCAGTGACGAAATCAAGAAGCTGAGATCGGAGCTGGGAATTCCCGACGGAAGAATTGTCGCGGGATTTATCGGCACCTTTGGACAATGGCATGGTGTGGAGGTTCTGGCGAGAGCGATTCCTGTCGCGCTCAAAAATAATCCTAACCTGCATTTCCTTCTTATCGGCGGCGGCCTGCTTTATGGCAGCGTGAAGGAACTGTTGAAGGAATCCGGCGTGCTCGATCGGGTCGCGTTCACCGGCATCATCCCGCAGCGCGACGCCCCGAAATATCTCATGTGCGCTGATTTTTTCCTTAGCCCTCATGTGCCGAATCCCGATGGGACGCCATTTTTCGGAAGCCCCACAAAATTATTCGAATACATGGCGCTCGGGAAGGGGATAATCGCGTCCGATCTGGATCAGATAGGAGAAATTCTCGAACATGGTAAAACCGCGCTTCTCGTAAAACCCGGCGATCCCGACGATCTTGCTAAAGCGATAAACACCCTATATAACGACATGGCTCTTGTTGACAGGCTCGGGAAAGCGGCACGGGAGCTGGTTCTAGAAAAATACACCTGGGATGCGCATGTCGGAAAAATACTGGATCATCTGTACAACAACGTGTCATTCGCTTCCAGCGAATGAGCAGGTGTTTAATGTGCTTCCAGGGGCTGTTGAAAAATTATCTGTTTGCTGTAATTATGTAGGATATGCTTTCCAGCTTGTTATTGAATGCCAGCAATCATCATGGTTTCAGTAACAAGCTGAAAAGCATGTCCTACATAAATTTAATTAAAATCCACTTTTTCAACAGCCTCTTCCAGCACATGGGTCCATGTGCCGGAGGCACATAACACTCTGCCCATCTGCCGGAGGCAGATGGCACAGGATTAATCTTAACCCGACGAAATTATTATATGCCCGCCGCTACTGCGGTTACCGGATGCATCCAGTTCCTCAAGAAGATCACTCGGGACGCCGCGCACAATAACTTCTTCGCCTTCCTCAAGACCGCTTAACACTTCGGTATATTCATAATTCGTCCGCCCGATCTCGATCACGCGGGCTTCGATGGATTTATCTTCTTTAACAACAAATACATACTGCTTGTCGTTACTTTCTGCTATTGCCCGGTCGGGGACAAGGAGAATATCGGTTATGGATTCAGTAATTATTTCAACTTCGCACCGCATTCCGCTCATAAGCTTCCCGTCAGGATTCGGAACCTCGATCTCGACGGTAAATGAGTTAACTCCGCCGGTTGCATCGGCCTGCGGATGTATCTTGATTACCGTCCCGTCGAATTCCACGTCGCGATAAGCGTCCACATCGAGAAGGACCTTCTGGCCTTCCTCAACCAAACCGATGTCGCTTTCGTCAACCGACGCATAGGCTTTCATTCTTGTAAGGTCCCCGATCGTACAGATGACATCGCCCCCGCTGAAACTTGCGAGAGACGACACGATCACCGATCCTTCGCTGACCAGTCTGTCCATGACGACGCCGCTGATCGGAGAATAAATAGTCGCGTTGCCAAGAGCGTTTTCAGCTTCCTGTACCGACGCCTCCGCGACCGTGACATTCGCGCGCGCAACCTGGATTTCCTCGCTAGTGCTGCCTTCCAGAAGGACGTCGCGCGCCTGAATCGTGTGATCGAGACTTTGCTGCGCATGTTCGACCGCGTACTCGGCGTTGTCGAGTTCTTCATCAGACGCGAATCCGCCGTCATGCAGTTCACGCGTGTGATCGAGATCCTCCTGGGCTTCAGCAAGCGCTAGCTGCGCACTTTCGACCTGCGCGTCGTACGACTGAAGCTGACCCGGAGTGTAACCCCTTTCGGTCTGAGCAAGTTGCGCGTAGGCGCTCGATAAATTCGCCCTTGCGGTATCCACACGAATTAACAGGTCTTCCTGGTCGAGAAGCGCCATCGGGTCGCCCTCATCGAGCCAGTCGCCGGCTTCAAAATACAGCTCCAGGATCTTCCCGCTTGCTTCGGGACGGACTTCCAGAAGTTCGTACGGATGGAGTGTCGCTGATGCCAGGATGCTGAGCTGAAGGTCGCCCATGTAGGTCGATTCGGTGGATTGGAATTCCTGAAGCGTCCACCTGGTATCTTCGCGGGTCTGGGTGTAGGAGTAATAAGAAATCGCAGCCACGATAATGACCAGCGTCCCGAAGAATAGCCAGTTTATCAGCGCTTTATTTTTTCTTTTTTTTGTCTTCTTCGCCATGGCTGTTTATCCCACTGACACCTGCGACATACCTGCCATGCCCGTGAATAGACCCGAAAGTAAAATGCCAAGGATTGCGATAATTACGGTTGTCGTGATCGCCTGCGACCGTTTGCATTTGTTTACATATTCAAGCGCAAACACCATGACGATCATCGACCATATGTAGAATGGATCGATTGTGCTCAGCATCCCTTCAACAATTTTCGGGAGCGCGACGTTCTGGGGAATTATCCCAAGTATGCTGACAGGCGCCATAACCCTCATGTTGGTCATGTCTGCAATAGATGTTATTTTTCCGGAGAATATGATCACTGAAGCGATGATCTTTGCCGGCACCATCGAGATTAGCGACAACCAGGGTAGAATGCCGAATAAATTTTTAAAATCCGTCTTCAGCCCCTGCATAAGTCCGATGAAAAACACCGCGACAGTAAGCAGCAGCCATGCGACCACGAGCCCTATCGGCGTTCCGATCACAGCCTGCCCATAAAAGAAATACGGCATGTATTTTTGAAGCTGGTTTATGGTGGTTGCCATATCCTGTTCGGACATTCCCGAACTCGCCAACTTTTCCTGGGTTTGTTCAATAGTCTGGGTCAGCATCATCGGCATCAGGTTCTTCATAGTCAGCATGCCAAGAGCAATCAAAATAAGGCTTATGATGATAAATGCAGACCAGAAATCGGGACGTTCCGCGAGGTATTTGAACGTCGATTTCGGAGCGATGAATACCCCTATAACTTTCTCCGCTACTGAAAGATCCTCGACATCCTCGTCGTCCTCAAGCTCCTCGTCATCGTCTATCTCGTCGATGTCCTCAGGCTCTATAGGTTCTTTCATTTCAGCATTTTCATTTGATTTTTCCACATCCATTTAATTTAACCTTTCTTTTATGTATTTACTTCTATGGGTCGACAGTGTATGGAATTCTGCGGCACATCCGATTTGATTTTCCCGTCGAATAAAGTCACGACTCTTGTCGCGTAAGCCGCAATATCGCGCTCATGAGTCACCAGTATAATTGTTTTGCCGGCGTCGTTAAACTGGCAGAAAATTTCCATGATTTCCGCCGATACCTTGCTGTCGAGATTTCCCGTCGGCTCGTCGGCAAGAACGATGTCCGGATCGGTAACAATCGCGCGCGCGATCGCTACCCTCTGCTGCTCTCCGCCGGATAACTCGCTTGGTTTGTGCTTGTAACGGTCCCCGAGTTTGACCTTTTCCAGGGCTTCCATGGCTCTCTCGCTTCGATTTTTCGCTCCGGAATAAACCATAGGTAACTCGACATTTTCGATGGCGCTGGTTCGTTTCAGCAAATTGAACGACTGAAAAACGAATCCCAGGCGTTTATTACGAATTGCCGCAAGCTCGTTATCGGATAAATCGCCGATATCTTCTCCCGATAGCAGGTAACGACCTTTTGTAGGACGGTCGAGGCAGCCGAGAATATTCATCAATGTGCTCTTGCCGCTTCCGGAAGACCCCATTATAGCCAGCATCTCGCCCTGGTGAATATCAAGAGAGACCCCATAGAGCGCCCTGACTTTCGATTCACCCATTTTGTAAATCTTATATACTTTTTCCAGGCGGATGAGAGGCAGGTCGGACACTATTCCTGGACCTCCGCATTCGATATCAAGTCGTTGATGACTATAGCATCTTCGATCATGTGCCGGCCTGTCAGAAATTCAAGTTTCGAAAGCGATGTAATCGTATCGGCAATAGCCGTCTCATAAGCAAGCCGCGCGTTCGCCAAATCAAGATCGAATTGGAGAATATCCCGCGACGTAATCAATCCAAGGTCAAGCCTTGCGTACTCGCTTTCCATCTTGACTTCCTGGACGTGTAGCCCCTCGGCTGTAACCTCAATCCTGAGCATGGCGTTTGAGAACTCTTCCGACGCCGACCGAATTTGAGTTTCGAGAGTTCTCAGAAAATCGGTCTTTTCAAGTTCGAGCTGATTGAGCTGGAGATTTACCGATGCCACATCGACATTCGCCGCCCGATTTCCGCCAAGCGGCAGACGATATTGCAGCCCGGTGTACCAGTTGAATTTATTCATGTCCCCGACACTTCTCGTGTAAGTGTCTTGCTGTCCGCCGAGGCTGAAAACGGTGTTCCAGTTGAGCGATGCCTGCCTTCGGTCGGTTGCAAGGAAAAGATCGAGTTGCGATTGCCTGATTCTAAGTTCAAAGTCCTTAAAGTCCGGACGGTTCTGTTGCGCGGTCAGGAACAAATCATCCGGATTGATGTCAAGGAATATCTCCCGGAGAATTCCCGGATCGACCGATACTTCCTGACCGATTGGAAGGCCGATTATGCTTTTCAGATTATCGAGCGAGGTCACCAGGCTGGTTTGAGCATTGATTACCGCTTCCTGACGCTGTGCGAGTCCCGATTGCGCCGCAAGAAGTTCATATTGCGCAAGCTGTCCGACGTCGATCAACGCCTGCGTCCTCTCAACAAGATTCTGGGCGGTATCAAGGCTCAGTTGCGCGACTTCGACCTGCTTGGCGGCAAGGACCGACCCGATATAAGCCTGGATTACCGAATATCTCAGGCTTCTGCGGGCGTCGGAAACCGCGATCTCGCTTCTGGTAATCCCGATATCGGACTTCTCGACCCCGATTCTGTTCACCCTATCCCCAAATCCTTCAAGGATAGGCATGGTGTATGCCAACCCAAGCTGCGAACTGTAATTTGTGTAATTGGCACTTGTGCCGTCAATGTCTGTAGAACCATCGGCCCGCGTCTGATCGAGTGAAAGAGACCATGAGCTTCCGTTCCAGAGCGGCTGCTGGTAGCCAAGCCCAAGGTCGGTCGAAGAACTCCCGCCGGAACTTCCCGATGAATCGTTATCTTTATAGGTAAAATCAAAGCTGAAGCCGGGATCGAATGCGCTCTCGTTACGGATCCTGTCCAGAATACCAGCCTCGATCCCAAGGCGTGTCCGCATCAGCCCGATATTTTCAGTTTCGGCAATACTCAGACACTGATTCAGTGTAAGAATCCCGGGATCGGTTATTTCGTCCTGGATCGAGAGCAGGTTTACCGATTGCGCCAGGGCATCGGCAGAAACATACGCCAGACCGATCATCAGGACTATTCCGAAAAAACAAATTTTCGTAATTCGAATATGCGATTTCAAGGCAAACACTCCTTATAGACAAACACAGGGGTGAATTGTTTCATAGTTTGCTAAATGTAGTATAGAAAAATCAACAAATGTTTTTCGATTGATAAATTTCATCCCACCACACAAGCCTGCAGCCCCTTGATTTCCCCGTCGCGACGGAATTAATTAAACAGATTCGGATTGTCAAATGTCGATAATTTGCAGATATCTATCTGCGCTTCAGGGACCCCCATCGAGATCAGCCGGGTTTTTACGCATTCAGCCAGATTCAGCATGAAATGGTCGCGACGCCTCGACCTTGTCCAGCATGGCGCAACACCGGGGTTATCGACCCAGTCGGTTTCGGCATATCCGGAAGCCTCCAAACCGGCGATTACGTCGGTTCCGACCTCGTAGTTTTTAGCGTCGATAGACGGTCCTATCGCCCAGAGGAGATTTTTCGGTTCGATTCCCAGTCCATTTTTAAAGGCGCGAATCGTGTTGCCATGGATATCCGAGGCAATCCCCCTCCATCCGGCATGGACCACAGCGACTGTGTGCGATTCCGGCTCGAAAACGATGCATGGAAGGCAGTCAGCCGTGGTTATCCCGATGAATACCGGTTGTCTCATAAAAGGCTTGATAATAGCATCCCCGTCGCCGGCGATATGGTATTTGAATCCAGCGATTTCTGTAGAATCCAATCCTTTTGACGAATCCAGAACCCTTACGTTCCCGCCATGAACCTGATTGTGGATAACAAGCGTATGGTTCTTTGTAAACAGGCTGTCCCTGAGTTTCGTCCACCAGTTCGAAGTTTCATTAATTGAGTCGATTCGGAAATCGGAGCACTTTTTTGAGCCGGGAGGTACGTTGTTCAGACGTTTCGTCGTAAAAGCATGCTTAAGCGAAACCGGAAACAGGTCGGTCTGAAGGATCATCAATTCCCCGACACGTCGCATATGAAACATTGTTGTTTTACTCTACTTTTTTATTAAGCGCGACAATTGTAACGCGTAAAGCCGATTGTTGCCAGTCAGGGCTTTCGAAATAGAAGCGGAAAATACCACATTAGGCCACTTATTTAGAACCTGACAAGTTGAGCTTGCCACCTCACTTGCTTATAATATTGGTTTTTTACTTAGCTTAAATGGGGGCATGAGGCGTCCGACAGCCTTGTGAGGTATTTCACATGCATACGTCGCTGGTTGAAAAAATCATTCTCGCAGTAGTAATTATCGTTTCGATTGCGCTTTTTATCGAACCGGTAATCCAAAGGTTGAGGATCATTCAGAAAGGCCGGGGGAGCCTCCCCTGCGACCGTTTTGGGGAAAGAATCGCGCGATGGATCAGGGAGGTTTTACTTCAGGGGACGGTTATCGTTGGACGCCCTTTACCAGGATGGGCGCACGCTCTTGTCTTCTGGTCGTTCCTGTTTTTCCTCCTGGAAACCCTCGACATTATCTTCCGCATGTTCGGACTTGAATCCGGCATCCTCGGTACCGGCCCGTTTCATCAGTTCTACCGGGGTATTCTTGCACTAGTTTCGATCCCCGCATTTTTCGGGATCGTGTACCTGTTAATCAGGCGATTCGTAAGCCGGCCACCCTCACTTGGAAAGATCTCCTGGACATCCGGGCTTGTCGCGATTTTCATCATGATTCTCATCGCGACCTTCATCGCGACATCATTTTTCATGAGCGAGGATAATCCTCTTTTCAAGCCAATTATCTGGATCCACCTTCTGACAATATTCGCGTTCCTTATCCTGATCCCGCGATCCAAGCACATACACCTTTTCTTAAGCCTCTACACGACATTCTGCAAGGACTTCGAACTCGCCGCGATCAAACCTCTTATAATCGACATGGAATCGGATGATGTCGATGAGGAGAATATGTATCTCGGAGCCGAGAAATTCACCGACCTTGGAAAATACACGATCCTCGGGTCGCTTACATGTGTGGAATGCGGACGGTGCTACGATAACTGCCCGGCGAGAATCACCGGAAAGAAGCTCAATCCGAAGGAACTCATGCTGAACCTTCGCGAGACATTTATCGCGAATCCCGACAAAGAAATCATCGGCGACAAAACTTTCAGCGACATGATCTGGCAATGCACGACATGCGGCGCGTGCACGTTCCAGTGCCCGGTCGGTATCGACCAGCCGATCGCGATTATCGAAATGCGAAGGGGCTATGTCGCGAACAGTATTTTCCCCGATACATTGCGGCCCCTGTTCGACAACCTCGAATCCACCGCGAATCCGTGGAACTACCAGCCGACCGACGCAGCGAAATTTATCGCCGAAAACAAATTCCCAGAATACGAATCCGGCAAAATTCTATGGTGGATGGGATGTATGGCGCGCTACAACGACCGCTACCGGAAAGTCGCGCTCGCGTTCAAGAAACTTCTCGACACGGCGGGCGTGAATTACGGCGTGTTGGTCGAAGAACAATGCACCGGCGACGCGGCTCGCAGGGCGGGTAACGAGTTCCTATTCCAGATGCTCGCGAAGGCAAATATCGAGATGCTGAACGAAGCGAATCCGTCGATGATCGTCACCACATGCCCGCACTGCCTTAGAACGCTGAAAGAATACAAGGACCTCGGCCTGAAAAAGGAAATCGAGATCGTCAATCACTCGCATTTCCTCATGGGGCTTATCAACGAAGGCAAATTGAAAATTAAAGCTACCGCCGGGAATAGTGCGGCTGGTACCGATGGCGGGAAAGGTACAGACAGCGCGAAGAGTGTCGTATACCACGATGGGTGCTATCTCTCGCGTTACGTGGGCGACGAGGGCTACCGTAATCCGAGGTTATTGCTCGCGAAAACCGGCGCGACAATCCATGAGCCCGAAAGAGCAAAGCGGAAAAGTTTCTGCTGCGGCGCAGGCGGCGGAATGTTGTTCACCGAGGAGACGGAAGGTACGCGTATCAACCATGAACGCGTCGAAGAGCTGATGAAAGTCGGCGCGGACGAGGTCTGCATCTCATGCCCGTTCTGCCAGATGATGCTGACCGACGGTTTCACCGACAAGGGCATCGAAAACGCAAAGGTAATGGACATCGCGGAGGTGCTGGCGGAGGGGTTATAGGATATTTCGCTATTGATATTAATTGGGAGCCATGTTACAGTATATTAAAATTGGAGGTTATATCATGAGTATATTTTCAAATTCACTCAAAGAGAAAGCTATGGAATTTACCGAGCCTTGGGGAAAGCCATATCTTGCTTATTTGAGTCTTGAACAAGGTGAAAGATGGGATCAAGCTAGAGCACAAGTTGATAAATGGTTTGATGATTTTCCACATGGAAATAAATTAGACCAAATTAAAAGAGATTTTTTATTATTTGAAAACGAACCACATATAGGGGCGTTTTTTGAACTTGCCACGTTTTATATACTCAAACATTTATTAATTGACGTAAAGCCAAATAATGGTGAGTATGAAGAATATCCTGATTATTTTATAGATATTAATGGAAATACATACTGTGCGGAAGTTACTAATATTCAACTTTCGGATGATGAAAAAAGAATTAGCAATATGTTTCGAGAATTATGTTCGGCAATTGAAATTAAATGTGGGAACAGCACTCATCGATTGGGTATCCAAGTTAAAAATTTCAAATTTCCAATAGACGGATCATACATAAAATCGTTTTGTGACAAATTATTGAATCAACTGAAACGTTTGCCCAACGGTAATAACAGTCTTTGCGGTAAAACAATATAAGACATAAATGATGAATTTATTGAATCGGACATTCAATTATTGTCGCCAAGAAC
>JAPKYR010000256.1 GCA_026394215.1 bacterium
GTCGAGAAGCATCCTGTTCCGATGAGGATCGTGGGGATTCCGAATATGTACCTTGGCAGCGGCGATCCAAACGACCTTCTGGAGTTAGCCGGATTGACGAGCCGGAATATCGGACTTAAACTTGTTGAAGTATTGAAAACTGAACGGAAATAAAATATCGCGAGATATTTATTTTTTCGATATTACTAAACCGCGAATTAAGCATGTATTTTATACGGTTAATCCCGGTACTAATCCCGGTACCTGCTATCCCGACGCATTAGCGGAGGGTAGCTGGTATCCGGGATTAATAAAATCGCACGATATGTACAACCTACCTGAAAACCGAATTATTAAATTGCTCGATTGGAACCCGGGGTCAACCGTCGTTAATAAAATTCTCGAATCGATCTCGCCCGATAATCCCGCAGACCTGGATGAAATCGCATATTTGCTTGGCGCGGGGAAGTCGGATACAAAAAATTACAGCGCAATCATCCGACAGGCAGGGGAGTTAAAAAAATCCGTTTTCGGGAATACGGTCAAGATATTTATACCCCTTTATTTGTCCAACGTATGTGTGAATCGATGTCTTTATTGTGGATTCAACGCAGATAATGTATCGATGCCCAGGAAAACATTGACCGATGAAGAGTTCAGGATCGAGATGGAGACCGTCCTTGGTCTTGGTTACAGGGTAATCGAGCTGGTCACATCCGAGTCCCCGGCAGTTAAGAAAAATCACCGGCTTGCGGATTTTGTCGGAATCGCGGCAGATGTGATGAGTCAAAAGGTGGCTGCGGACGAGGATTCGCAATTAATTTTGATGAGCTGGCTCCTGTCGGATGATGAATTCGCGATGGTTAGAAAAGCAGGGCTTGAGAACTTCTATCTCTGGCAGGAAACATACAGCCGTCAAATTTTCATGAAACTGCATCCGGAGGGGACGCCGAAATCCGCGTTCGATGAAAGGATAGAGGTTTTCGACAAGGCGGTCGGGTCGGGGATAAAAAACGTCGGGATCGGAATACTCTATGGGCTCGCGCCATGGGAATTCGACCTTCTCGCGTTGATCGATCACGGGAAGTATCTTCAGAATGAATGCGGCGCGAATATCGACGCGCTGGGTCTGCCGAGGTTCAAGCACGCGAAAGGGGCGATGATTGAGAAGGCGCCGTATCCGGTCACCGATGACGATTTGAGATTGGCGGTGGCATTGTATCGGCTTGCGTTCCCGAAGTCGCATGTATTTCTGAACACGCGGGAAAAACTGCCGCTGTTGTTGAAACTCCTTAATGGCGGTGGAAGCGAGATGAATATCGCCTGCTCGGTTTATCCTGGAGGCTATACGAATCCGCAGCGTGACGGGCAGTTCGATGTCTATAATTATCCAACGGAGAAAACTCTCAAGTGGCTGAAGGAGAATGGATTCCAGCCAGCGTACATAAGGCTAGGGGAAAAGTAGCGATCACAGTTAATTAGCCTACCTCGGGGAAATTCAGTAATTCAGGGACAGCTACCTTTTTTCTCGACCACTGTAAATAAGATGGTCGTATATGAAAATCAGTAATAAGGTAGCTGTCCCTGAATTGCTGAATTGTATTTGAATCAACTAGAAATGGGAAGAGATGATTAATAAAGAATTTTCTATTTACTGCCCATTCGGTTGGGCGGCGATTTCACGATAGGAGAGTTGGAGCACTGTCTTGCCATTTTCTGTTGTTATGTTGATACCGACGTATTCTGTCTGGCTTTTTCTGAGCATGAATTCGCGGAGGTCGCCCGTAGTCTTAGGCGGCCTTCTTGTATCCATGTTCCATCCTTCCAGATTCATGTAGAAATTCTGAACATCATCCATGCTGGCGTCGCCTTTACACGCGGCAATCATGCTGACTCCCAACTCATCCGCTATTGTGTTGCTGTTAACTATTTCCAAACCCGGCATTATAAGTAGGTCCGCTGGCCATCTTTCAGGAAGGGAACCCATCTGCGTAACAGGTTCGTGATGGACCGGAGGCGTTGTATTGTCGGGGACAGGGAATGGCGGTACGGGGTTTTCTGTGCCAGCGGTGGACGAAGATGTGTCGTCGGTCGCTGCCGCAGGGTCCGTTGCGTTGTCTGCGCCGGAAGGCTGCGGGTTGCTTTTTGTGCAGGCAAATCCAAGGATTAAAAGTCCGATGATGATTGCGTAAAAAATCGATTTCATTTTTATCTCCAATTTCCAAAGTTTAATGATGTTACCCATCAGGATAAACCTGTGATAATTGAATTTCAAGGTTGCGTTTTGGAATATGTTCGCGATGCCGGGGATTAGTCCGGATCGTATCTGACCTTCATCCCGAGATTCTCATCGATCCACTTTACGATTCTCCGCGCGATATCGTCCCGCGCGTCCCTGTACGCCTTCAGATTGAGGACGGGATCGTTCGATGAGGTCATCGGGTCCGGAATCGACCAGTGCAGATGTTTGGCTTCGCCTTTTTTCCCGGCGAAAACGGGGCAGAAATCTTTCGCATGGTCGCAGAGCGTTATCACCCAGTCGAATTCCTCGTCGATATAGTCATCGAAGGAATTCGTGGCATGCGTCGAGATATCTATCCCAACCTCAGCCATGACCTGGATCGCGAGCCTTGCCACATCTGAAGCCGGATGGGAGCCCGCGGATTCAACCCTGACCCTGTCGCCAGCCCAGTACCGCATGAATCCCTCGGCCATCTGCGACCGGCACGAGTTTCCGGTGCATACGAAAATTACGGAAATTTTATCGTTGTTTTCCATGGTGGAGATAATCTAACCGAGACCGCTGTAATGTGCAAGTTCGATCCTCTTTGTCGTATAATATGCGCCACTACCTTATGACGCTGGCAAAGAAAAATCCATCCAATCTTGTAAATCGATTAGCGATTGGAATTCCCGTCGGCGGGCTCTCAGTATGCCTCTTCGCCTACGGAGATATAACTCTTTTTATTTTTGTGGTCGTTGGTTCTCTCCTTGGCCTTCGCGAGTTCTGGAAAGTTACAGGAGTCGAGCACAAGGGCACAAGATTTCCTCTGTCATATCTTGGCTATGCCGTTGCGATTCTCATGCTGTGGCTCATATGGGAGGACCCGTCAGGATCCCCCGGCGTAATTGTCGCGATAATGCTCCCGGTATTTTTTATCGCGCAACTGGTCGCGAAAGCGAGAGGCGCAAAGGAATTCCTCCGCGAAGTGGCGATCGTAGTACTCGGCGTCCTGTATATCGCGGGTCTACTAAGCTTCATTTTCAAATTACGGCATCTTGAAATAATTCTTGTAGACCGGGGAGTTATTGATTTCACCATCGGGTTTTTCAAATCCGGACGGATGATGCATCTAACCATCTATCCTGTCCTCGCGGGATGGGGATGCGACACGGGGGCTTTATTTGTCGGAAAATATTTCGGGCGGACAAAATTAGTGCCGTCAATCTCGCCAAGCAAAACCATCATGGGTTTGTGGGGCGGAATGATCGGAAGCGCGACCGCGGTGACCATTTATTCGTGGATGATAGGGTTGATTGGTGAAATCCATGTGTGGGAGTTTATATTGTTTGGCGCGATGACGGCGGCGATATCTCAACTTGGGGATCTGACAATGAGCGCGATCAAGCGCGAAGCGAGTATGAAGGATACCGGTCACATTCTTGGGGCGCATGGTGGAATACTCGACCGTATCGACGGCTTTCTTTTCGCGGTCCCATCGACATATTTATTTTTTATTTTATTGCTGGGGCAGGGGAGGTAGGACAGAATCTGAATTTTTCTAACCCAATTTTCAAGTCGCCTGGCTTGCCTGCGAACATATCGATCTTGGCATCTCTGTCGCGATCATCCCCACAGCTTCTATTAATAACTCGACATCGTCTTCCTTCGTGAAATATCCGAGACTTGCTCTCACCACTCCGTCCGGAATCGTGCCGCATATCTCATTAGCCCAGTGACATGAACAGAGACCAGTCCTGACCATAATTTCGAATTTCTGATCGAGATACTCGCCGACCTCGCATGGATGAAGGTCGCCGATATTGAACGAAATGACCCCGACACGCATACGCGGATCGGACGGACCGTATACAATTACGCCCGGAATCCTTGAAAATTCTTCGAGGATTTTTTTTATCAGAAACTGCTGGTCTTTTCGAATGTTCTGGATTCCTTTTTCGAGAAGCCCCTCGCAACTCGCGCCGAGTCCCGCGATTCCCGGAGCGTTCGGCGTCCCAGCCTCAAACCTGTATGGCAAGTCGAGGGGAATCTCATCGGAGAAATCGAAATATCCTGCAGAACCGACTATCACAGGTTCCAGTTTATCTGGATCCGCAACATAGAATCCGCCGACGCCCATCGGGCCAAGAAGATGCTTATGACCTGAAAACGCCAGGAAATCGACGTCCCATTTGTCGGTTTTCATCGGAAGCACACCCGCTGTTTGTGAAGCGTCGACAAGCACAAGGCAGTTATTTTCATGTGCGGCCTGCACGATTTGTTCAACCGGCTGGATTGTCCCGGTTACGTTGGACGCATGCGCAATTACAAGAAGATTCGCAGGTTCTTTCCGGCATGCTTCATACACATGCTCCGGTGAAATAATGCCGGTTTCGATATCGCCGATTCGTTCGATCCTGATCCGCCGCCTTTTTTTAATTACAGAGAGAGGCCGGGTTACCGATGAGTGCTCCAGCCTGCTCGCGAGTACCCGGTGGCCGCGATCCACATTCCCCCACAATACTTTATTAAGAGCTTCTGTCGCGTTGAGCGTGAAAATTACGTTGCTATAATTTTTAACCCCGAGAATTTTTGCGACATTTTTTCGGGCGTTATCAATCAGATCCTCGCCAACTCTCGCCTGCTGATGCAGTGAGTATTTGGGATTCGACCCTACGCTCGTGATAAAATGCTCGAGTGCGTGGATACACGATGCGGGTTTCGGCCAACTTGTAGCCGCGTAATCAAGGTAGATCACTAAAATCGCCCCTTAGCAGTATTTCCCCCCTTGTTCCCGGTCCCCATGAAAAAGAATTCCCTGCTTTTTATATACTTTGACATTGAACAAAAAGCAACTGGTAGGGGGTTAAATATTGTACAATTGCTGTATGATATCGGTATATGATACGATCTTAAAATCCCTTTATTGATCGGTTATCCGGAACGAAAAAATGGCGTCAAATAATAATTCAGTAAAAATTTCAAATCCGAGGGTAAGGTTCGCCCCATCGCCCACCGGCGAGCTTCATATCGGAAGCGCACGCACCGCGCTTTTCAACTACCTTTTCGCGAAAAGATACGGCGGAACCTTTGTACTCCGTATCGAAGACACCGACAAGGTCAGGAACACCCAGGAAAGCCTGAAAAACCTTGTCGACGGCATGAATTGGCTCGGAATCCACTGGGACGAAGGCGTGGATGAAAATAATCCCCTCGACAGTTCCAAAGACAGGGGCGATTTCGGACCTTATCTTCAAAGCGCGCGATGGCAGAATCAACTCAACGCAGCGGTGAAACTGATCGAACTCGGCCACGCATATGATTGCGATTGTCCTCCACAGGAAACTTTCGGCACAGGTAAATGCAAGTGCTATGACAGGCAGAAGGAACTGCACGACATACCTCACGAGGAAAAAAGCATTAAGTTCAGGATTAATCCCGGGCCTCCCGTCGTCGTTCACGACCTTATCCGCGGAGAAGTAATGTTTCGCCGCGAAGACATCCAGGATTTCGTGATTGTGCGTCCAGGCGGGCTTCCTACATACAATTTTGCCGTGGTAATCGATGACGCGGCTATGGAAATGACCCACATCATCCGCGGCGAGGATCATTTGTCCAATACTCCCAAGCAGATTCTGGTCTATGAAGCGCTGCAATTGAAAGTCCCGGAATTCGCGCATATCCCGTTAATCCATGGGCCGGATGGGAGCAAGATGTCAAAACGCCATGGCGCCGTTACAGTCCACGAATATAAAAATGAGGGATTTCTGCCCGAAGCTTTTGTCAATTACCTGGCCCGGCTTGGCTGGAACGACGATACCGATCGCGAAATTTACTCGCTTGCGGATCTGGAAGAGCTTTTCAATCTGAAGCAGGTATCGAGTTCGCCCGCGTGTTTCGATCGTGAAAAACTTCTATGGTTTAACGGCAAATATATTCGCGAACTTTCCGATGAGGAGCTCTTTGAGAAAAGTCTGCCTTTCCTCGGGAAATATGTAAAGCCCGATGATCTGAACGAAAGCACGCGCAAATGGCTCTTATGACAGTTGGCGCTCTATAAGGACAGAGTGGAAGTATTAAGCAAACTTGGAGACGTCCTCGAACCGTATTTTATCGATCCAAAAACATATCCTGACAAGTCATTAAGGGAAGCGAATGTTACCGGAGACGCATTCAGGGCGCTTCTGGAGCTGAAAAAAAGATTCATAAATCTTGAATGGACAAAAGAAAAAATCGAGGAGTCGATAAAGGAATATGTGAAGGAAAAAGGGATAAAATTCAAAATGATCGCACAGCCCTTACGGCTTGTCATTACCGGAAGCCTTGCAACTCCGGGGATATTCGACACTCTATATTATGTCGGAAGGGAGCCGACACTCAGGCGGCTTGAGAATTTTCTCGCCAATTACCAGTCGCCCGATTAGAAAATTTTCGTATTTATTATCCATCAATACATTAATATTCCCAAAGGAAATTCACGAAAAAAATGACTGATTATTCCGATATAAAACCGGACCCGACACTTGGCCTCTGCCTTGGAGGCGGCGGCGGGCTGGGATTCCTGCACCTCGGGCTTTTTGAAACCCTGGAAGAGCTTGGGATCCGGCCCGGAGTCGTCGCAGGCACATCGGCGGGCTCGATCATGGGCGCATTCTACGCTTCCGGGAAATCGGCCGGTGAGATCAGGAAAATAGTGGAAGATTTCCAATGGACAAATATAATGGCTCCCTCATTATCGCAGCGCGGCTTATTTTCACCGGTCAGACTCAGGGAATTCCTGCGGCGAAAGGTCGGTAAAATCAATATCAAAGATCTCCCCATAAGATTGAAAATTGCCGCGGTAAATATAATCGACGGGACGTTTGTCGGGTTCGCTGAGGGGCCGCTTGCGAAATGCCTGACCGCGGCGAGTGCGGTTCCGGGCGCGGTTGAGCCAGTCAGGATCGGCGATGGATTGTACTACGATGCCGGCGGGATTTATAACCTTCCGCTTGAGCTTTTCGCGGGTGAAGGCGTCAAGACTATTATCGCCGGAAATACAATCGGACAGTATGCCTTGATGCCGAAACCGGCGTCTGCACAGGAGGTTTTTTATCAGGCATATCTTATACGGACCATGCATTTAACCGCGATGAGAATTGGCCCGAAAAAATGGCAGGGATATAACGGTGAAAAGCTGATTTTTATCGATTACAAAATCAGGGGATTAAACCCGACCAGTTTAAAGGAATGTGCGCAGCATATAGAAGAAACCAGGGAATTATCCCGAATGATAATCGAGAGAGAGTATCGCTGACAGCAGGCTGTGTTCAGCAGTTAATGAAGATCAAAACACCTTATGGAAAATTAACAATGGCGGAATGGATATTAATAAGTCAGGTTTAAAAAAAAATGAAGTATTATGGCGTAAACTCAAAAGGGGGTTGACATGTCGGGTGAAAATAGGTTAACGTTGGACTTGCCTGGGGGGAATCATGGTTGTAAAACTGTGATTAATGTGATTTAATAAATTCGATCTCTATACGGCGTGCCCTGGGGATGTGGCATGCTCCTTGAGATACATTCGATCCAAGGGCATGGCTAATCACAGAGCTACTACGATAAGGAGGAGCGACGTGAAGAGACTCGCCCTAATATTTACCTTGGCAATCCTTGCCGGAGCCTTAATGGTCCCCGCAGTGAATGCGCAGTCAAACCTAACCAACCTCAATAACATCCCCGTTACTGACACACTTGCGGCTGGGACGTTTGAATGGGACGTATGGGCTGCTTATAACAAGGATTTCCAGCGAGGTCGAAGGATAGGTAACCGATTATTCGGAAGCCTGTACGACAACCTCGAATTCGGGATGAAGTGGGGTATCAGCCGAACGGCTGGCCCGCTGGAGCTCGCATTGAAGTATAAGATCATTGATGAGTACGAGGGACGTTTCCCAGTATCGCTGGAGGATAATTCATTGTTCGGTGGCTTCAAGTACTGGATCAACGATGATCTTCAGTTTAATGCTGATTACATGGGCTACAGCAGCAATGAATGGTACCTTCTCACTGGAGGATTCAATTACGATTGGATCAACCATATCGGATTCCAGGGATGGGTAGAGCGCGATAGCAGAAGTGAAGAGAACATATTCGTGCTCGAGATGGCGGTCAGAGCTGATATGCGGGATCTAACTGCTGAAGTTTCTGATCCTGAATAGCATTCATTCCGTAAAAGCCTGCCAAGGTAACCAAACGGTTTCCGCAAACAGGAAACGGATGAGCCTCCCGAAAGGGAGGCTTTTCCATTATCTGATTGGAGCCTGTTATACCAATCCCGCGAATGAAAGATCGGTTGATTCAGGTCTAAATAATAAGCCTTCCGCCACAAGCTTGAGTAAACTACACTTATGGCAGCATTGGTCCTACACCTCTGCCAATAACGTATCAGAACCACGAGCGTCAGCGAGTGGTCTGCTAGCCTGCACTCTCGGACACTGTCAAATTTACCGAAATAATAGAGTAAGTGAACATGGCAGACCGCTCACTGACGTTTGCGGTTCTGATACATATAGTAATTATTTCGCACAAAATAAAAAAAGCAGGTGGACATTATCCACCCGCCTGTTAACTTCCGGAAAATACATTTACTTTTAATGCCGTCTCTTTCTGCGCTTGGGTCTAAGACGCTTTGCGTCACTCGTCTTCGGACCCTGTGTAACCGAAATCTGCTCGACTGCTTCTCCATTATCATCCGATAGGTCGATCATCTCATCGTCGTCATCTTCATCATGGATTAACCGAGCCGCGGCGCGACCTGCATCTTCTCTAGTAATTACCGCCGTGCCTTTCCGCATGCGCCAGTTAACTAAAAGGCAGCTTGAGTTAAAAATGCTGGAATAGGTTCCTGTAGTGATTCCAACGGCAAGCCCGAGCATGAATGTCCTCAGAGACAGCCCCCCGAAAATCAGAAGGGCAAGGATTGCGAGGACTGTGGTTAGTGAAGTATTGATAGACCGCGCCATTGTTTCAAGCAGGCTCACATTAACGAGCTTGTCGAAAGGCAGGTGCTTCTTCACCTTCATATTCTCGCGAATGCGGTCATAGATAATAATCGTATCGTTAATTGAATACCCGACAACGGTCAGCAGGACCGCTACGAACGATGAATTGACCTCGAGCCTAAAGAGCGCGTAGACTCCAGTGACTACAAGAATATCATGTAAAAGGCCGATCACGGCGCAAACCGCGAAGTCCAGCGAAAGCCTGAATGTGATGTAGATCAAAATCAGCAGCATGCCTATTGCTACACCCTGAATGGCTTTGCTCGTAAGCTCTTTACCCATCAGTGGACCGACCTCGGTCTCCTCAAGGATCCTAAAATCCCCGCCGGTGCTGCGAATTTCACCGAAAAGGCTTTCCGATTTCGCAGTATTCTGAAGAAGTGTCGAATCTGCACGAATTTGGATAATCAAAGCGGGATTGCCAGTGCCGGACTTATCGGCGGCCAATAACGTCGTTTGGACTTCCGGCGACTTTTCGGAGTAATTGCTTACGAGAACTTTTACATCCTGCGCGAATTGCGATACATCCTTGGTCTGATCCCAGTTATCGAACTGGAGCTGGATGATGCTGCCGCCGGTGAAGTCGATACCGCGAACAAGCGGGAAACCATCAGTGATCGTATTTCTGATCATCCCGATGAGTCCCAGTACGATTACGGCAAGACTGATTGAGTACCAGATCCAGTATCTCCCGACCAGATCGGTCTTGCTTTTGCTAAAGTCCATCATTAAGTTCATCATTTTTTACCCCCCCCCGTAGAATGGGTTGCGACATCTTCCTCATTAACCCCAAAGTATGAATATTTTTGAATGGACTTATTATCGAGTGCGGTTTCGATAAAGAGCCTTGTTACTGTGATAGCTGAGAACATCGAAACAAGGACGCCAAGGCTCAATGTAACAGCGAATCCCCTGATCGGCCCTGTTCCGAGGTTGTAGAGGACAACCGCCGACATAATTGTTGTTATGTTGGAGTCGAAAATCGCGACAAACGCGCGTTTAAACGCCATCTCCGTTGCTGAACGGAATGTCTTTCCCGTTCTAAGTTCCTCCTTCAGTCGCTCGAAAATAATTACGTTCGCATCGACCGCCATACCAATGGACATGATAAATCCCGCAATTCCGGGAAGTGTTAAG
>JAPKYR010000304.1 GCA_026394215.1 bacterium
GATTGTCGCAACACCTCAAGACATAGTCGCCGCGTATGCCGCCCTGAAAGCGTGCTGGATACGTTACACAACTTTGGGCGACATGCATTATTTCAAAAACAAGAAAGCCTTTGTCGCGGGAGATATCGGCGGAGAAAGCGGGCAGCGTCTCAGGATCAATTTCATCGTGAACCAGGTGGACAGCCTTGAAGAAGGGAAGCGGGTGTATCTGCGGATTCTCGATGTCGCGAGGACATTTTTCTATACGCCGGAGGGAAGAGCGAAATTACCACTTCGGTATCTCGGCGGGGTGCCGTATGTGCATGGGTTACTGAGGCAGGCGGAGCGAAACAAAGTCCCGGCAACGGTTTTGTACCCCTATCACCCGTTCAGCCGCGCGATCCGCGAAGTGGCGACGGTGCTCCTTGATGGAAATACCGTAGCTCCGAACCATTTACAGGTTCCGTTTTCGGATCGTGTAAAGGGCGTAGTGCATGCATGGGTGAGCTGAAAAAATTAACGCCCGATAACAAGAGACACCCATAGATTTGAAATAATTTAATAACAAATCTAAAATGAAATATGCACTACCGCCGATATTCCTACTCCCGCGACCTTTGCCGCGATTACCCATGGGACAACATTATCGCTCGCGACCATGCATCCCGCCTCCCTCGCGACCTTTTTCTCCTCATCGCTGATTTCCAGCCCGTTCCCAAGATGCCAGACTACAAAACCTTCCCCGGAATTCCTATGGCGGTTAATCTCATACGCTTCCTTCATATCTATAAACGCTTCGCCCTTCCTGGACGCTTCGGTTCCGGACAAGATATTATCTCTCTGGCATGCGATATGATCCGAAATGGACACTTGATCCGGAGCGGCATCATCCCCGATCCAGATTCCGTCCGATTCAAGCTGCACCCGCCCAATGCCAGAACCGGCAAGTGCTCTCATAATATCCAGATACATTTCCTTTTCAATGTCCCCGGAAATGTTTACTACAATCCCTCCTTCTGATTTTTCAATCGAATATTCAACCAATTCCGAATGCGTATGGACAATCCGGCATTCCCCGGTTGTTAATTCCTGCTTCCGATCATTTATCAGCTCGATCAATTTGCGTTCTGAAAATCCCATCCCCTACCCCCGTCTCGCTCTCGGATGCGCGATATTAAAAACCTTCCGCTTCCTTTCCTCGAGCACATGCGTGTAGATCTCCGTCGTCGATAGATGCGAGTGCCCCAGAAGATTCTGCACCGTTAGAAGATCGCAGCCATTTTCTAAAAGATGCGTCGCGCATGTATGCCTGAGTAAATGCGGCATCATCGGTTTTTCAATTCCCGCATCTTTAGCAAGTTCCTTGAAAAGCGTCCAGACATACTCCCTGTTTATAGGATTCCCGGCTTTGGAAACAAAAACCCATTGAGAATATCCTCCCTCCAGAATTAACGGGCGGATTTCATCGAGGTATCCCACAATATGCTTCACCGTTATTTCCGGCGCCAGCACGGTTCTTCCCTTCGACCCCTTCCCCTTCTCAATAAGTATTACCCCATCATCAAGAAGGAGATGCTCAAGTCTTAGCCCAACCATCTCCGATACCCTCATGCCTGTCGCGTACATCACTTCAAGCATGACCCCGGTCCGACGTTTGTACTTATCGCCTTTCTGCCCTTCTTCAAGGAGTTTTTTCATTTCAAGCCTTGATAATGTCTTCGGAAGGGTTTTAGGAATTTTCGGATTCCTTAATCCTGTCGTCGGAAGCTCGGCAATACGCCCTTTCTCTTTGATAAACCCGAAAAACATCCTCAAACACGACAACCTTCTCGACCGGGTCCGATTTGTTTCTCCCGCAAGTTCAAGGCTCTTTATAAAAGCGATAATATCCTCTCTTGAACAGCGGATCAGGAAGGTCTTTCTCTCGACCGCCATGAAATCCATAAATTTTTTCAAATCGGATTTGTACGATTCTACGGTATTTTTACTCGACCTTTTCCGATAAGCGCAATCCTGCAGAAAATCCTCTGCAAGGCGGCCATCCGAAATCGCCGCCGTTAGTCTCGATTCGGATAAGTCGCCCATCAGATGCTCGTGTTAACTGCGGTGCTGACCATTCCCATTCCCAGCATAACAAGAAATATTACTCCTATTCCGACCAGGACAAGAAAGTAGATTTCCACTCCTTTCCACATTCCTTCCATAAATCCCCTTCCACTCGCACCCTGCGTTGTCTGCGAGACAATGCCTCCAACCACTGCAAAAATGACCAAAAAGGTCAATACCATCTTCGTCCCTTGCGCAAAAGACATATCAAACATTTTTTCCACATCCTCCTTCCGTTTTTCACATTTTCCTATTAATACATAAAATACCATATTTCGAATCCATCTGGTAGCCCCTTAATTATTTTTAATCCTTCCCCTGCTTTTTTGGATTTCTACCAAAAATTACTAAATCCGCCAACAATACCCGTTAGAAACCCGGTGGAAAACCCCCGGCAACCCTATTATCCAGCATTTAATCACCTGATTCCAGACTTTTTCCCCCAACCTTTTTTGCCCAAAAAGCTCTTTAAAAGCCGGTTTTTTCTTTTTTGCACCTTTTAACACCCCTTATTATTATTTTTATATTTTATATCTCATGACCTATTATTAAAAAGCCCTGTGAATATCCGGATAATCTCTTTCAGGGGAAACAAGGTTTTTTTGTTTCTTTTCTATATTAGTTACCTGAAATATAATCTAAACCACTGTGACTCATTTTGTCCTTGCCATATGGATTTTCATAAATATCTCCTATATAATGATATTAATAAAATTTCAATATATGTCCAGAAGTAATAAGGTAAAAAATCAATGATCCCTTGAGGATCCATACTGATAAGGAGTGCATATCCATGCGCCGATTCTCATCTATGCTATTTTTATTGATCCTGATAGCATTGGCTGTCGGATGTTCGGGTGGAGGGGGAAACCCCGCGCAGCCTGGAATTCAGAATGAAAATCCGGATCTAACTTCCCAGGACCCGAATGACAGCCGTCAGGGTGAAGACCTTCAATTAACCGGAATAAACCCCGATGGTTTCAATCTCAGCGATAATTCCCATTTTTTCTGGGGATTATACCAGGCGACAATCGATCCGGTAGCTGAGACTATCGAAGTTATTCCTCTGAGAGAAGCCAGCCTTCACATCAATATTCTGAAAATTATCGAGCCGAACGGCCAGTATGGATGGTTCAAACTGGCCAGCGGGTTTACATGGAACACGAATCATACTGAGCTTGATTTCGATATGAGCCTCACGAATCCGCTGTTCAGTATGGACCAGTATTCGGCGTTTGATATGAAGGCGATCATTATCACCAAGGGAACGCTTGGCGGATTCTCAAATACGGCCTTTGGGCTTTCATCCCTTAGCGAGATGTGCCTGAAAAATGCGGACGGATACACACGATGGTGGAACCCGACTGAATTTGTTGGTAACACTTTCTTCTCGTACCGGGACGGGGCGCTTGGGTTCAAGGATGCGGTTGTTGATCTGACCTCGACCCTTAACGGTTATAAATACTACGCTGATGGCCTCAACAAGGATGCTCCTTTATCCGATCTTAACATATCGAACAGAGGTTTCTTCCGCGCGGGAAGCACAAATATAAGGCATTTCAAATTCTGGCTGCCGACTTTGCCGGACAGCCTTGTTTTCAATTATGCGATCGACGCGAACTGGGCTCCGCCGACAGTCGAACCGCCGGTAGATTTTCCCGGCGATTTTCCGCCGGCTGCAAATCAGGCTGAACCATGGTTTGTTACCGCTTCAGAAACTCTGAATCAGCTTTATTATGAACCGACTACCGGTAATTCAGGTGGCCGGATAGTGCTGGCTATTAAAGTCTATGACTGGCACAGTCCTCTCCCGGTGACAGAACCCGGCGGAACAATCCAGAGAGTGGTCGGCGAATGGCCCGGCGTTTTCGGACCAACCGAAGGGACGTATGTGTCCGATATGGGCGACTATGCTATCTATGAGCTGACACTGACTCCCTTGCCGGGAATGATCACAAACAATGATGATCTTGAATACATGATCTGGGTTGAGGATGCCGAAGAGCCCGGCTATAACGGAATTCTGCCGGGTGAGAAGGTTGTCTCAGCCGCCCTCTTCACAACCACGGTCGGCGTAACGCCGCCGAATTTAGCCCCGGTTATAACATCCGGTGTCGATGGAAACGCGGGTCCCGGACTTACACTTGAAACTTATTCGGTGACTGCCTCGGACGCGGACGGCGATCCCCTTCAATACTCATGGACAGTCAGCGGTACGCCGATTTCTAACGATCCTGGTAACGGCGACGGGACTATCGATATTAACTGGAGCAGTTACGGAATAAACACATATACGATTTCATGTTCTGTGACAGATAGCGTCAATCCACCGGTCGATGCTACCGATCTTGAAGTTATGGTCGGCAACACGAACCCGACAGTCGGAGCGGTTACCGGCAAGACAAACGTGTCCTCTCTCGATACCGCAGCGCTTTATAACGCGCAACCGATCGGCGATATCGACATCGGGCAGGTCCTTACCGCGCACTGGTCGATCGTTCTGACCGGCGATACTCCCGATTACAGTATCCTCGCGCTTCCCGATCTTTCAACAGCAATCAACTGGTCTGGTTACGGCGATGGGGACTATGATGTAAATATCCAGGTCAGTGATGGGTTCGCGCTCGTTGAAGGAACCCTTCTGACTGTCACCAAATACGATAATAATTCCCCGCTGGCCGGTGCGGTAACAGGTCCGACGACGGTATATCATTCCGATACGGCTAGTGGATATTCTGCGACAATGAGCGATCCGGAAGGAGATCCCCTTACAGTCCTCTGGAGTGTCGTACCGGAAGGAAACGCTACGGATTACACGATTCCGGGAGCCGAGGGCAATCCGTTGATTGTTGATTGGTCAACTTATCCCGCTCTGGGCTTATATGATGTTAATGTTCAAGTCGATGACGGCTTAAATCCTCCGGTCGAGGGTACTTCCCTGACTGTCTCTCTTGAAAATACAGCTCCGTCCATTAGTACGTGCAATGGTCCGATTGATGTCGATTCAACATCGACCGCCGCGCATTATACTATCATCTACGGTGACATCGATTCTGTGCAGACTCTGACGGTACTCTGGAGTGTCGTTGGAGACGGGCTGCCAGCGGATTATTCTCTCGCTTCGAATCCCGACGGCTCGCTTGATTATAACTGGGCTTTGAAACCAATCGGCAATTACGATGTATCGGTGCAGGTTTCAGACGGAATTGCAACTGCAACATGCGGCCCGATCAATGTTACGAAACATAATCTGCCGCCATCTGCGGGTCAATGTGCCGGCAAGTCTCCCGTTAACGGTAATGATACAAACACTCCATATACATGCCCGATCAGCGATCCCGATGTCTTCCAGGCTCTGACCATACTCTGGAGCGTCGTTCCGCAAGGCAACGCGCCTGATTATGTGATTCCGGATATCGGAAGCGGACAGGTATCGATCAACTGGTCCAGCTACGGACTTGGTCTCTACGAAGTAAATGTCCGGGTGTCGGATGGTATCGATACTGTCGAAGGTAACGCGAAGATTGTCGAGAGAATTAATACCAATCCGGTTGTTGGCGCAGTAGCAGGCCCAGCTTCCGTTAATTGTACTAATACCGCAGCCCATTATACGGCTCCGATTTCCGATCCCGATCCGGGCCAAATCCTGACTGCCATGTGGAGCATTGTCACCACCGGCAGCCCGGCAAGCTACATAATCCCCTCGAATCCCGACAAATCCCTTGATGTTGACTGGTCTACATATCCTGTCGGCGGTTACGATGTCAATGTACAGGTATCCGATGGACTTGCTACAGTTACGGGTACTTTGCTGCTTGTTACCAGGTCGAATACTCCGCCAGTAGCGGGAGCTGTCACCGGCCCGACAATGGCTATTGCATCCGAAATTCTTAATTACTACCTCTCTCCCGGAGCTAGCGACTGCGACATTGCTCAGGTGCTTAGCTTTACCTGGTCCGTCGTGCCGCAGGGCAATCCGGCATCGTATACCCTTCCCACAGTTGATGACAACATCGACATCGACTGGTCTGTGTACGGAACCGGCCTCTGGAGAATCGGATGCCGGGTATATGATGGTGTGGTTTATTCATACTCAACCACGCTCGATGTGACAGTCGCCCTCTGCGCAAATACGGACGCGCACTATTTTGACGGCAATATCCAACCGGTCGGTTATTCCATAGCCGGAATGAGCATTCTCCCGCGCGCCGACGTTTCATTCCTCGAGAGCGGAATTCCCGGTCTTACGCAGAATAAAGCTCTTGTCCAGATCGACTTAAGCCACCTTGGGTTGTTCGACGCGGATTCGGACGCGTCCCCGACCGTACCTCTCATCAATAAGTACAGCCTTCTGAAAAATGATAACGTTCTGAGTATCGATTCAGACCCGACCAACCTCGATCCAAGTCCGCAGGGACGCGTTCTGCTCATAACCCAGCAGGATCCGCAGCAGATCAAGGTCATGTCATCCAACACTCTTGTCGGGAATCCATTCATCGATTACCTCAATTCAGGCTCATTGAATAAAACCTGGACGGCAATCGATTTTGCCTCGAATGGCGATTTCTGGGCTATCATGAGGGATACGACAAGCGGACCCGCGGCCTTTACCCTTAGACTTTTCAAGCGTCAGGCTTTCGTCAATCCCGGCGACAAGACATACCTTGAGGATACGACCGCAATATTGAATATTACCGGCAAAGTCAGCACTCAGGATGACATCTTCGATATCGCGGTAAATTATTCAACCAGGGATATTTACGTGTTCGAAGCAGGCACTTCCGGAAGAGGTTCGATTCATGTCTACGCACCCAATATCGGTGCTCCTCCCACTTTCGTGGAATCCATTACCGACATTTTCAGCCAGACAATCGATTATTCGATACCCGGGCTTACAGGATTCAACGGATTCGCGATGTGGGGCGATATTGAGATCGACCATCTGAACAGTGGCGTTGAGAAATGCCGCATCCTTGTTTACGCAAGGCTCGCGGACTCGTCGGCGGAACTGAGGCGTCTTAATAAGGATTTCCTGCTTTTGGATACCCAGGCTTACTCGACCGCAGCCACATCGTTCAGCATCAACGTGAACCCATCGGAGGGTACCCGCAACCTTATCATGCCCACTTCCACCAACCTGCAATGGTGGGCGACACCAGTCGCGTGGTAATCGATTTGTAGAAAAATTCCCTGTTTCAATCATTATTTAATAAGTAAATTTTCCACCCCCCTGAAAAACGGGGGGTTTTTGTATCATGCGCATATTATCCGGTATCTAATTAAGAAAGTATTTGCTCAAATTACCAGCTTGTGCTACCATATTAAGGTTATCCATTAATCTTGAATAAATGATTTTCGGTGGAATACAACATATTCTCAAACAATGAAGGTGTACCATATGAATCGGCATACCGCTTTACCGACCCTGATAGTCGCGTTACTGCTTATACTAGCATCAATAGGATGTAGCGGAGGCTCGGCGCCTGTCTCGCCGGATACCCTGATTGCACCTGCGCCCGAAGTTCAGGATACAGTCGTTCCCGGCGGCGAGCAGCCTGCACTCACCGGCCAATCGGAATACAAATTTATTCCGAATGACAAACACGTCTATCTCGGAACTTTCGATGTCGTTATCGATCCTGAAAAAAACGAAGTGACCTTCACTCCCAACCGTGAGCTGGAGATTCATTTTAATGTGACTCAGTTCCTTCTCCCGCCAAACTGCACCACATGTTTCGGTGCATCGATTGTGGGGAACGATCCTGTTACAAATATCCTGTCTATCATGGTCAGTGTGAGGAACCCTACTCTGAATGTAACGGTCTATGATTTCAGAGGCCTGATTTTATTCCCGGAATTGGATAACCGGGCGCTGGCAAATGCCGAAGGGTACACGAAAGTATTGGCAAACGGCGTTCGAAGCCCATATCAATCGTTCGGTATTGCTAAACCGCAGAGGGCTTTCGGACCCGGTGAGACTCTCTACGCTCAATTCGATTTCTACTTCCCGCTTCCCAAAAATCTTGCGTTCGCATTTATTCTTGAATGCAGCCTTCCATCCAATCAGGAAGAAGTATATCTAATCAGCGATGAAGGTCTGGATGGCGCGTTCAACGAGTGTAATTCCAGCGAAGGCTGGCTTTTTGCCGATATCCACGACTGGCAGGCTAATGCGACGGGTGTTACGGTCGACCTGACCCCCCTTGGCGGCGGTGTTGTCGCCATGGAGCACGTTATCAACCAGACCTATAGTACTTTCCTCAACAACACGGAGTGGATGGCGCCGGCCGGGAGTTACAAGCTCTGGTTCACCGCATCGAGCGCGAACACAACTTTCGATACTTATGATTTCTATACGCTGAATATCGCGCCTTGCGATAACTGGCCGCCGCAGTGGGATACCACTGTCGGTATCACGGATCTGAATCCCCTGGCGGGAGGTTTCCAGGTAGTTTACGGGACGGCGTCGGATCCGGACGCGCCTGTTTCTTATCATATTTATTATTCAAAAGATGTTCCTATCGATTGGGTTAACGCTATGCCAATTACCGATCCCGATGGGTCGCCCTTTGTCCTTCAGGGGGCTTTTTCCGACGCCCATACTTATTACGTCGCAGTCCGCGCGTTCGATTCCCTTGGCGCCGAAGAAAAAAATACAGTCCAGTTGTCGGGAATTCCATCCAATCCACCGGACTGGGTCAGCACGATAGGTATTACCGGGGTTGTCTCAATGGATAAAGCCGTCCAGGTTCAATTCGGTACCGCGACCGATCCTCAGACTCCGGTTACTTACAATGTCTACTGGTCCGAAACGACGCCGATCGATTTCGGCACCGCGAATGTCCAGAATGTACCCGGTTCGCCGTATATCGTTCCAGGTCTTAGTAATTTCCACACATATCACTTCGCAGTAAGAGCTATGGATGGTTTCGGAAGTGAAGATCAGAACATCATCGAGCTATCGTGCATTCCGAACGGCGTGCCCGAATGGGACAGCACCATCGGCATTCAATCGACTATCCCCGGAAACGGCTCCGTAACGGTAACTTACGGTACTGCCACAGACATCGATCTGCCGGTTCATTACAATGTTTATTATTCGCAGACCACTCCTATCAATTTCGCCACAGCAAGCAAAGTTCAGGATGCCGATGGCTCTCCGTATACGGTCACCGGCCTTACCAATGAACTTGTATACCATTTCGCCGTTCGGGCCGAAGATGCCGGCAACCATGAAGAGCTTAATACGGTCGAGCTTCCCGGCACCCCGAATTCCGCGCCGACATGGCTCGATGGCGAGGTCGGCGTTCAGTCGTTGATCCCGTTCGATCACCAGGTCACCGTCAACTACGGTACTGCGGTCGATATCGACATGCCGATCACTTACTTCATTTACTACTCGACAACAACCCCGATAAATTTCGGAACGGCAAGTTTCGTAACGACTTTGGATTTAAACTCGCATGTCGTTACAGGCCTGACCAACTATATTCCCTACTACTTCTGCGTGCGCGCCCAGGATTCCATCGGAATCATGGAAAATAATACTGTTGAGAAAAATACTATTCCGAATCCGGCTCCCGTATGGAGCACCACAATAGGCGTACAGGGTGTCCAATCCGGATTCGAGCAGCTGACAGTTACCTATGGAATTGCGACCGATCTGGATGTTCCCGTAAGCTACCGGGTTTACTATTCGCAAACATCGCCGATTAACTTCGGAACCGCCCCATATATCGATGACGCGGGTGGAAGTCCGACTTTGATCCCATCTCTGTTAAATGGCCATACATACTACGTGGCGGTTCGCGCTCGCGATGTCTACAACCATGAAGAACAGAATACGGTCACACTTCCCGGTACACCGATGGGACAGCCGACTACAGTATGGTCGGTGCCGACCGGCGGCGTAGTACAGGCAAGTCCGACACTTGTCGATCTTAATGGCGACACGGTTCTGGACGTCGTTATCGGCGATCAGGCGAACAAGATGGTCGCCTATAACGGTGTGAATGGATCGATTCTCTGGACCTTCCCCACCGGAAACTGGGTCGATTCGTCCGCTGCAGCGGCAGATATGGGCGGTATCGATTCCACTCCCGATATAATTTTCGGCGGCATCGACTTCAACGTTTATTGTGTCGATGGCAAGACTGGAGCCGAAATCTGGCATACCCCCGCTCCAGCCGGATTTATTTCTTCCCCGACACTTGCGAATATCGCCGGAGATTTCCATCCCGACGTAGTTATCGGTGCGGCCAATGGAGTCGTCTATGCGTATGAGGGGACCGCCGGCGGATTGATCTGGTCCTTCCCGACAGGCCTGGGAATTTTCGCGTCTCCGGCAAATGCCGATCTGAACGGCGATACTGTCCCCGATATCGTCATCCCCAGCCGTGACGGTAATGTCTATGCGATCAATGGGCTTACTGGTTTACAATTATGGAGCTTCCCGATCGGCGGCTGGATCAATTCATCGCCAGCGCTCGTAAATCTGAATGGCGATACCGTTCCCGATGTTGTCGTGGGCGGAATGAACGGTCTTGTGTATGCTCTTAATGGCGTTAACGGAAATCAAATCTGGGCTGCTCTGGGAATCTGGACCTTCCCGTCGACGGACCGCATATGGTCGTCGGCAGCCATGGCTGATGTAACGGCCGATGGAATTGCGGATGCGATTGTCGGTTCGGATGATGGTTATATGTATGTAATCGATGGGGCCTCCGGACTTTTGATCTTCAATTATCTGACCGGAGACTGGATCGATTCGTCTCCCGCTGCCATGGATATGAACAACGATGGACATGTTGAAATCGCATGGGGCGGTTACGACGGGAATGTCACGGTAATCACCGCTGATTTCGCCCCATTCGGCACCAATCCGTGGCCGATGTTCCGCCGCGATCTTCGACACAGAGCTAAGTATTAATCTAACCGCAACCCGATTACTTATTGTTATGCAATAAACAAACCGGCAACATGAGTTCGCCGGTTTTTTTGTGTAATTGTTATGCAGCTCTTTCGTGGCATGCGACTCCGGCGCATGAATAAATCCCGGGTGCGGGTGGCGGTGACAAGCTGAGTGACGCCCGGATTACTGGTGCAATTACTATGATACTTCCCAGCGTAACGTGCTTGTCGCCGATTCTCCCGAGTGACCGTTTCAGTGCGGTACGGCGACAAGCACGTGACGCCATGTAGAATTGAAGTAATTGGTCCCCTTTTATGCGTCACTAGCTTGTCACCGCCACCCGTCGTCGCCAAGTTTCCTGGAAAAAAAGGATATTAAACAGGATTAATTTTAATAAATGATTGCGATAAAGAAAAAACCCGCGATGTTCTCGCGGGTGTGGCAGGTCAATTTTAAAAGATCCCGTTTAAGAAGGTCATTGCGTAAAGTCATGCAGCGCCTGGAACGATGCTTCACCATCGGGATATATCGAATTCATTGAAGTATTCCAGTTGTAGATTGGCGGCATATTTATCGCAATGACTTGCGCGACAACCAGACCATCGTCGGTGATAAACGAGAAATTGAGGAATCCGCCCTGTAATGGAGGATCGGCGTTCACACTGAAGCGGTATCTGACAAGCAGGCAGTCGTAAGTGGTTCCGCCGCCGTATGGAACCGTTACATCGCCTCTTCCGATAGCCTTTACAGTGTAGTCAAGATAGAACCCTGGGTTATCTTTAATAAATGAGTAATTCGTGCTGATGGATAGCGGAAACGGTACCGCAAGCGTGTCGGTTGGTGGATTGAATGCCGCCGACCCGACAATAGTCGGCTCGTAGAAACCGTAATTGTATAGAAGGTTGCCGGTGAAATAATGAAACTCCGCCTGGTACAAAAGACTGAAAAGCGGATCGAAAATGTTTTCAAATTTTACGAAATGAGTTGTGTTCGAATCGAAATTACCCACAAATCCCGCGACTTCGGGATCGGTGACGTCGATAATTCTTCTCCAGTCGTCCTGAGTATTCAGTCCGATAGTTGTGAAATCCCATGGGCCATTGGTGTCGTCAAGATTAATAACGGCTCCCGAGTTGTAATTAGCATCGAGCGCCTCGTACTGGAATGCCATTCCAGGTTGTTTGTAATCAAAATCCTCGGACATGGTGATGTACATACCGATATCGAGTTCCATCGGGTCGCTGAGCGATGCTTCAGCGCCGGCAGCATCTTTCACTTTATGATTGACGTAAACGATGCCATTTGCGCTGAACGTATGTCCAACCACAGGACCTTCTTCTTCCCAGACCCCGTCGTTTTCCCAGTCCCACCAGCTCTCGACAATATCCGCGGCGCTGTCCTCATCGGTCGATGTGTCGGTAAATGCGACCGACTCGCCGGCATTAGGCTCGGGTTTATCTACAGACGCCGAGCATACGGGAATATGGTTGATATAAACCGGCACATCGATAAGTTGATAGGCGATGTTATCGATGAGCTCGCCGGGATGGCTTTCCGTGTCTGTCACACGGATAAGTATGGGGTAATCTCCAGTCGGAACGAGGTTGAATTCATTGATCAGTTCAACCTCGAAACGTTTATCGCCGGGGCCTCCAGCGACAGAAACCCCGGTTTTTATACCAGACCAGAAATCCGGGCCCTCGACATCAACCGTCGAAATAGTACTGGCACCCTGCCAGTCGTAGACATCGACAGTCAATATGGTAGTGGCGTTATTCGTGGTCGCGAGACCATGGTCGAGCGAAGTTTCAATTTTGTACGCTTCAAGGCAGTTCGCGGTGACGGGGAAACTGTCGGGTATGACAATCGGTTGAGTGGGTATGTCCCAACTGCAGTCAACCGCGTAACCAAACGTGAAAGTACCGCTGGTTGGGGGTTTGACAAGATACGTAGCGGTTTCGGCTGTCCCCGCAAGGAAATACCGCCTGTCCGCGTTGTTGTAATACACCTTGTACCCGTTTAAATTGGCTGTAGGCGGGTCGCCATCCGGCGCTATCTTACCTTTGATATATCCAAAGAAACCGTTTCCTTCAGTGCTGGGATTGAAAAGCGATGTAAATCCATCCGCGTTAGAAAGAATCGGGTTCCCCTGCGAGATCTGAGGCACATCCTTTCCGAATTCAGGGAAACTCTCGCCGCCGTCGAACATTATAATACCCCTGGTATCGAAAATCGTCAGATCGGTGTACTGTGTCGTGAACGGATGTGTAAGGATAAAATCGACGCTGATATCGTGGTTGGGAAGAACGTGAATATTAGAAATTTGGAAACAGGTAGTGCAAGGCCTGAAATCAAGGAACTTGAGAATATTCAAGTGAATTTCAGCCAGCCTGACAGGTTCGAGCTCGTATGTGCCGTTAGTCGGATCGATCATCCCTGTGAGATATCCAAGCAGATAATGGTTGGACTGCGATCCATCGGCGGCTGTCTGAGCGACAGTCGGGGGTTGGACTACGGGATTGACCGGATTCTGAGAGTTGCTGGAACATGCGTTCAGAGCGAAAAGCGCAACTGCAATCAATAGAAGATATGAAGCCTTGAATCTCATAGCAAGCCTCCGGAATTAAGGGGTGAATTATTCACCGCTGTGGGCTATTAATAATATTATAATATAACTTCGTGTTACCGGCAATAATCGACGCCGGATAATATTTCGGTTAATTGTCCACATGGCCGATTTAAAAAGCTGGCCTGCGTCCGTAATCAGAAGATATCCGGCTCGATAAAATCCAGATAATACTCGCCGGGTTCATGCCTCATCGTGCGCCATTTCCAGTAACTCTCCCTCCATTCGGGGTCGGAAAACCTGTCGAGGTCCTGCTGGAGCTGATCGCGCTCGATTTTAAGTTCCGATAGTTCCGACGCGAGACGGTCGGCCTCGGAAATCGATACGCGTCGCGACGAGAAACTCCCGATCATCAATACAGCTATAAGGAATATCGCTCCGTACCTTATCAGCCCGCCGAAAAAACCGTTAAGTTTCTTCCCGAACGGGTTGGTTCTGCGGTTTTTTCTCCGTTCTGGAAGCCTCGATTTTTTTTGCGTTATTCTCACGCGTCCTGTTTGCATTATACACCACCATCAAGTCCATAAATCAACCTCATGGTCCTTATATCTCTGTCCGACGGAGTTCTTCTTGAAGCTATGGGATACATACAGTCGCCATCGTAGTTGGAGTGTCCCCAGATTCCAAGCGCGTGTCCAAGCTCATGGCATGCTACCGTTTCAAGCATCACCGGGTTTGGCATGGGTCCGGTAACTTCCATTTTAATAAATATTTCCGGCCTGTATCTTGTTCCCGACCGGAGGGTGGCCAGTCCCGCCGACCTGAGGTCTGTCACAAAATGAATCAGAAGATCGTCCGTACCGGTCGACTCTGCCGGGACGAAATCGATCCTGTCTCCGAGCGGGGTATCCCAGCTATCCATCGCCCTCATAAGCGGCGCTTCAAAATACCGGATAGCGTCGGCGGGAGAATTTTCCGGCATGACAATCGAATATCTTATTTTCTGTCGGTCGAATCGCAACACCGGCTCGCCGGAAGCGATCAGGGAATAATAATCCGGTTCTTTCGGCCTGCTGACATAATCCCAGACTCCCGCGATCGATGAAGGAAGCACGAATGCGGCCAGGAAAACTGTCAGGACAAGTATTGCGATAAATCTCAGGAAGCGTCTGAACCAGATCGATCGATGTATAATTTCATCGTCGTCTTTCGATTCAATAACAATAAGATCAGGGTCTTCTTCTTCCTGGTCGTCAGTCACCTCGTCGAAATCATCGGGACCGTCGGTCGAAAAAATATTCCACTCGGACATATCCCAGCGGTCCTTATCTTTATTATTATCGCGCGGAGGATTCATTCTTATTAACTCATTTTAGCATTGATAAGGAAAAAATATACGAAATGGGGACACCTTTTTTTCAAACAGCGAAAAATAAGGCGTCCCCGATGGCGCGATCTGAAATGGGGACACCTTGTGTTTTGCCTGAGACAACCTCAACTTTATTTAAAGGCCTTGACAGGCAAAACAAAGGTGTCCCCGAAAAAAAAACACGAAAAGAAACTGAAAATGCGAGGAAGGGAACCCATTCGGCCATAATTTTCGAGTCGGGTTCCCTTTTAATTGTGAGGAATATTCAAATGCAGGGTGGCTTCAATTAGCCAGGGACAGAAGCCATCCCTGTTTTTGGGGCAATTTTAGAATGAAATATGAATCCTGATTGTCATTATTTTCTTCCGGATATTTTTCAAAACGGATTCAACGGAATTCCGTTAAAGTACTTGATAAGGGTGATCTGGTTACCCCGATCGTTGTAGGAAACCGAGTCCATGATTTTTTTCATGAGATAAATGCCGCGACCGTTGATATTCATTAAATTTTCTTCCGCGGTCGGATCGGGGATATGGTTGTAATCGAACCCGTCACCGCCATCTTTCACAAACAACGCGATACGTTCTTCGCTAACCTGGTATTTAAAATAAAGGTTTGTTATAGGCCTGTTCAACGGCTCTAAGTGTCCATGCACTATTGCGTTATTGATTGCCTCATCCATCGCGAGCCTGAGCCAGAATAAATCCTTCTCGACAGCGAGGAACGGATTGATAATCGAAAGAATCTCACTGATTGCCTGGTCTCTCGGCGTTTCAGGGATTTGATATTCGCCCTCAAAAAGATAATAGTCGTTAATCTCAAGGATGCTGCCCGTTTCCATCAGCCCCGCTATCTCCTTCACCATCACATTGAGAAAGCGCTCCATTTCGAGATAGTCGTTTTCCTCAAGGATAATCGCTCCGTGGCCGAGGACGAACCCCATAAGCTCATCGGAGCCTCCGCTCTGTCCGATAAGCGGCATTAAGGTCGAGAATGGACGGCTTCCGCGGATCCCGAGCCTCGAAACGGTGTCGTTCACAATATCGGCATATCTGGCGACATTTTCCATGTTTTCCGACATCAGTATTGAAGCATCTTCTCCCGGAAGCTCCACAGTGTTCGATACCGGATTAGGGGAATATCCTCTAGACGCCTGTACTCTGAAAAAATTTCCGTCACGTAGCGCGATCAGGCAGTCGGCCAGGTGAAGAGTATTTGATAGTTGGTTCAGGGATGTTTTCAGGATATCCTCTATAGAGTCAAGAATTCTGATCGAATCTGAAATCCGGTCATTTTTTTCCGGTTTTTCAAAAGTAATTTTGTTTGAAGTATGGATGCGTACGAGTTTTAGAATTTCTTCAGTCCCGAAAGGCTTGAGAATGTAATCGGTAGCGCCGGCGCCGAGTGCTTTAAATGCAAGCTCAGGTGTTCTGAAAACAGCAGTGACAAGAACCGGGATTTTGTTGCTGAGCGTTGTCAGGCGTTCGATATCCGCCGGTAGCACATTACCGCCGTCATCCATATCGACAATCGCGAGATTCGGTTTCAATTCAGGCATGGTGCGGATAGCATCTGCAATATCCGAAATGCACGTGACTTCATAGCCGTCGATATTCAGAATCTTCTGAAGGCAGTCGGCGAACTCAGGATCATGTTCTATGATGAAAATATGAGCCATCTAAACCAATTCCAGGTGTTTTGCCCCTGTTTATCCTTATTATTCAAAGCAATGAGGATTCCAAAAACGGATTGACGGCAATATATATAAAGAAAAAAGAATTTTATTGAGAACCTTCCCTGTCACGCTTATGATGCGACCTTGGGGAGTGTGAAATCCCGCTGTTTATCGGGGTGCAGGATCATGGTTGCCACATAAATTATTATGATTGTAAATTATGGGACAGATTGTCCCGATCGGGACATCATGCCCATGGTGCTATTAACATAAGCTAATAACCGTTACTCTGTATAGGGGATGTTCCAACTGTCGAGTTTGCGCTTCAGAGTTTTGCGGCTGATCCCGAGAAGGTCGGCGGCATTTTTTTTGTGCTGATTTGTAAATTTAAGCGTGGCGAGGATATGTTCTTTCTCAAGATCCTCAAGCGCGATCGGCCTGAATCCGCCGTTGCTTTTACCCTTGACCGCAACTCCCGATCCCGACCGGATTTCCTCGGGAAGATTTTTGACGCTTATCGCGCCGATATCTTCCAGAATTAAAATCCGCTCGATCACATTATCGATTTCCCTGACATTCCCCGGCCAACTGTATGCTTTCATCAAAAGCGCAGCCTGCGGTTCAATCTGCTTAACATTGCGGCTCAAGAGCTTGTTCAAAACCTGTATGAAATGTTTCGCTAGAAGCAGTACGTCGTCCCCGCGATCGCGGACGGGAGGTATCAGGAGCGGGACCACATTCAAGCGATAAAATAAATCTTCGCGGAACCTGTTTTCCAAAATTAATTTCTTCAAATCCTGATGCGTCGCGGCGATTACTCTGACGTCGACATCGATGGTTTTTTCGCCGCCAAGCCGCTCGATCTCGCGGTTTTCGAGAACCCTCAGAATTTTCGCCTGGAGATGCAAGGGCATATCGCCAATTTCATCGAGGAACAAAGTCCCCTTGTGTGCGCGCTCGATACGCCCCATTTTTCGCTTTTTCGCGTCGGTGAACGCGCCCTGCTCGTAGCCGAAAAGTTCGCTTTCGAGAAGGGTATCGGGAATGTTCGCGCAGTTTACGGCGATAAATTCGTTCCCCTGACGCCGGCTCGCGAGATGTATCGCGCGCGCAAAAACCTCTTTGCCTGTGCCGGTTTCGCCGGTCAGGAGAATTGTCGCGTCGGTCTGCGCGACCTTCATAGCCTGCGATTTAATCCGCCGCATGGCAGCGGAATCGCCGATCACAGAGTCGAACGAGTAGCTTTCGTTCTGCTTCGCGCGCTGCTCCTCGCTGGAGATGCGGAGGTTGATCAGTTCGCTCGCCGACTGAAGCCGGTTCGCAAGGTCCTCCTGGTCCCATGGCTTGGTCAGGAAATGGTAAGCGCCGTACCGCATGGCGTCGACGGCAAGCTCGACGGTCGCGTAGCCGGTCATCATAATAATAACAGGATTCCCGGGCCGATTTTTCAGTTCCTGGAGCACGGTCAGCCCGTCCATGTCCGGGAGTTTGAAATCGAGAAGGACAATATCCGGCTCTTCCTTCGCAAGGTTAAGCGCGGTCGCGCCGTCGGGGGCTTCAAGGACGTTGAAACCCTCTTCGTGGAGCCATTCCCGCAACCCGTAGCGGATAAGTTCCTCATCGTCAACTATCAAAACTGTCAAAGCCATTCCGAACCCCGGTTGTATCGACGTTTGCTGCTCAAATATTATCGCGATAAAGGAAGGTTTATGTACTTGAAGGAATTACAAAGGGGGGGAAGGGGGAAATTTAAGGAGGAGGGATGACTTCTGCCACTTCGGCTAATTTACTTTGCACTTCTTTTTTAAAATTTGACCTAGTCCTGCCTAGCTGATCAAAAATATTCGCATGAGCAGGTTCATCTAGCAAAGGGTCTTTAAAAATACCAAGTTTTAATAATCTGACAGAACCTGCTTTCAATGATACGAGATTGGCAAACTTATTGAAAAGCTCTCCACTTGTACGGCCTGATGCTATAATAATTTTATCAAGATATACTGAAATGCAGTCGTCTTTAGAACTCTGAATAAATACCGAGGGTGAAATCTGATATTTCTTTTTTTTGGGGATATATACAATTGGGAGAGGGATGAGTCTTGCCGATACTCCTCTAATAAGAATATCCGAATCTAAAATTGAGGGATCATCTTCTTTGTTTCCTGATTTCATGATTGAAAAACGCGTTGCAGCTTAATTCAGGTGCTTAATACAGTCTATTAATCTTGAAAGGTCTTGTGAATAGATTTTTTGTTCCCAATCGTCCCCATCTTCATCATGCTGATCAGGACCTTCATAAACTACAAGTATAGAACCATCTTCTGTAACTTCGACTTCCAGATCGACTTCTTCCGTATGCCATTCGATCTGAATTCCTCCAGTAGCGGTTGGAAATACATAAGGTTCAGGAGTAGACTCCTGCGAAATTGTTGAGAGAAGCTGAATTGCACCTATAATTACCTCTCTGCCAATTTTTTTAGCCCCATATTCATCCCAATTTAAAGGTAATGAAGACAACTTATTAATTTTCTGAAGGATCGTGTTAAACCATTTTGTTTTTGGAAAAAGGATATCGGTAACTAATTTCTCCTCTTGATTTAACCGGCGTTCTTGAGAATTGAGAATTCCACTTCCACTATAAGCAGAGGATTGATAGTCGTAACTTTGAGATGGTGTTGAAACTGGAATATAAGCCGTTAGTGCAATCGTGTTAGTATTATTTTGTACTTGAAGAACCATTTTCATGACCCCATTCAACATGCATTGTTTCGGTAGTCAATTCTGTGAATGCCTTTACTATCCACTCTCGTCCTTTATCAAAGAAGCTAATGATTCCATTTTCATCGTTTTTAGGAGGTTTACCCCT
>JAPKYR010000026.1 GCA_026394215.1 bacterium
AGAGTGAATTTGTATAAGAATACCATATAAATATTATCAAAACTTAAACAAAACACATCGAATTGAAAGAGAGTTAACCTTATGCCTGAAGTCCCAATGATGCCTCCACCGACAAGCGCAATATCGAGCGAGATCGAAGCTCTTGGCCGTGAATGCGAATCCTACCAGCCGACAGTGCAGGCAATTTTCGACGAGGTTAAGCGTATCCTTGTCGGGCAGGACGATATGCTTCTGAAATTGATTATCGGGCTTCTATGCAGAGGACATATTCTGCTGGAGGGCGTACCGGGGCTTGCAAAAACACTCGCTATAAAATCGCTGGCAGTCGCGATCGGGGCGGATTTTTCAAGAATCCAGTTTACCCCGGACCTACTCCCTGCAGATATTGTCGGGACGAGGATTTATAACCCAAAGACCTCGGATTTTTCTACCAGACTTGGACCGGTTTTCGCGAATCTCCTCCTTGCGGACGAAATCAACCGCGCTCCGGCGAAGGTGCAGTCTGCGCTCCTGGAATCGATGCAGGAGAAGCAGGTCACGATCGGCGATGAAACGTTCAAGCTTCCCGATCCCTTCCTTGTAATGGCAACGCAGAATCCGATAGAAACCGAGGGCACTTATCCCCTGCCCGAGGCGCAACTCGACCGTTTCATGATGAAGGTGAAAGTTACATATCCGTACCGAAAGGAAGAGAGCCTGATTATAGACAGGATAACGTCGGGGGAGGCGATAATTTTAAAACCGGCTATTACTCTTGATAAGATCATGGAGATGCAGCGCGTTGTAGACAAGATTTATGTTGACGAGAATATCAAGAAATATGTATTGGACATTATTTTTGCGTCGCGCAAACCGAAGGAATTCGGGCTCGACATCGACTATCTGATCGATTACGGGGCAAGTCCGAGGGCGAGTATTTATCTGGTGATGACCGCCAAAGCTTTCGCATTTCTGAATGGACGCGGTTTTGTGACACCCGACGACATCAAGGCAATGGTGCTCGATGTCCTGAGGCACAGGATTCTTCTTACCTACGAAGCTGAAGCGGAAGAGGTCACAAGCGAGGAAATAATTCAGAAAATTCTAGGGGCGGTGTATGTCCCATGATACGGGAAATCAATCCTTATTAAAAAAGACGGGATGGGTGTTTCTCGAAGACAATCCGCTATATCTTTATCTTCTCGATCTGCAGCAGAAACGGTTATTACTTCTGGAAACGCTGGCACCGCGGCGCCATACGTCATGGCAGCTCTGGGTGCTGATAATTTTTCTTTTCCTCTGGATTGTCGAACTGAATAATCCATCATTTACAGATATATCGCTTTTTATGCTGATGATCCTCGGGCCGATAGCGATCCTTGCCGGGACCGTATATGCGGGATGGCATGCGCAAATGATCGCGGTCGGCAATTACCCGTCGCCACTGGACAGTCCCCGCGCGATGGAACTTCTTTTATCCACGCCGCTTACGGAGAAGGAAATCACAGACGCGACCGTTTTTGCGTATTTAAGATTTCCGTTTTTCGGATTCTCTCCGATCAGGCTGATGCCGGTGATTCTGAACGTTGCAGTGCTTGCGTTGATAATCTGGTCGGCGGCATTGAAGGGCATCCTTCAAATGGATATTTTTCTTATGACAGTCGATTTCTATGCTCCTGCGTGCTGCGTTTTTATTTTTTCTCCACTACTGACCGCGCTCGATATTTTATATGTGCCGCGTTCATGGCTTTGGAAAATGTCTATCGATTCAACGCCGGAGTCGCAGGTAATGTCCGGCCAGAGCGGCAGAATGTTGATTATTGTTGCATGCGCGGCTATCACACCGATTATTTCCAGGGTGTATCAGATGGGACCGAACGAAGTATCGACGACAATATGGGTGTTGAAAGTCGGATGTCCTATTACATTAGCGGCTGTCGGATTAATTGCGGTGGTTTTTTATCTGTTCGCACCCGGGTATATCGCGAGTGTAAGGAGAAGTTGATTAATAAGCGCAAGACGCAGGACTACAGTCCAGTTACTACGTTGTTTCGGTTCTCACAATCTCCAGTATCCGGAAAGTGCGGATACAAGCCGGTCAAATGTGTCCTGCGAGACTGGCGAAGGCCGATATGGCATAGGAAGCGAACCGGGATCGAAATAATCGGCGACAGATGCGTGCATACATTCGACCATCGTCTCCGAAAGCGCGCTCAGCGAATATCCCCCCTCCAGCGCGAAGAAAATCCCGATTCCAAGGTCGGACGCAATCGCCCTGAACAGCGTGACCATTTTCGCAAAGTATTCGGTCGAGACCTGCAATGCGCCAAGCGGATCCATGACGTGAGCATCGATTCCGAAAGATACAATCAGAAGCTGAGGCAGGTATTGGGAAGCGATCGGGGCAATGATCTGCCGTCCGTAAATCGCGAACTCTCCGTTACCCGATCCTGCGAGAACCGGGAAATTGACCGTATATCCTTTCCCATCGCTTGAACCGATCTCGTCGATATGTCCGGTGCCCGGAAAGTGATACGATTGATGAATTGATGAGTAAAGTATTCCGGGATCGGAGTAGAAAATATCCTGGGTGCCGTTTCCGTGATGCAGATCGATATCGACAATCATAATCCGCTTAAGCCCATGCTTCGCCCTCGCATATTCCGCAGCGCATGCGACGTTGTTGAAGATGCAGAAACCCATGGAGCGTTCGCTTGTCGCATGGTGGCCGGGGGGACGCACCAGCGCCCAGACATTCTGGAAATTTTCCTCAAGGATAAGGTCTATAGCTTTGCATGACGCTCCGACAGCGCGTTTCGCGGCATTAAATGTGCCGGCAGATACCGGCGTGTCGGAATCGAGATGCACAAGGCGGCCATCGTTTTCTATTGATTTTTGGTTTGCCAGTCTGATTCTCTCAACCTGTGCCCGCGTATGGCATCTGAACAGATCGTCCTCGCTGCAAAGGTCAGGTTCGATCCAGTTTATTGAATCGCCGAAATTTTCCCGCTCGAGAGCATCCTTGATAACAACGAGGCGTTTTGCATTTTCAGGATGATTGCCGGTGTCATGGAGGAGGAAATCGTTATGAAATATTACGGCGGTTCTGGAATTCGTGAATTTTGTGCCCTGGAAATCCGGGGCATCGAATATATCATGATCTGGAAACATAAAGTATTCTTCTTCCTGTTCAATCCGGTTTCGCTTTTTTCCTGGCTTCAAATTTTTTATAGATATCCTGCAGGCGCTTGAAAAACTCGCGCTGGTCGAATTTCGCAAATATTTCCTCGCCCTGGTAAACGAACGGGATGAAATTATCCGCCCCTTCATTCATTAGTATCATCGCGCTTGTTCTTGAGGATGGGTTCCCGACGATAAAGATCCCCGTTTTCATGTATTGCTTGCTGGATTTTATATGACGAATGAACCTGATAAGGTCGTGGCCGGAAAAAGTCGGGTCGATAATAAGGCTGTGTACTTTCCGCCTTTCAAGATATTGCAGAGCCGATGTGAGATTATCGAATTTAACGACCTGAAGCCCTCCAAGCACATTTAATTTCCAGAATACTTTATAGAAAATATCGGCAATACCAATCACGACGATAGCTTCACGGTCGCTGGTAATTTCTTCTATATATACCTGTTCCGGTTCAGGTGTGCCGCCAAGCGCTAATATCGCTTCCTTTTCGGAATCGTACCATTTGACCAGATTTGTATCGATGAATTTTTTTACATACTCAAGAGGATCATCCTTAGCTCCGTAGATGACCAGGTTTCCGTGGGCGCGCATACATGCCCGCCCAAGTGAATGGAAAGCGCCGAAGGCCTCTTTTTTAACTTCAACACATTCGGAGAAATTAATCGCGACTCTGGGGGTTCCTTCTTTTAAAGCGTCCTGTACCAGGGATCTTAACTGGCTGGATCCCGGAACGTTCAACCGTCCGACAATATCAATTATCTCTACTGCATAATCGCCGGCACCGATCCGGCGCCGCCGTAGTTCAAGAGCCATCTCAAACTGCGCCTCCCGGACCCGCTTTCGCAATCGCTTTTGCTATTTCAAGAAATGCTTTCGTATCGAGACTCGCTCCGCCGACAAGGGCGCAGTCGATGTCGGGCAGTTTGGCATAGTTTGAAATATTCTCCGGAGAAACGCTGCCGCCATAGAGTATTCGCATGGTCCCGGCGGTTTCGGGAGTGAAGTATCGCGCGACCCAGTCCCGTACGAATTCAGCCATTGCCTGCGCGTCCTTCGGTTCGGCATTTTTACCCGTTCCGATAGCCCATACCGGTTCATATGCGATCAGCGCGCCGCCGGTAACCTCCTGCCCTTCCCAAGCCATTGCCAGTTGTTCTTCGACAATTTCCTTAGCTTTGCCGGATTCCCGTTCCCGGAGGTTCTCGCCGACGCAGAGGATAGGGATGATACGGTCGCGGAGCGCGCGTCCGAGCTTTTTCGCTATCATCGCATTATCTTCTCCGAAAATATTACGGCGTTCGGAATGTCCGATAAGTACATGGGTTGCGCCTGCCGAACGTATGATGCTTCCGCTTAATTCCCCGGTAAAAGCCCCTTCTTTTTCTGCATGGATATTCTGAGCGCCGATGAATATCGGGCTTGATTCGCCGAGTTCCTGACGCATCGGCCAGATAAATGGCGCCGGGGGAAAAATCGTTACTCCGATCGAGCCTTCTTTGATTTCGCTGAAAAGGCCCGGAACAAATTTGTACACGAAATCAAGAGCCTCGAAGAGGGTTTTATTCATCTTCCAGTTGGCATAGGCGCACGGAATACGCATGTAACACCTCAATAACAGGCATCGACCGGTTCGAAAGAACGCGCGATACTGTTGTATCAGACTTGAGATTCCAGATTATACACCATCGGCTGCGGTTCCAGCAGCACCGCAACGCCCGGAAGTATTTTCCCGCTCATATATTCGAGGCTTGCGCCGCCGCCGGTTGACATATGGCTGAATCCCCAACCGAGGCCGAAATGATTGATGGCGCTCATTGTTTCGCCGCCGCCGGCAACTGAGAAGCCCTGTCCGAGTGCGATGGCTTTCGCTATAGCCCTCGTTCCGCCATTATAACGCCAATCCTCGAACAATCCCATCGGCCCGTTCCAGAATACCGTCCCGGCTCGTCTGAGAAGCGGGTCCCATGCCTTACGTGTATTGAGACCAATATCGTAGCCGGCACAGTCCTGCGGGATATCGTTAACATCGACCATTACAGGTTCAGTATCGGGATCGGAATTCGGGGCGACCAGAAGGTCCCTCGGAAGCTCGATCCGGTAGCCCATGGTTGCCTGGTTTGTGAGAACCGTACGGGCGGCATCGATCAATTCTTCCTCGACCATACTTTTTCCGACTTCTCTCCACTGGGCTTTCAGGAATGTGAACGCGCAGCCTCCGCCGATCAGGATAATATCGACACGAGGCGCCATGAACTCAAGTATCGGCAACTTATTCTTGACCTTCGCGCCGCCAAGTACGACAACATAGGGCCTTGTAATATCGTCCCTGAGAAGGGTATCAAGGTGTTCCGTTTCCTCGATCAGAAGGTATCCCGCATAATGCGGAAGCAGTTCGGCGATACCTACAACGCTTGAATGGGCGCGATGGCTTGTGCCAAACGCATCGTTTACGAAAACATCCGCAAGTCGCGCGAAAACTTTTGAGAGTGCGGGATCATTCTTTTCCTCACCCGGATAAAAACGGGTATTCTCAAGAATGGCAATCTCGCCGGGACCGATCTGGTTGCAGATTTCCGGAATTTCACCTTCGACATAGTTCTCGATAAGAGGAACCTCGCCGCCGACCAGGTCCGCAAGACGTTTCGCGACAGGAGCGAGGCTGAACTCAGGATCAGGCTTCCCTTTCGGGCGTCCGAGGTGGCTCGTGACAAACACCCTCGCCCCGCGATCGAGTAAATGATGGATTGTGCGAAGGCTGGCAGATCGGGATCGAATACGGTGGAGTAAGTGGTTTTCTCATGGTCGCTCGACACTGTCAGATCGGTCTCGTACTTGATAATGCTCTTCATCGGCCCTTCAGCGGCGACTTTGAATAATTCATTTACTCCTTCTTTCGATGTAGCTTTACCGACCCAGCACGTAAGATCGACAATGCTGACTGTGGGAGTCGGTACGCGAATTGCGTAGCCGGTCAATTTTCCCTTCATTTCCGGAATGACAAGCCCCACCGCTTTGGCGGCGCCTGTTGATGTTGGGATCAGGTTGCATGCACATGCCCTCGCGCGCCTGAGGTCCTTGTGGGAGTTGTCAAGTATGTTCTGTGTCGCGGTGTAGGCATGGATCGTCAGCATCAGCCCGGCTTCGATTCCAAGCCCGTCATGAAGGACCCTGGCCATCGGCGCAAGACAGTTAGTGGTGCAGCTCGCGTTGGAGATTATGACATGCTTCGATGGGTCGTACTTTTCATGATTGATGCCCCAGACAACGGTCAGGTCCGGTCCTTCGCCCTTACCGGGAGCGGTTATGAAGACCTTTTTCGCGCCTGCTTCTATATGTTTCATACAACTTGCGCGCTCGGTAAATTTACCGGTCGCCTCGACGGCGAAATCGATCCCCATGTCTTTCCATGGCAGTGCCGGATAGACAGTGTCGTACTTGAGCGTATGTCCTTTAATTTTTGTGGCCGACCGGGAATTAACCGCCACGATATCCCAGGGAAGGTTTTCCCCGTTTCTTAACCTCTCAGCCCATATACGGACAATCAACCGTCCAATTCTTCCGAATCCGTTGATTCCGATTTTAACAGTCATTTAATAATCCTCCGATTTTTTTTAAGAAATCTATTTTTAATTACTCTAATATTGTCCAATAATTCATTTGCTAATGTCCCGATGTACAACATTAACCTGATATCCTCTTGCCCTCAGGTCCTCGCCGATTTTCTCGGCAAGGTAAACGCTGCGATGCCGCCCGCCGGTGCATCCAAGCGCAATATTAAGCCTGAGACGCCCTTCATCGGTAAATTTCGGTATCAGCCATGTCAAAAGGTCTTTAATCCGTTTACGGAATTCTTCGCATTCCGGTGAGCGTTCAATAAATTCCCCGACCTCCTTTTCAAGCCCGGTGAGCGCTTTCAATTCCGGTTCATAGAAGGGATTCGGGAGAAATCGAACGTCGAATACAAAATCCAGATCCAATGGGATTCCGTGCTTATATCCAAATGACAGTACCCGGATGTTGGTTTTTGGTTTTCCGCGTTCGGTGGAAATGTACGATGTTATATGCTGTTTCAGGTCGGCTGATTTTAGGTTGGATGTATCGAGTGTGAAATCCGCTGCCCTCTCGACACTCGCGAGCATTAGTCTTTCGCGCTCAATTGCCTTATCAAGCTGCTCGCCGGGATTAGCAAGGGGATGCTCGCGACGGGTTTCCTTATATCGTCTGACCAGAATGTGGTCCTTTGCATCAAGGAAGATTATTTTTACGTCGTAGCCGGCATTTTTAACCTCAAGGACACTATCGAGAAGCCCCTCGAAGAATCCACGCGCCCGGATGTCGATAACGACCGCCATGCCTGAATAGCTGCGGCCTGCCTCCGGTCCGGCGAGGCAAAGGGCGATGAATTTATCAAGCAACTGGGGCGGGAGGTTGTCTATCGTGAAGTAGTTGGCGTCCTCAAAAACGCGCAGAACGCTTGTCTTCCCGGCTCCGGACATACCGGTGATTACAACAATGGCCGGAGAGCGCGAACCATCGGGGCTGACGAAATCAGTTCCGGGCTGTATTTCCGGTATCGGTACCATACCCCCAATCAGGGTTACATATACCTGATTCCATCACAAGATGGCATCATCATAACATACCGATGTAATGAGGTGTACCACAAAATAACCGGAATTTCCCATAAAATCGGAAATAAATGCGTAGCCTGGGAAATTTGCCCTTAATAAAGGTATCGAGGTCATTCTTCCCATTCGATGCCTTCGTGCTTGAGAAGTCGCCGTTTTTCCTCGAGCCCGAATGCGAAGCCGCCGAGTTTCTTATCGGCAGCAAGGAGTCTGTGGCATGGAATTACGATGGGAACCGGGTTTTTCCCGGCTGCGTTACCTACAGCTCTCGACGCGCCGGGATGCCCGATCTGCTCGGCAAGCTCGCCATATGACATCGATTTTCCATATGGTATTCCCAACAAGGCTTGCCACACCTTTTGCTGGAATTCCGTGCCCTGGGGAGCTGCCTGGACGGTGAATTTTTTCCTTTTTCCTGCGTGATATTCCGCGATCTCCCTGTGAAGCCTTTCAAGGTTTCTCCGGACAGCCGCGCCGACTTCAAGATCGGCGGTTTGGGGAAGGTTTTCCTCGACTTCCTTCTGACCCGGCGACCAGATCAGGTTCAGAATTCCCTCGTCGTTCGCGAGGGCCCCGTACCATCGGTCGCCCTCTTTCCAGATAATCGAACCTTGTGCCATCATGTGCGTCAAGCTTCCTTTTGTTTTCGGGCCCGATCCTTGCCGTCACGTTTGAAGCCGAACATTTCCGACAGGAATCGTCCGGTGTGGCTGTTTGGATTTTTGGCGATTTCCTCGGGCGTACCGTTCACTACAAGGTACCCCCCCCCATCGCCGCCCTCAGGGCCAAGATCAATAACGTAATCCGACGATACTACTACGTCGAGGTTATGCTCGATAACCACGACTGTATTGCCCATATCCACCAGACGCTGAAGGACAGCAAGTAATTTCACAACATCAAAATAATGCAGCCCTGTCGTCGGTTCGTCCAGAATATATAATACTCTCCCCTGTTTCTTTTTCGCCAGTTCACTGGCTAACTTTACCCTTTGCGCCTCTCCCCCCGATAATGTCGGTGCCGGTTGACCCAGGCGAATGTACCCCAGCCCGACATCGCGTATCAATTCCAGACGTTCGGAAATCGCGTGATGATTGGCAAAGAACTCAACCGCGGAATCGACTGTCAGAGACAAAATTTCATGGATATTTTTTCCTCGATATTTAATTTCAAGCGTCTCGCGGTTGTACCTTTTTCCGCCGCACGTTTCGCATTGGACATAAACATCCGGAAGGAAATGCATCTCGATTTTCAGCATTCCGTCGCCGGAACATCGCGGACATCGCCCTCCCGAAACATTGAAACTGAACCGTCCGGGAGAATAGCCGCGCGCTTTTGCTTCAGGGACACTGGCGAAGAGCATGCGAATTTTATCGAAAACCTTTGTGTAAGTGACCGGGTTCGACCGCGGAGTGCGGCCTATAGGCGACTGGTCGACGACAATAGCCGCATCGATATGCTCGATACCCTCGATGCTGTCGCATTTTCCCGGTTTCTCGATCCTGAGCCCGAATTCGTGTGCGATGTTTCGCCAGAGTGTTTCATTTACGAGACTGGATTTCCCGCTGCCCGAAACACCCGTCACGGAAATAAAAGTCCCGAGCGGGAATGAGATAGACTCCCCTTTCAGGTTATTCTGACGCGGATTATGGATCGTCAGTGTCTGCCCGTTTCCGGGTCGGTAAATTCTCCGCGCTGTTTTAGCCGAAGTATTTTTAAGTTTGAGAAACCTTCCGGTCGGACTGGTTTCGATCTGTTCAATGGCGGCAGGAGTGCCCTGCGCGACAATCTCGCCGCCATGTACTCCCGCGCCGGGTCCAAGATCGATCACATGGTCGGCTGCCCGAATCGTATTTTCATCGTGCTCGACAACAATGACCGTGTTACCGAGATTTCTTAAGCCTTTTAATGTCTCGATCAGACGCGCGTTATCCCTTTGATGAAGCCCGATGGACGGTTCATCGAGTATATACAGCACTCCCGCGAGATTGCTCCCGACCTGCGTTGCAAGCCTGATTCGCTGGCTTTCACCGCCCGAGAGTGTCCGGGCTGCTCGCGATAGAGTTATGTAATCAAGGCCGACATTATTCAAAAAAGTCAGTCTCGACATAATTTCCCTGAGAATTCTCTCGCCGACCTGCGCCTGGAAATATGTGAGCTTCAACCCGCTGAAAAAATCGAGCGTCTGTTTCACCGACGACTGCGTGATTTCGTAAATATTCTGATCGCCGACTGTCACGGCAAGCACGGTGTCCTTGAGACGCTTCCCTTTGCACACCGGACATGGCCGGTCACTCATGTACATTTCGAGGACGCCTCGAATATAGTCTGAGGTTGTTTCGCGATACCTTCGTTCGAGATAATCGATAATCCCGCGGAATGTAAAATGCCCTCGCCGCGTCCTGCCCTGTGTGTTATGCCATGTAAATGCGACCCTGACCGGCGATTTCCCGCCATAAATCAGGGCGTTGAGAATTTCCGGTTTGAGGTCCTTCAGGCGGACGTATGGATCGATACCGAGTTCATGCGCCGCGGCATGCATCATGCTGGTAAGATAACCGGAACTCGATCCACGCCACGGGAGGATCGCCTCTTCCACCAGGGATTTATTGATGTCTATCACGAGATCGGGATCGATTTCCTTCAGAGTCCCGAGACCGCTGCATTTTTCGCACGCGCCGAACGGGGAGTTGAAGCTGAATAATTTCGGCGTGATTTCAGGAAGCGAAATGCCGCAAATATCGCAGGCAAATCTGGACGAGAACAGTTCATCTGTGCCGGTTTCGGGATCGTTGACCACGACCATTCCGTCCGCGCGCTCAAGGGATAACTCGACAGACTCGGTCAGGCGCTGCTTGATCGTATCTTTAACCTGGATACGGTCGACAACGATGTCTATCGAGTGGATACCGTATCTGGACATCTCGATATCGTCTGTGAGAAGGTAAGTCTCGCCGTCGACTCGCACACGGCTGAATCCCTCTTCCGTAAGCTCCGCGAAAAGCTTTGTATACTGCCCTTTTTTATTGCGGATAATCGGCGCGAGGATATTCAGCTTGGTCCCTTCCGGTTTTTGAAAAATCCTGTCGACAATTTCCTGCGGAGACTGGCTCTGTACGCTTGCGCCGCATTTCGGGCAATGGGGCACTCCGACACGGGCATAAAGAAGTCGAAGGTAGTCATATATTTCGGTTACGGTTCCTACTGTCGATCTTGGATTGTGGCTTCTAGATTTCTGGTCGATCGAGATAGCCGGAGACAGGCCGTCGATATAATCCACGTCGGGCTTGTCCATCTGCCCCAGAAACTGGCGGGCATATGATGACAGGCTTTCCACATATCGCCGCTGGCCTTCAGCATAGATAGTGTCGAAAGCGAGCGATGATTTTCCGGAGCCGGACAATCCGGTAATTACCACAAGCCGGTTTCGCGGAATCTCGACGTCGATATTTTTTAAATTATGCTGCCTCGCACCCTTGACGACGATTTTGTCGCGTTCCTGCGGGAGAGCGGAAATTTCCTTATCGATATCTTTTTCTATTTGAGTTTTTCTTTTAACTGCCATTTCGGTTTAATTCCAAATAAAATACAAATACAGGATTCTTATTCCCCCGACGAATCGCCGCTGTCATCCGATTCCGTTGAAGTATCGCCGGAGATCGCATCCAGACGCGCCTGTGCTTCAGCAATAAGGTCGGGATCGGTTTCCAAACCGATATACCGTTCAAGATAGAGTTTCGCGGAATCGTTCTGCTCGCCTATCAGATAGGCCATGCCAAGTTCGTAATTTACCTGTGCATAATCGGGATGGACATCGTACGCCTCAGTGAGGAGCCTGATTGCGGCATCTGCAGAACCGATCGCGCGCATCTGGCGTCCCCTGCTCAACCGATCCTGGTACAGCGCGTCTCCGGTCAGTTCCGGAGGCTCGGGTTCTGTGACTTCAGGCTCATCTGCGGGTGTTTCAGTTACGGATTCATCGCCTGTATCGGCAGCCGTTGCTTCATCTGTATTCGCTGGGGTTTCATCGGTAGCAGCCGTTTCGGTTTCCTGAACTTCCTCAGTTACAGGAGTTTCTTCAACTGCCGGTTCTTCTTCTGCAACCGGTTCTTCTTCTGCAACCTGTGTTTCTTCCAAAACCGGTTCTTCGTTTACTACAGGCTCCAATTCAGCCGTCCCGAGTATTCCCTCACCTTCAGGAGTACTGGTTGAGAGCGCATTATTTCCCGATGACGGGCCAAGGCTCGCTATAATCGCGCGCGCATCATCCGCAAGCCTTGTGTTCGGTTCGAGTGTAAGGTATTCCCCGAACGCCGCGACAGCTTCGTCTTCCATACCCGTTGCCTTAAATAATTCGCCTGCACGGTAATGAAGAAGCGGGTAGTTCGGGTCGATTTTACGCGCTTCCGCGATATTATCCCACGCGAGATCGTAATCGTGAAGCTGCATATAGACATACGCAAGGTTAACGCGCACCGATTTATCTCCGGGGCGAAGATTCACAGCCTCAACATATCGATCCCTTGCGGACTCCCAGTCGCCGTCGAATGCGAACGCGCCAGCAAGATTTTTCAGCGCGTCGAAATTTTGAGGGTCGGCTCGAAGCGCGGCTTCAAATTCCGTGACGGCGTTTTTGTACTCCCCCTGTTCCATAAACGATACACCGTGGTTGTAACGGTCTATCGCGCTTGCATCGGGTTGTTTTTTTGTGCAGCCTGATACAAGCACAAGAAAGATCAGGAAAAAAATCGTGCTGATTGTTCGGATCGGATAGTTTTTCATTGCTCATCATCCCAGTCATTCGTTTTTAACAAGAATGTATTTATCCATGTAATATATTTTTCGTGACTTCCGGAAATATCGACAGAAATTATTTCCGGGACGTCATAGGAATGCAGCTCCTGAATACGGCTGGTGAGCGCATCTAGCAGGTCCTTCCGCGTCTTGATCATTAGAAGCGCTTCCGATGCGGCTTCTACCTTCCCTTCCCAGCCAAAAACCGAAGTAAGTCCGGGAAGAATATTGACGCATACCGCGAGATGTTTCTCAACGAGGTCGTGCGCTATCGACGACCCTTCATCCGGATTCGATACTGTTACGAAAACGATACAGAGCGTGTCGGTATTTTGATAATCGGAACTCATGGAAAACCTTAACAAAATTAAAGTAATTCGACCATGCAACCTGCAAGTTTACCAAATTTTTCAATACTGTCCAAGTCTTATGCTAAAAACAATTTATTATTTTGCCGATGCGTGATAATCTTCCGGTATGAATCAGCTCCGGAAGGGCAAAAATAAGATCATTATCGCAGCGGGAGGTTCAGGCGGACATATCTTCCCTGCCCTTTCGGTATGGGAAATACTTTCGGAACGTCATCCGGATATGGAATTGACATGGGTAGGAAGCAGCCACAGGATGGAGTCCACGCTGGTTCCGTCGAAGGGTATCAATTTTATCGGCCTTAGGCAGACAGAAATCCGTAGGAAACTTAGTTTGGGAAATATTTTTTATAACCTGCGAACTTTGTGGTTTCTCAAACTTTCTATTTTCCGGTCCATCGGAATCGTACGAAAAATAAAACCGGATTTTGTGCTGACAACAGGGGGATTTGCCGCGGGATCGGTAGGTCTTGCCGCGTGGCTGACACATACGCCGCTGGTGATAATCGAGCCGAATGTCTATCCGGGGATGACGAATCGATATCTCGGAAAGCACGCGAAGCTCGTATTTACCGCTTATCGTCAGGCGGAGAAATATTTCCCCGAAAATATTACAAAGACAACCGGAAGCCCGGCGCGTCGGGAAATAATGTTATCCAACCGTGATGATTCCAGGAAGAAACTTGGTGTAGATGAAAATACTGTCCTGATTTTAGCGATGGGTGGAAGCCAGGGCGCGAAGGGGATAAACAGTGCTCTTCCGGACGCGATAAAATATCTTGTCGAGAGCGAAACCAGGATTAAATTCAAAATTGTCCATCAATGCGGTAAAGGGAAATCAGAAAGCGTGATAGTTGACAGAAAGCGTATGCCGGAATCCATTTACGAAATTACTGAATTTATTAACGATGTGCCTTTGTACTTAAGCGCTTCGGATATTGTGATTTCGCGAGCGGGAGCATCAACCTTATCGGAGATCGCATGCAGGGGAGCAGCATCGATATTGATTCCCTTCCCGGAGTCGGCGGAAAATCATCAGGTCATGAATGCAAGGGAATGGGAAAAATCGGGCGCAGCGGTTTGTATCGAGGAAAAAGAACTGACGAAAGAAACCCTTGGCAAGCAGATAGAATTGTTGATTAAAGATGCAAGGCTTCGAAAGTCGATGGGGGATAATGCGCGCGAATTCGGCGACCCGTCGGCGGCTGAAACAATAGCTGATTGTCTTGAATATTTTCTAAATCTAAAATAACAAACGTGTTCCTTAATGTCATCATACCAGGTTATCGCGCATCCGGGACAATCCTCCGGACTATCGAGTCTGTCCTTGGGGTTGGTTATATATACAAAGGCGATTTCGATGTCACGGTGGTGGATTCATCGAATGATAACACCGCCGATGTGGTAGCCGAGTCGGGATTTAAAGTTAATCTGATAAAGCTTCCTGAACAGGCATATCCCGGAAAAGCCAGAAATCATGGGGTATTGAACACAAAGGGCGATGTACTCTGTTTTATAGACGCGGACGCATGGGCGGACAGAGGCTGGCTGGAATCGATCCATGATCATCTTACAAAACATCCCGATGTCGGCGCGGTCGGGGGTCCTGTGCTGAATGGAAATCCCGGTGAGGGTTATTCGCAAATCGCGCACTGGTGCGAATTTTCAGGATATGGACCCAACGCTCCAGAAGGTAAAAGGCGCGTTCAACCGACAGTAAATGTAGCTATCAGGCGCGAGGTTTTCGAAAAATACGGGGCGTTTCTTGAGGATCAGTTTGGAAACGAAGATGTCCTTCTATTCGACCGCATGAGTAAAGCGAATGTGCAGCTTCATTTCAACCGTCTGCAACGGGTATACCATCGCAACAAAACTACAATCGATGAAATAAATAAACACCAGTACAGGCTTGGTGAGAGCACAGGTCGAGCAAGAGTAAAATACGATCTGCCCGGTAAAATCCTTACAAAACCGGGGATGTGGGTATTTATTCCGTTGATTAAGATGCACCTCATGAGATGGAGAATTCTCACGCAGGAAAAGGACGAATTCCCGAAATTTCTGGCAAGCTGGCCTCGCGTATACAGGGCGATGCTTTGGTTCATGCATGGATTCAGGGAAGGCGTAAAGAAAGCAAAGGGGGAGAAAACGTGACCGACCTTGAATTCACAGGCGAACGAGTTGTCCCCGGAAAAAGCCCCACCGATCTTGTCGAGGAACATCGCGCACGCTACGAATTTGCTTTGGAATTTGTGAAGGGCAAAAAGATAATCGATATTGGCTGCGGGTCGGGCTACGGGACTAGTATGCTCGCGACGGCAGCGGAAAAA
>JAPKYR010000277.1 GCA_026394215.1 bacterium
CGGATCGGGATAGCCTCCCCATTTTCCGATAAAAAATGGCGTCACAAGAAAAAAGATTTTCATGAAAGCCGGTCGAATCGATTGCGGGACTTTTATTCCCCGAAACCCCATGCCGAGATCGTGGTCGGCCTGCTCGTAAAGGTCGGCATATGATGAATCCGCGACCGCGCAGGCAATATCGGGGTCCTGCGACGCGGCGTAGATACAAGTTGTGCCTCCCATTGACGATCCGAAAATCCCGATACGCTTTGGATCGACTTCATCGCGATTTCTAAGCCATTCGACCGCGGAGAGAGCGTCTATCGATTCCCGAGGCCCGAAAGTAGTATAACGGCAGGGATGCTCGCCATGCCCGCTCTGGTCGATAAGAAGCACGCTGAACCCCTCATCGAGAAATTGCTTCGCCATGGTCGCAAGCTGCGTGCGGGTTCCGCTCAAGCCATGCAGGAAGAGGATTGCGGCTCCGTTATCGCCTTTATGATACCATCCCGGCACAAGCTCGCCTTCGGAGTTTGGAAAGCTGACAGTTTCGGTTTGCGGTCCGAGAGCGTCGGTCGCGGATATTGAAATCTGGCGGTTGCTGTCGGGGATTACATACGCTCTTTTTACGAGCCGGTACATCCCGACAAAAATCAGGATCGCGATAATTACGAGTATGGATACGGCCGTCATGCAGCCGATTTTTAATCTTTTAACTTTGGCGGGATCCATATATGGGAAATTTTAACAGTAAATGAACACGGGGACACCTACAATCTGTTTGCCTTCCAGATACTTTATTACTTTCTCTGTCCTGCAGGCTGCTTCCAGAGTGGCTTTGTCGATATCCACAGGCACTTCGATTGTGTCGCGAAGTTTACCCATAACCTGTATCGCGATTGTCATCGTGTTCTGCGTGAGGATTTTGTCATCGTGCAATGGCCACGGGGTTTCGAAAATGCTCCCGGAATTTCCGAGACCCTCCCAGCATTCTTCACAGATATGAGGCGCGTATGGCGACAGCAGTCGTAGCAGCACACCGATACCCTTCGCCAGATCGGATCGGTTGGATTCGTTCGATGGGTCGTAACGTTTCGACGCGAAAGTCGTCAGCATATTATAGAGCTCCATCATACGCGCGATCGCGGTGTTCAATGTCTGGCGTTCATCGATATCCAGCGCGACTTCCCTTATCGCGTGATGGACGGCTCTCCGGATTTCCTCGTCGTGAATATCGCCTACAGAGCCGTCTACAGGAACCATGCCCTGCAAATCATTGCGATAATCATAAACTATTCTATATACACGATTCAGGAACCTATACTGCCCCTCCAGACCGGTCATGCGATAATCCGTCGGCGGGAAAGTGTCCTTCGGCTCATCCGGACCGCGCTCTATATGATCTTCCCAGTCGATATCCCTCTCCGGAGGCGCGGCAAACATGATAAACAGACGGGTCGCGTCTGCGCCGTACAATTTCGTCAAGGCTCTCGGATCCTCGACATTGCCCTTGCTCTTCGACATTTTCTTCCCGCCCCACATGACAATGCCCTGAGTCAGAAGTTTCGGCGCGGGTTCATCGAATTTTATCCAACCGGCATCGAACAGCACCTTTGTGAAATATCTGAAATACATCAGGTGCATAATCGCGTGCTCGGGACCGCCGATATAGAGATCCATCGGGCACCAGTACTCGACATCGCTTTTCCGAAACGGGACATCGTCGGCGTCGGGTGAGCAGTATCGCAGGAAGTACCACGATGAATCGACAAAAGTGTCCATCGTATCGGTCTCGCGTTTTCCGGGACCGCCGCACGACGGGCATTTCGTATTGACCCAGTCTGTCGCGGTCGCGAGCGGACTCCCTTCGCCTCCGATAAATTCGACAGCTTCTTTCGGCGGCAGAAGTACCGGCAAATCTTTTTCCGGAACCGCGACAGGTCCGCACTTTTCGCAATGGATAATCGGAATCGGCGCGCCCCAGTATCGCTGACGAGAAATCAGCCAGTCTCTCAACCGATAATTAATAGTCCGACCGCCTTTGCCCATCGATTTCAATCTATCCGCGACAACTCCCCAGAATTCGGTCGATTTCACGCCCTCATATTTTTCGCCGCTGTTCACCATCACGCCGGGATCGGTGAATGCTTCTGTCATTGGCGCGTCTGGATCGATATCGCTCCCCTCAGGCTTGATGACACGTATGATCGGCAGGTTGTAACGGGTCGCGAACATGAAGTCGCGGGTGTCATGGCCGGGGACGCACATCACTGCGCCGGTGCCATATTCCGCCAGGACGTAATTGCCGATTAGTACGGGAATTTCACGGCCGTTTATCGGGTTGATGCAGGTCCGTCCCAGATGCATGCCGACCTTTTCGCTATCCTCGCTCGTGCGTTCGATTTCGGATTGCATTATACATTCCCTTACGAACTTGCGGACTTCACTGAGCTTTTCTGGGGCGGTCAATTTTTCGACATACGGATGCTCAGGCGCTAACACCATATATGTGCAACCATAAAGAGTGTCGGGACGGGTTGTGAAAACCTCGATGTCATGCTCGAATCCCGGTACCTCGAACGATATCATGCAGCCCTCGGATCGTCCGATCCATGCGCGCTGCATGTCGATTACTCTCTCTGGCCAACCGCCTTCCAGTTTTTTGAGATCGTCCAGCAGGCGCCCGGCATATTCGGTTGTTTTGAAATACCACTGCTTCAATTTTCTGATTTCAATTTCCGTACCGCACCGTTCGCACGATCCGGACTCAGCCTGCTCGTTAGCGAGGACGGTCTGGCATTTAGGGCAGTAATTAACCCGACCCTCTTTCTGGTAAGCAAGTCCGCGATCGAACATCAGTTTGAACATCCACTGAGTCCATTTGTAATAATTCGGACGGTGGCACGCGACTTCCCTTCGCCAGTCGTACGTGAATCCCATCCCCGTGATCTGCTTGCGGATGTACTCGATATTATTCTCCGTCCACGGACCGGGGTCGGCGCCTTCCTTGATCGCCGCGTTCTCGGCGGGTAATCCGAATGAGTCGAATCCCATCGGATGGATGACGTTGAATCCTTTCAGCGATTTGTACCGCGCGATCACGTCGCCGATCGTGTAAACGCGGGTGTTGCCCATATGCAGACCCGATCCGGATGGGTACGGGTACATCTCCAGAACATAAAATTCCGGTTTTCCGGGATCGATATCCGACTCGAACTGATGCGCGTCCGCCCAGCGTTTTTGCCATTTCTCCTCGACCAGTTCGAAATTATATTTCGGTTCCATTTTTTTCTCCTCGAAAATCAAGACATCAAACCATGAAGAACATGGGTTGAAAAGTCAGGTTGAATTTGTACAGAATCGGGTGCGTCTTTTTTAAAGAATAAAGCCGGCGGACGCGAACCGGGGTCGAGGCTGGCCCACATCAACGGGATGCGGGCCGTAGAAGGTTGAGGCGAAGCGCAAAGAAATATGTTGGTTGAATAATCATTATATTCCACACAATTAGAATCGCGTCATGCGAGAATTATATACACCGCAAAACCGTCCGTGTCAAGTTAAGCGGGCTGTTGTCCCGGATCATTCGGACTCGCCTTGTCGACTTTCTCATCACTCCTTCCGGATGCAATCTGCTCCATCAGCTCCATCTGGATTTTCTGGATTTCAAGAAGGCGCTGCCACTGGTGCATGAGAAGGTAATCGACCTTGTCGTGAAGGCTTTTTATCTCAAGTTCGGCGATCAGGTTCGTCCGGTAATCATGCTCCGCCTGGAAACGGTCTTTGGTTTCCTGACGGTTCTGACTCATCATAATAACCGGAGCCTGGAGAGCCGCAAGGCATGAAAGAATCAGATTTAAGAAGATGAAAGGATATGGATCGAACGCCTTCACAGGTATTAAAAAAATAAGTACCGTGTTGAGGATCATCCATATAAAGATAATCGCACCGAAAATCCCTATAAATTTCCAGCTACCTCCGAAATCCGCGATCCTGTCCGCCATTTTCTCTCCGAATGTAATGGACCGGTCGAATTCATCATTTACATTCTTTGTCATTACCGCGGATGTATCAATGCTGGTTGATAACTGCGATTCAAGCGATGTAACCTCTCCGCGTTCGATGTCAAGGACGTTCTCAACATATTGCGCGCGGAATTTATTGAGGTCGGTCTGGCAGATAAATCCTGCCTGATCCCAGTTCGGATTGTCCCGCTTTATTAATTCAAGGATCGGGCCGCGAACCGATTCCGCCGGGACGACATCGCTAAGTCCCTTCTCGTTTCCGCAGATCTGGCAAATAATGTTTTTGTTTTCAGTCATGGATTCAGCCTCATCGATTTCATCGAAGGTATTGATGGGAATTATAATATGAAATATTATCTATTTGTCACTTAATGTACAGAATAAGTTTTAAGTAAAAGTTGAATATCTTCACCATTGGTTTTTTGACAGCTTTTCGATCCAGATGCTTCGAGCGATTAATGCAAGGACCAGGATCGATGCGAGGTTATTCATCCAGAAACTGCCCCCCGATTCCAGACTCGCTGCAATTTTTCCTGTGATATTAATCCCTTCGTTGCCGCAGATAAGGTCGAGAATGTATCCTGCAACCAGCGAGGTTACTGCGATTGATGAAAGGTATATGATCAGCGATTTTCGGCCCATCGTTTTTCCGACTACCGTTATTGTCGCCATATTTGTAGCGGGACCGGCGAGAAGGAATACAAGCGCCGCTCCCGGGGATACTCCTTTCAGAATCAGTGCTGCCGCGAGAGGGGTGGAGGCCGTCGCGCAGATGTAGAGCGGGATTCCAACCGCCAGCATGATCAAATACGAAACGAAATTATTGGACAGAAATCCTGCGAAAAAATCATCCGGGACTGCGTATGTGATGATCCCCGCGAGAAGGATGCCGATGAGAAGCCACATTCCGATATCCGCAAGCAGGTCTCCGAACGCGAACTTTATGCTTTCTCTAACTCTATCAATAACCCGTGGAGCTTTAAGGTCGGTATCGGGTATTTGAGCTGAGCATCCGCAACTGCTGCAACATGCCTTTGGAATTGTTTCCGTAGCAACAGGCTCTTTTATTTCTTCCTTGTCAAACAAATTTTCAAGCAACCCTGCGACCACCGCAGAAAAAAATGCGGCTACTGGGCGGAATATCGCGTAGACAGGTCCGAGTAGCGCATAAGTAATTGCGATTGAATCGACCCCGGTCTCGGGTGTGGAAATCAGAAACGACGTGGTCGCTCCTTTGCTCGCGCCCTGCTTCCGAAGCCCAATCGCGGCGGGAATCACTCCGCACGAACATAGAGGGATTGGAACTCCAAACAGCGCGGCTTTTATGACCGGTCCGGGGCCTTTACCGCCAAGATGTTTTTCGACAAGCGAATCGGGTATGAACGCCTTGAGAAGTCCGGCGATTACAAATCCGAGAAGTAAGTACGGCGACGATTCATTCAGAATTTCCCATGCTTCTTTTAATACGCCCGTAATAATACCAAAAATCTGTTCCATATAAAAAAACGCTCGTGATAGTAAAAATTCGATGTGTCAGAAAAATAAAATGCGAGTTACTTCGACTCCCTTGCATGCTCCAGACCCTGATCGATTAGTTTCCGCACATGGTCATCGTCGAGGGAGTAATACGCCATCTTGCCGTCCTTACGGAACCTTACAAGCCGCGACATTCTGAGGTACCTGAGCTGATGCGAAACCGCGGACTGCGAGATATTCACAATTGCGGCGATATCGCAGACGCAAAGCTCGGAGAACGATAACGCCCTGAGAATTTTCACGCGCGTCGGGTCGGCTAAAGCGGTGAAAAGTTCGGAGAGGGTCTGGAGGGATTCATCGTCCTCTAATTTATTGATAACCTTATCGACGTTCTTTTTGTTGACACAGATGATGTCGCATAGGTCGTCGTCATGTTTTGTCTCGATATCTGAACGTCTGCTCATATGAACGAGTATACAGTAAAGCCCAAAAAAGTCAATCTGCGGTCATGTTCCGTATCAGAACCACGCACGTAAGTAAGTGGCTTAAGGGCGTCAATTTACTGGGTTTGAATTATCCATGATCTGAAAGCAAAGAAAGGAAGTATACAAAAAACCCGCAGTGGATTAGTAAGTGAAAATGATGAGCCACTCACTTACGTGCGTGGTTCTGATACGTAGTACCATGAAAATAATAATTTTCCCCATTCGTGTATAATTCGGCCTTCCTGATTCCTGAAGTATTTGTACATGCAAAATGAATATCCGTATCGTTAAAACCGACCTTATCCTTCTCCTTGCCGCGACGATCTGGGGGTTCGCCTTTGTCGCGCAGCGCGCAGGAATGGAGCATCTCGGCCCGTTCACATACAACGCGCTTCGATTTGCCCTCGGAAGTATCTGCCTTATCCCGTTCGTATTGAAAAAATCGCCCTACGATCCTCCGGTCGAATCCGGGAGGTTCGCGAGTATCTCGCACCACCTTATAAAAGGCGGTCTGGCGGCGGGATTGATACTGTTCGCGGGCGCGGCATGTCAGCAGGTCGGACTGGTTTATACCACGGCGGGAAAAGCGGGTTTCATCACCGGGCTTTACGTGATCTTCGTCCCGATAGTCGGAATATTTCTGAAACATCGTACGGGAGTTGCGACATGGATAGGCGCCGCAATCGGCACAACAGGCCTGTTTCTTCTGAGTATGACAGAGACATTAAAACTCGCACCCGGCGACGGGATCGTCCTTGTCGGATCGTTTATCTGGGCGTTTCATGTACTCGTGATCGGGCGTTATTCGAAAGAGGTCGATCCGGTCAAGCTCGCGTTCGTGCAGTTTGTAATCTGCGCATCTCTAAGCCTGATATGCGCGCTCATTTTCGAGACCGTGACAGTAGAAGCAATCAAAGCCGCGGCGATCCCGATTCTCTACGGCGGGATCATGTCGGCGGGGGTGGCATTTACGTTGCAGGTTGTCGGGCAGAGAGGGTCACCCGCCGCCCATGCCGCGATAATTCTAAGCCTTGAAGCGGTGTTCGCGGGGATTGGAGGATGGTGGATACTTGGGGAAACCCTCTCGTCGCGTGGGATTCTCGGATGCGCGCTAATGCTCGCGGGGATGCTTGTGTCGGGACTAAAGAGAACTCCAGAAAATGCCGATTCAATCCAGCCAGCCTTGTGAATTCAGACTGGTAATATAGAAACTTGATTGTCCGTTAGATGGCAATTCGACAACTCCCGGTCCGGGGTCGAAATCCTGCTCACCGTAAATTCCTGTCCCGTTAGAATAGTGACTACCCCAGAATGAGCCGGAAACTATTATTCCTCCCCGGTCATTGATGGCAATGGCACTGCAATCGATTGGCCCACCGCCTTCACCCCACGCGCGAACCCAGTTGAAATGAAGCGAGCTGTCAAGGCTTACAACAAATGCCATCAATTCGGAAGGGGAAATAGATGTAACTCCTGATCCTGGGTCAAAATCGGTGGGATAGAAGAGATGACTCCCTGTCCAGTATATATTGCCATTCTTATCCAGTATAAGCTTCGAGAATGAAGTGAATCCTGCATTAGGCCACGTAACGGTTGTAAGCAGATCACCATCCGGATTCAATTTTGAGAGAAAGACTTCACCGTGATCAGCATCAGAATAAGGAGGCCCACTTGAGATGTATCCTCCAGATCCGAGGATGTAAATATCGCCTGAATCATCCACTTCAAGAGCTGATCCCCATTCATACAGTGGACCATTCCATGTTCTGGCCCAGATAAAATTATATGCATAATCATACTTTGCGACGAAGATGTCATAATCTGTAACAGATTGACTTTCCGCAATACCCGGTCCTGGATCGAAATCAGCTCTTCCGCTGAAATCCCCGAGCACATAAATATTTCCATTAATGTCTATTGCTAAATCAATAGGCATTGCATAATCGGCATCACTCAATAGCTTATCTGACAGAAAATCACCGGAAGTGCTGAATTCCATCAAGAAGACCTGCCTTGTGGAAATTATCAAGTTGCCTTCGGCATCGCGAATTTGATCTTGATCTGCCGACGTGCCGATATATCCTGCGACCAGGAGATCGCCATTATTTTCAAGCGCAATTGAGAATGGACCGTCCGAATATTCACCCCCCCAGCATTTAAACCATAGCAAATTACATTCAGAATCTATTTTGCACAGGAATGTGTCGACTCCACCGGAAGTCCCCGCAGTGACTATTGAGTTATTAAAGTTGAATTGGCTCGCGTTATTGTAGTAGCCAGCCAAATAAAGATTATTTTCAATATCAATTTCGATGCTTGTAACTCCAGCCAATTCACCAACAACCAGTTTTTTTGACCAGATTATTTCGCTTTCAGCATCAAATTTCGTTAATGATACATAATTGGTAGGTAGAATCCTTTCTTCATCCTCTGACACCGATAAGGAACTTGCCATTCCCATAAATATTCCAACTGCATAAGCATTTCCATCACTGTCAGTCACAAGATCGGTTATAAATGCGCTACCATCCTCGCCCCAGACTCTCACCCAAGTATTCTCCTCCTCAGATTCGGTTCCTTTGTGAAATTCTGTGAAAAGGTTTTCAATATTACCATTGCCTTCATTGGTGCTCTGAGTGTGGAAATCATTGAAAATCAAAGGGACGGCGTCGCTGGGTGGAATATCGCTTTCACTGCTTGAAATTAAATGTGATTCAGACGGGATATCAGCGATATTTTTCTGTTTAATGGGAATATTCTGCGGTACTTGGAAATTGTCTGAGGGCCTTTTACTAAGAGGACCCCAAGCGGAGAGGAGAATAATAAATATCGCGGCAAGTCCAGAATATAGCAATCCTTTTGATCTCATAATACACCACCTTAGCGAATGGAAATTACATCGAGAATATCACACATTCAGGATGGCTGCAAAAAGAGGAATGTTTCACTTACCGCGAAGATTCCGCTAAAAATCATCCCGTATCCATGGCCTCGGGCCTGCGAAAATCGGGACCAGTTCAGCGAGGTCGGAATCTGACCCTTCAATTTTTCCGGCGATTTTCAATTGGTCCGGTGTGTAATATCCCGAATACAATTGCGCGAGAGACCGAATATCGATCCTGACCTTCCCGTCTCCGCCTTTTTTCACTTTGCCCCTGCCATCACTCACCGAGAGAATAAATCGACCGTTGTTGGACCTGATAATATCGTCCGAGATTTCGAAATGGATCTCGGCTTCGACTCCTGACACGTATCCGCGAGCCTGCAAAGCCTCCTCGACATGGACGATACGGAGCATGCAATAGTACACTTTATCGAACTCGTATGCCTGGATTTTCAGGTGTTGCAGGATCGGGTCTAAACAAGATCCCGGAAATCTCGCCATTTTAAAAACGGACGAATGATCGGCAAGAAGCGTAAGAATCCGCTCCGCGGCATCCCTTGTGAGGTAAACGAGGTCGGGGATATAAATCGGCTTATCCTCTTCCCTTGGGGTGAAAATGATGTAACCCTCGACTTCTTTTCCGCGCTTGATTAAATATGCAGTCCTACCGGTTATCCCCCAGCCACGGGCGTTCGAAATCCAGCAAAGCTCGTTTCTGTCGATGAACCCGTTCTGCATCCGGGCGTATTTTGTGTACACTTCTTTGAGCGCGGCGAGTCCCTTGTACGGCACTACGTCGAGGCTCATGTTCCGGACATCGATATCTCTCAGGTTAATTTTGACCCTTGTTTTTTCCATCGCGCATTCGTATCCGGCTTTCCGGTAGAGGGGAATACTGGCCGGGAAAAGGGTCGAAATCGGCATTTTTTTGTCGTGCATTTCATTCAGCATATTGGAAAGAAGTTTCGATGCGACCCCGATCCGCCTGTATTCCGGGGCAATTCCGACAAAACCGATTCCCACTGCTTCCACACTTCGCCCGCCGAAAAAATGCCCCCATGGGATGAGACCAAGGCCGCCGGTAATATTTTTGCCGTCGCGAATGACCCTGATGTTCGATATCCCATTGAATTCGATGTATTTCCTGACTATTTTCCACTGTTCTTTCGGGATTCCAAGCGAGTTCGCGACAATGTCTATGAATGTGTCGAGTTCCGCAGATTTAATTCCGGTAATTTTGAAGTCTTTTCCCATGATTTGTATCCTTGATAGTTAATCAGGAAGGCACATATCCTGACTTGGTTTGGGATTATCTCTAAAATAGTTGAAATTGTCAACTAAATTTATTGCAAATCCCGGTAGCAGCTAGCCCGGAGCGTTAGCGGAGGGTAGCTGCTAACCGGGATTTGTATAAAATGTTTTTATTGTTAGCTGTTTTGCCCGGATAGCAGCTACTTTTTCGTGGACGAAAAAGCTAGCAGCTACCGGGCAGGTATAGAATTAATTGGTATTTAACCTTCTATGATGGTAGAATTTCATGCTTGGAACCGAACCGCGGGTCCGGATGGATGGGGTATGTCCAAATAGAACCTCCAATGGTTATCCGGAGTCGTAGTCATAGACGAAAATAACTATGCCGAACGAACCGGTAGTACATTTCCAGCGCGTAAGTCTTGTATACCCGAACCTTGTCCGGGCACTTGTGGACGTGGAATTCGAGGTCAATGAGGGCGAGTTTGTGTTCCTGGTAGGCCCAACAGGGTGCGGAAAATCGTCGCTTTTACGGTGCGTTTACCTCGCTGAACGTCCCTCAAAGGGTCGTCTTCGGGTACTTGGCAAGGAGATATCGCACCTTCCACCTTCAAAAATTCCTCATCTGAGGCGAAAAATTGGCGTGGTTTTCCAGGATTTTCAGCTTCTTGAACATAAAACGGTTTTTGAAAATGTGGCGTTCGCGCTCCAGGTTATCGGTGCGCCGCCCGACGACATAAAGCGAAAAGTACCGCTGGCGCTTCGAATGGTCGGGCTGGAGAATAAAACCGACATGCGTCCGGATGAGCTTTCGGGTGGAGAGCAGCAGCGTGTCGCGATCGCCCGCGCGATTATCAACACCCCGCCTATCGTAATCTGCGACGAGCCTACCGGAAATCTCGATCCGGACACGTCGCAGGAAATTGTCCGGCTTCTTACATTAATTAATCAACGTGGCACCACCGTTCTTATGGCGACTCACGATTCGCAGATTGTAAATATGTTCAAGCGTCGTGTGGTCTATATCGAGAATGGCAGGATTGAATGGGACCACGAGATCGGAGAGTATAAACCAGATGATGAGAAGCTTCGGCTTCTTTCTTAAGGAAACGCTCGATGGGATCCGTCGACACAGTACAGGCAGCCTGGTGACATTCGTCCAGGTGTTTATGAGCCTGTTCTTTCTCGGCTTGAGCTTGATCATTATCATCAACATTAATAATATTGTCGGTAATTTCCTGAACAACCTCGAAATGGGCGCGTTTCTCGACGATAATATCACTTACGAGCAGGCAGTTGATTTAATCAACATTGTTGAAGACCTGCCGGGCGTGCGAGAAGTGACCTATGTATCCAAGGAAGAGGCGTTCGCGTTCGTGCAGCAGCACACTACGATCGATATTTCCGACCTTCTCGCCGAAAATCCGCTCCCCGCAAGCTTGAAAATAACCGTGAACAGCCCCCGTATCGCCGAAGAGCTGAAGGGGTCCATTGTCCTCCTTGATGGGGTAAACGATGTCCGCTACGGCGAAGCGCAGCTTCAGACGATTCTCCCCTGGCTGTACGCGCTTGAGTTGATCAGTTTCTATGCCTCGATTTTCCTTACATGGTTCGCGTTGATTACAATCGCCAACACAATCCGTCTCGCGATCCTCAACCGCCAGAAAGAGATCAAAATCATGCAACTGGTTGGGGCGACAAGCTGGTTCATCCGGCTTCCGTTTCTGATCGAGGGATTAATCTATGGGATAATCGGGGCCGCTTTGGCGATTGGAATAATCGCAATCGGATATAATCTTGTCCTGAAATACGTCACGGAGCAGTTTATATTCACCCCGATAACCGTCGATTTCAATATGATGATCGGCAACCTGGCTATTATGGTGTTCGTTCTTGGCGCGTTCGTCGGAGTAATAGCAAGCCTGATAGCGGTTGATAAACATCTCTCACAGGATGTGTACTCATCTCCACGTCTCAAAAAGGAGGCGGTCAGATGATCGAGAAACTGCTTTTGCATACAAGGAAATTCCTCTTAATTAATATTATGTTGCTGGCGATTCTCGCGGTTCCCGCCATGATTATCGCGCAGGAAGGCACCGATACTGAAAATCTCGATGAAGTGCGCACGGAACTTAACGATATCAACGAGGAGCTTGCGCAACTCGAACGTGAAAGGACCACCCTTCACCAGGCGGAAAGCCTCGCGCTTGACGAGTTGAACGACCTTGACCGCCAGATCAGCGACCTCTCGGACCGGATCGAGTCGACTACTACGGCGCTTGAACGTAAACGAGCACAGGTTGACATGCTGAATGCCTCCAATGAGCAGGCGCTTGCCGACCTTGAGTCCGCCCGGGTGCGATTCTCCGACCGTCTTGTCGAATGGTACAAGTCTGGCGGAGGCAGCATGCTCGGAAGTATAGTCAGTACAGGCGATCTTTCCGACTATGTCCGCGTCGCGTCCTATATGGATACGATCATGGCAAACGACCAGGGGATTATCGGTTTTATAAGGGAACAGCAGGGTCTATTGTACGAGCAGACAGCGCAGCTTCAGACCGAGATTTCAGAGTTCGACGCGATGGTCACGGAGATGCGCACCGACGAACAGCACTACGAGGAACTTCGCGAAGAGCGGTATTCCAGGGTCAGCACATTATCGACTGACATGGACGTTGTCGATCAGTCGATGCGCGACCTTCAGGCTTCAAGTTATGAATTCGCCATGCTTCTGCAGGCATCGACATATACCGGCGGAGTGACAGGCGGTCTGATCAAACCGATCGATTTCCCGATTACATCGCCGTTCGGGATGCGTAACCACCCGATTTTCGGCGGCGAAAGAATGCATACCGGCGTCGATATGCCTGCCCCTTATGGAACATTGGTCCATGCCGCGCAGGCAGGGATTGTGGTTTTTTCGGGGTGGAAGAGAGGCTATGGAAATACAATTATCATCGACCACGGAAACGGGCTGGCGACTCTCTATGGCCACGCATCATCGCTTCAGGTCGGCGTCGGGGAAACCGTAAGCCGCGGACAGGTTATCGCGAAGGTCGGATCGACCGGGTATTCCACCGGCAATCACCTTCATTTTGAAGTTCGCGTCAATGGTGATCCGGTAGACCCTGAAAATTACATATGAAATTGCATGAGATACCGAATTTAAATTTGGATGAAACACATGGTTAACGAAAGAAAAACGAGACGAATATTCAATTTCTCACTTGGGATCGCACTGGCGCTGGCATTCCTTTTCGGCTTTCAGGTTCATGGGGTATTCAAGCTTCTTGAAAACCAGGATAAGCTGCCTGTCTGGTTGTCCCGAGCGTCGTCGGTGTTCTCCTACGGGCTGCAGGCCAACGCCGAAGGGTTTTCAGAAGCAGACCTTGGCGTATTAAAAGAAGTGCTTGCGCTTATCTCGGAAACCTACCTTCACAGGGACGATATAAATGCCGAGGATGTTATCCACGGAGCCGCATCCGGCGCGGTGGCGTCGCTTGGCGACAGGTATTCCCGATTTGTCCCGCCTCCCGACCAACAAGTACTCACTGAGGAGATTGAGGGCGCTTATGCAGGCGTCGGGATTAGCATCATCGACCGCCCGGGGGTCCTACCCCCTTATGCTCTCCCCTGCGAAATCGCAAACGGAGCCGATGAATATAATATTAATTTCGTGTCTCAGACAACCGGGGTTATTGTCGTCCAGGTTTTTGAAACAGGTCCGGCATTCGAAGTCGGGATACAACCTAACGACGTTATCCTCTGTGTCGAGGGCACCAACCTCAGGGGCGGCACTGCCGATGATGCTGTCGCGGTTCTGAAAGGCCCGGAAAATACGGATGTAAATATCACATTATGGCGCCCGAGCATTCAGGATTCAGTTACATTCGATGTCACGCGAAAAATAGTCCAGGTACCCACAGTCGGGGCGAAAGAAATGTTGACCGGCGAGATCGGATATATCCGTCTGGACTCCTTCAATAACGTATCGCCTGCCGATGTCAGGACGGCTGTGAACGACCTTCTTTTCCAGGGAATGAAAGGCCTGATTTTCGACCTTCGCAACAATACCGGCGGACCCATGACTGCAGCCCAGCAGATAGCCGACGTATTTATCTCCGACGGCGTCATGGTGTATTACGAGGATACTACCGGACATATCGAGGCATTCCCAAGCAACGATGGGGGCGGAGCCCTCAACCTGCCGTTGATCCTCCTTGTAAACGGAAACAGCGCAAGCGCATCGGAAATTGTCGCGGGGGCGGTAAGAGATACGCATACCGGGCTTCTTCTCGGCGAAACAACCTTCGGAAAAGGCGTCGTCCAGAATGTATATACCCTGCAGGATCGTTCCGGACTGGTTCTTACAACCGGACGGTATCTTACTCCGGGACATCATGAGATAACTTCCGAAGGCCTTACGCCGGATATCGAGTACCCCCTCGATCCCGAGTCGCTTCGTGTACAGGATCCGGCTATCGGCGATTTCATGGACCGTCTCGATGGGTTGAATCTGGAATACACACAGCTCAGGGAGGAGATGTACACTTACCTCCAGGACCACGATTATCAGCGTGACGCGGCGGAGGATGTCATGACCGATTGGATCGATACCGGCGAACCTCCGGCGGAATTCGCGGAACAACCCGCTTTAGACAGCACAGGAAAATCCGTTGTGGAAAGCGACAACGTATCTGCCGGTGAAGGCGCCAATGAATCCGCAGTTGAAGGCGCCAGTGAATCTAACGGGGAATAAATTCGTTCGTTTAATCGTAGAAAAAGGAAAAAGAATCAAATGGCAGAATTTGAACAGAGGTGCGCGATATTTGTCGATGTGCAGAATATGTTTTATTCTGCAAAGCATTTATATGGCGGAAAAATAAATTACGATCATCTGCTCGAAGCGACGTCGCGCAGGCGGAAAATTGTCCGCGCGCTGGCATATGCGGTAAAGACGCCGGAAATCGATCAGGATAAATTTCTGAAACTGCTTTATGGCCTGGGGTTTGAAGTCAGGATGAAGGACCTGAAAATCCGCACTGACGGGACCGCGAAAGGCGACTGGGATATGGGGCTTGCGATCGACGCGATCAGCCTGGTCGAAAAAGCCGACTGCATGATTATCGTTTCGGGCGACGGCGATTATGTACCGCTTGTAGAACACCTTAAAGCTCGCGGCGTCAGGGTAGAGGTCTTCTCTTTCAAATCGAATACCGCACAGGAACTTGTCGTTGCCGCCACGGAATATTTTGAAATGGACGATAAATTTATTTTCCGCACCGGACGCGACAGGAAAACGTAGGCCAATCCGGATATTCAGCGAACAATGAAAATTACCATTTGGATAGTTGCGGCTGTAGTAGGGATTTTTATTTTATCGATTATCCCCGCCATCTCGCAGGAAAATCAAAATTCCGGCGCGCCCCCTCTTTACTCAATCGATGGCGACGAGGTTTATATCGAATCTGACGATGCAGGCTCGACGCATTTTTTCGCGGAAGGCCATGCGGTTCTAACTTATATTGCAGGGGATGAGACATGGACCCTGTCCGCTGAAAAGGTCGAGTTTATAGGGGAAAAAGATGCTGGCGGGAGGATCATCCCTCACCTCGCTAACGCGGAAGGGAATATTAATCTACTGGGTCCGAACATTGCTGTCACCGCACCGGGCAGTATAGAAGTCAATATTCTGGATAAATGGGTCATAAGCGATTCGGAAAATATCCATATCGTATTCCAGGACGGCGACCTGACCACAGACTCGCTTGAAATTCATGAGACTTCCGGCGACGACGGGGTCAAAGAGACGGTAGTAAATACAGATATACGCACAGTCGCGATCCTTCAGCTATCGGAGATAATGCCTCCCGAATCCGGTACCGGAACTGAGGGAAGCATTTTCGGATCGCTTAAATTCGATTTTTCGGAAATCACAATTGAGACGTCGAAAATCGAGTTTGAAATAATCGACAACCGCGCTTCAACGCTTAATTGCTCGGAAGAGACCAAAGTCACATCGAATCGAAACACCATGACAATGCCCAGAGCGCGAATAACATTTAACCCGGACACACTCGAAGGACCGGACGGGGTCGAGCTTCTTGTGGGAGAGGACACCACGGTC
>JAPKYR010000018.1 GCA_026394215.1 bacterium
ATCGGGATGCTCCGCGAAATACGCGTCCAGAACCCATCGCGCGTCCTCAGTAGCCTGTGCGAGCTTCATCGCGGCATACGCCATACTCTGTTCGTCTATCAACCTTTTCACATCATCGACCTGCGGGAAGTACACAATTCCGTCGCCCTGTGTCTGCGCGAAATCTTCTATATAGAAAACACTGTTTCTCAAATCACCCGGCACGAGCCGGAGAGCCTCATCGCGCCACATCTGTGCGTCGAGCGCGTTAAGAATCAGCTCCGCGAAAATTTTCTGAAGTCCGATATCGACCCCTTCGAGTTGACTATTGATATCATTTTCGGGATTCGGCCACGCGGGGATAGCTCCGAACGACGGCCTCAGAAGCATCTCCTGATCGGCGGTATAGAGATTACGGATCGCATCCAGAATCGGTTCCTCATCGTCCACCTGCGGCAGAAGATTTGTAGAGTATGAGCGGAAACCATCGACACGCGCTTCTACCGCGGTCAGCACAAAAATTTTGTGAATCGAATTATTGGAGATTATGCCATCCGGACGGTGTGTGCTTGTGCGGTCGGGAGTGAGACACTGTTCGATAACGCTCCCCATGCCCATCGTGTAATCGTAGACACGCATCGGTTCGGAAAACAGGGAATCGAAAATCGGGAGCTTGTACGGCACTCTCGGGAAACGGGTCCAGTAGCCCACCGGGCGATAACCGAGATCGTCGCGAGTGAACCCTACCGAGTCGAGCGCTTCGGCGAGAAGGTCCCGCCCTCCATCAATATTATATAGTTCCCATGTCGGTACATTCTGCGCGCTTGCGATCTGGTTAAATCCCGGGATCAGGACGAGCATTAGGGTGATGAAGATTATTGATATTAGTGGGCGTGTTACGATTGGCATTGGTTTATCTCCAAAAGACATCTATTTCACCTTATCTCGCTTTTCGAGTATTGCTTCCAGAAGGGCGTAATTGTTTCCATCGGGTGGCATTACATGCCATGTTTCTGGTTTGTCTGAGTTATCGGTTTTTATCATGTATCTTTTGCATATCCATCTATCCAGAATGTTCCTTGAATCATAGGTCTTTAAAAAGTTGACTGGGGATGAATAATTAAACATCTCCACGAGCAATACTGTTGGATATTTTAAGAGTTTGAAGAGTTGTCCAAAATTAGTGTTAGATACTGTAATTAAGAACCCGCGATGAGTAGTAAGAACTAATATTCCTCCTGTCATACTACTTTTTTTTCTTAAACCAAGAGGGCTCTCTTTGGTTACCATCAAAGTGAGGAGTACTTTTTCACTTTCAAAAATATTAGGTTCCAATAATGATGAGATTTGGTAATATATTTTATTAAAATCATTAAATAGCCCACTAATTGTACTTATAGGCGCTAAGCCCCATAAGATAAAACCATACCAAATTAATGCGAAAATTAAGAAAATCCAAGATCCTCGAAGTGTAGGACTTGGTTCAAAGAGCACCCCTATATACATTATTAGAAAAATTAGGATCACGAAATGTTCCTTCATCGCTTTGCTAACAGGCTCTCGACACGCCCTCTCAAAGCCTTTCGTAAGCTCGATACAGCGTCTGTGCGCATCCGTTAAACCAGCGTCAGTTTCTTTTAAAATTTCACGATTGTCCGTATCCACTATTTTCCTCCCAAATTTGGATGATTGGTTTTATGATTCTCATGGAGTGCATTTTGAATAATACAATTGCCAGTGACCCGATCTGAAATCGCTCCATACAAGGTGCATTGTGCCGTCCTGATCGGTACAAAGGTGAGTCTGATTTTTGGGTTCCGTGAAGAGCCCATCGATTTCTTCATCCGGAATCTCAAGAATCTCAGCCTGCGACAACATTGGATCAAACACTTTTGCGTACAGTCCTCGAGTGTCGTCTCGCCAGTCTGTCCATACTACGCCAAGTCTACCGCCGGGAAGCGGCTCGTTTTGATAACGGTTATTCTGATGGTTATAACCGGAAACATCGATTTCAGGGCTCCATACACCGGTCACCGGATCGCGCATTGTGAGATAACCGCGAAGCGACCCTGTCCGATCATCTTCGAAGGTCAAGTATATTTTGTCATTTGAATCGATTGAGAGATTTCCTGCCACGGAAATCTGCGGACCACCGATGATTTCCTGAGGTTGTGAGAGCACGCCATTTGTAAATGAAAGATAATACATGTCGGCTGGAGTGTTGAACGTGTATGCGATATGAAAGACATTTGATGAATCGACGACAACCGCGGGATTGACCCAATTATTGGGAAGATCGCATGTGGCGAAAGTTATCTCGGGCAACCATACGCTGCCATCGAAGTACGAACCAAGCAGGTATCTTGTGGGTTGATGATGGGTATCCATCCAAAGCGCAAGTATCTCACCGCTGGGAGCGATCGCGATCACCGACTGGTACTGATCTCTGTGTGTGTCTGAATTTAACTTGACTGCAGGCCCGATATCGCCTGAGGAAGAAATTTTCCGGTAAATTATATCGCCGCCTAAAATATCGGGATCATTTGAGTACAGCAAATGAACGGCGCCGGAGTCGTCCGGGACTGCGTTCAGATTGTAACCCTGTTCGCCTGGGAGAATTATTTCATCCGATTGCACAGCCCCATCATAGATCAGTTGATGCATGAACCATGAAGTATCAAGGTAATAGAGATGAACCACTCCATCGGAATCTACAAAGAGATTGCGCATATTGTTAAGGTGTGCCT
>JAPKYR010000240.1 GCA_026394215.1 bacterium
AGTCGCGGGATTTTTACGAGTAGCGGGTTTTTATCGCCCATGAAAAATTCATTTACCACGCCTTTTGTTGGGGAATCCTCTCGTGGGTCGTACAGTACGACTTTCATCATGCCATGGACGACGCAGAAATGATCGTCCTGATATTTGTGGTAGTGCCACGCCTTGACCACGCCGGGATATCCGGATGTCATGTAGCACTGTCCGAATTGATCGAACATCCCGTCCCAGTCGCGGCGCAGGATTTCCATAAGGCGTCCGCGCTCGTCGGGGATCATGCGGAGTTTGACGATTTTGACACCGTCGATTAACGGTTTCGCGACAACGCCGAGGGGTTTAGGACCAGGGGGGCATATTTCGACTGGCATATAAATTTCTCCTTTATCTATACTGGTATGAAAGTATGCAATGTGCGGGGGATAGTGTCAATGAGGGAGAAGGAAGGTATTAGTGGTTACCCCACCAAGAGATTATTTAAGGTCGCTAATTAATGATTCGATTGTATCGACCATATGCGACCAGTCGAAAACTTTGCGCCATTCGGTTATTTCGGCTTCGAATTTTTTGGAGAGGTTATTTTTGTCATTAAAGAATTCGATGGTTTTTTCCGCGATCGCCTTCGGATCTTTTGGCGGGATTACGTAGCCGGTTTTTCCGTCGAGAACCACTTCGGGCAATCCACCGACATTTGTCACGACGCATGGCTTCTTAAATCCATAAGCGATCTGCACAATCCCGGACTGAGTCGCGGATTCGTAAGGAAGCACTACGAGGTCGGTTGCGGCGAAATACTTGCCGACCTCTTCATTCGGGATGTACCCGGAGACAATTTTCACGCCGCCATTTTCAGGATGAGTTTCATCAAATAATGTTCCGAGCGATTTTGCCTGATTTTCAAATTCATCGGGGCCATCCCAGTAATCTCCCACGCAGAATATCTGGCAGCCGGGGATACTTTTTATTATTTCAGGCGATGCATCCACAAGCCATTTAAGACCCTTATATGGACGCACAGCACCAAAATAGAGGACCATCGGTTCAGAAGTCAGGCCAAGTGATTTCCGCGCGCTGTCACGTGTCCAATCCGCTGTGGAAGCGAATATGTCATATGTCGGATGGAAATTTTTCCGGATTATCGCGTCGGGATGGGTCCTTCTTAAATTATCAAGATCTTCCTCGGAGTGAACGATATACCCGTCCACTGAATTGAAAGCCATACGGGTTAAGGGACCTTCAAGCGGGCGATCCTCATGTTGTTTGACATTATGGCAGAGAAGGATCACCGGGATTCCGGCGATTTTATGTATACGGTGGGCGAGTGCCGCGATGTGCCATCCGAAAAAATGAGTGACCCATGTCAGGACCACTCCGTCGGCTTTAAATTCCCGGATTCGTCGAGCGATTTTTGTAAGAGACCATGGCTGAAGGGTGTGCCAGAGATATTCGCAATCTTCGGTGATGGGATTTTTATCGTCGGATGTCTGTCCGGTGCCAGGATAGATGATCGACGGATATTGGTATTTGTAGCTTACAAAGAGGACGTCGTTTTCTTTGCGGAGAGCGCGTACGAGGAGCGTCGTGTAGTGGCTGATTCCGCCTTTGATGGGATAGGTGGGGCCGACAACGGCTAATCGCATGACGCTATCGTCTCCCGGAAAATCTCAAATTTGCGATCTGTTCGCTCATCAATCCGAGCATGAAAATAAGCAGGAAGCTCTGGAACATGAGTCCGGCGAAGGGCGAGATAGCCAGTTTATGCTGGACAAACAGGTAAATAGAAAAGTCCAGCAAACCAAGAAAAAACGCAAGAAGGCTGATAGGACCGAACACCCTCATCGGTTTGAAAAATACCGCGATTCGGACGATTATCATAAGGAACTTGCTGCCGTCGACAAAAGGACGGATTTTGCTTTTGCCTTTTCGCGCGGGAGATTTTATCGGCACCCACGCGAGCGAGTATCCGGCTTTAATTACCGATAGGGTGCTGGTGGTAGGAAGGCTGAACCCGTTCGGGAAGAGGTCGATAAACTCGCGCGCGACCTCGGTCCGCATGCATCTCATCCCGCACGTGAGGTCGGGGATTCTGCAACCGGCGACATAACTCGCGAATGTATTGAAAACCCAGTTTCCGAAATTCCGGAACGCGGTCGCATCGGTTCCCCTCGATCGCTCACCGACGACTAGGTCGTACGTCTTTATTTTCTCGTAAAGATTCGGAATATCCTCCGGCGGATGCTGCCCGTCGGCGTCAAGAATCAAAATCGCCGGGGCTTTTGCGTTTCGAATTCCGGTTTTTACGGATGCGCCGTTGCCCATATTATACGGATGTCTGAAAATCCTGATTCGAGGTTTATCTTTGGCGAAATTCTCAAGTATTTCGAGGGTCCCGTCCGTTGAGCAATCGTCGACTGCGAGTATTTCGAGGTCGAGAGGGACTGCGAGTATACGCGAGAGGGTATCTGTCACAGCCTCGCACTCGTTGAAAATCGGGACAATCACGGACAGGGCAGGTCCGTCGATATTGATTTCTAATTTTCTGATTTCCTCGCTCATTATTATCATTTACAGGCGTCGATGAAAGCTTTAAACAGTTTTGCCTGGGTTTTATCGGTCTGGAACATAAGCTCGGGATGCCATTGAACGCCGACGACCCATTTTTTTGTCGGATGCTCTATACCCTCAATGATACCATCATTCGATTTCGCGTTCACTACAAGACCCTTGCCGTGAAGTTTAATTCCCTGATGATGGATGGAATTAACCCAGATTCTGCTTTCGCCGAGAGCCTTGTAAAGACGGGTTTCGGGTTCGATTTTAACCTGGTGGCATGTCTCGCTTAATGGAAAATCCGGCTTGTGATTACCGGCCATCTTAACCTGGCTGGGAATATCCTGATAAAGGGTGCCGTCGAGCGCGACATTGATAAGTTGTATCCCCCGGCAGATTCCAAGGATCGGGATATTTTTATTGAAGGCGAGATTGAAGAGGTCGAATTCCGTATGGTCTTTCTTGGGATCGACCTGATTAATTTCCATGGCAATAGTGCTATCGTACATATTTGGGTCGATATCGCCGCCGCCGGTAAGGAGTAGCCCGTCGAGCAGGTCGAAAATTTTATTATGGTAGCGGCCTTCAAGTCCGACCGGAACTATAACCGGTATTCCGCCGGCTTCGTGGATAGCGTCGATATATGGACCCCAGATATAGTGAAACGGCAAAAGGACATCGGGCGGTTTCTGGTTGTAGCTGTAACATGTTGTCAAGCCGATAACCGGAGCGGTGATCCCAGGTTTTATTTCAGGTTTGATTATTTTTTCGGCAGGTTTTCTCACTGTGGATCTTGATGGGGTCCGTCTTGGAGGATTTCTATGCTGGGCGGAAGGCGCTACGCGCTGCTCATCCGGATTTCTTAAATCCTGTGCCTGCCCAGGCTGAGGCTTGTCCATAGGTTTCCGTGGCAGCCTTCCACGGGAGCTGGTTCGACGGTTTGGCGGCCTCGATTTGGAGTGCGATCCCGGTGATGGTTCGTCGAAAGATGATCCGGAGCTGTGAAAGTCGTGTTTATAAGTATCGTTCATATATTTCTCCCCGGCAGGATATATGGGGATCTCCTTTTGCTTCGTGTCGCAAAACAAATCTGCGAAGTATCGATTTTTTTTCGGGCTGACGGGGACGAGATTCAGCGGCGCTGATGAATGTATTCTTTTCGGTCCCGGACGCCCGGCGCGGGGAATAAGTACCCGCGAGGTTCCGCCTCTCAACTGCATTTTAATGAAATCCCGAAAAAGTAACTGCGGGATTCTATACAATAATAGTATCAGAAAATTTCAGACAAACTGACTCACAATGGCGCGAACCTACAGAGGCGCGAACCTACAGAGGCGCGAGCGTCAGCGAGCGCAATTGATTTATTATTCTTAATCCCCATCCTGGGTTTCCGTTGAACTATCGGAGAGTTCAACCGGTTTATCAGGGGGTTTTTCAGGGGATTCAGATTGCTCGCGTTTGCCGGGGTAAGTCCAGCT
>JAPKYR010000281.1 GCA_026394215.1 bacterium
CCGCATCGGCATCTTCCGGGCTTGAAGTCGATCCATGACTGGGTCGCGGGATTTTCACGTTTCCAGGATGTCATTTTTAACCTTGGCCATTAAACCACATATGCCAATAAGATGCCATTTCCAGGCGGGAAGCTCAAATTCTTACCGCTTCCCATAGCGTTTTAAATAGTGTATATTTATGTAAAATTAATTAAATTAAATAAAGACAGCGAAGTATTATTGAACTCTGACTGGATAAATAGCTGTCTTAAGGCAAAATGCATAATAAATTAAGCTTTAAAGGAGCCGATACGGAAATGAAACGGTCTGGTTTTGGTTTACTGATGCTGATTTTATCACTCGCGTTTTTTGCGATTGTGGCGACCGGTTGTCCCGGACCGAAGACGCCTCAGGATAATACAGGATCGCAGCAGACTGATAACCGGCAGGCGACCGGGACAAATTCAGATAATGGAAATGAAGCCGCCAGTGCAACGGAAGTCCCGGAAGATCAACCCGATCCTGAGACCCAGAGGATTATCGAAGAGAATTTCGGTCAGACATCAATCTTAACTCAGGAGGATATCGAGAATATCACTGATTTTGGCAGCATTCTTTATCCCGGCGCGCAATTATTGCCGGATGAATCGATACACCAGATATACGATAATGGATCCGAAATCTATAACCTGAAATTGGGGGTTGAAGCGCCTGTCGAAACTGTATCCGCATGGTATCGAGAGAACTCTGAGTCCGGAGTCGAGGAATTCTCACGCCCGCTTGGGTCGGGAGTTGTTGTCGATAATTTTCAGTATGAATCTCCCGGCGGCGGATGGACACGGATTATTACTGTAAAGGGTGGCGAGGGAGAGAGGCAGTGCCAGATCACGGTAAATATATCGCGTATGGTTCAGGCTCCTGAGGAAGGGGGGGAATAGGTCCGGATTTTTACGTGCATTTTAGTTGTCGAATTCACCGAAAAATATATAGAAAATGGGGTGTCCGAAACAGTAAAAATCAATAATATCGACTAGTCAAGACATGTATATAATATAATTGCTGATGGAGGGTCGCGAATGCATCGACACAGACAGAAGGGTTTCACGCTGATAGAACTCCTCGTTGTGATCACTATTATCGGGATTCTTGCCGCGATCGCTCTGCCGAATTATATTAAGGCGAAAGATAAAGCGAAGGAGGCCGAGGTCAAGGCTAACCTTCATACGATCCAGATATCGCTTGAACGGTACATGGTCGACAACAACGAATACCCCAATTTTATTATCGGAGGAGACGTTGAAGGGTGGCTTCACTGGCATTCCGTGAATGATCCTCTCGATCCTAAAAATGGAATTGTCTCCGATCCCCTCGTCAGTTGGGGATACATAGAATCTTATCCTGAGAATCCGTTCGTGTCTGACGGGTTAATAATAATTCAGTCCACAACACTTAAGTCGTCGCCGCAGCAGGGCGACGGCGATCCGCGTTTCGGATTCCGTGGAAATGTATCCGGAAACGGCGTTGAAGATATATATTTTTATGAATATAGATGCGGAGCCCTCCCGTTGCTTTGCACTTCCGATGTGGAAACGAAAAGAACGCTTCCCCCCAATCAGCAGGCGATCCTTGGATTCCCGGAACTGAATCCTGGTGATGAAAACCAGGGGGTTCATTATATGTTTGGCGGTCATCGGAGATTTGTCAAGCTTCCGGATGATACGGAAATAATGGAAACGATCATGACTTTTTGGCCCGGCAATTTCATGTACAGAGGGCTGGGGAGTCATATCGCCGAAAGAGCGGGTTGGACTCACTGGGATCCCGGTTATTTTCTGCCATCAACAACTGACAGGTATATTCTCGGCGGATATGGGTCATTCGGGCAGGAAGGAATGGATGTAATAAGATTTCATGACAAGACTCCCGACGGGCAGGAAATTCTTTACCGTATGCCGCCTCCATGGAAAGATCCGCCGACGATGAATGGTTACGGTTACGCCCAGATAAGGGTAGGGTGGCCGCCATGGACCGGTGAGGGTGGCTGCGGACTTCCGGAAGTATCCGGCGGCGGCGATGCGTACACAGGCCCGTATTTCCCGTACGATTCTCACAACGGGCAGTATATTTACGGGTCGCCGGACGGACACAAGGACGGGATTATTCTTATCCTGGCTGCAGGCGCAGAAATGGATTTGAATTTGGACCAATGAAAATAATACGTTTCTTTTCCGTTTGATTTATTACCTGCAATGACACTCATAAAATTTTCCATATTTACAGCATTACTTGTCTTCTTTACGTTATCCACGCATCCGGTTCATGCATCCGATTCCGCAACCCCAGCGCTTGGACTTTCGCCCGATCCCGGCTTTCCTGCATGGCTGACTGAGGATGTCGATAATTACATTCCACTGACTTCAAACCAGACATCGGGACTCGACTGGATCGCGTCAGGCATCGACCCATCAGGATATTCACGGCACTGGTTTATCATATGCGATGACGCGTTCGAGGGTGGGATTCATCTTATTAGCGTGCTGGATGTCCCCGGCCGGCCTGAAATCCATTTCCACCGGGCAGGGAAGATCGATTTCCTTCCGGGTTACATAGACAATGTCACCACCTTTCAACCTCCGGGATGGGATGCCGCTTTCGGCCAGCTTTTCACTGAAAACCAGGGAATCGAGGGTTGCGCATTAAGCGAAGACCGTTTGTTCCTCGGCCTTGAATCGCCTTTTGATTTCGCGACCAGAATAGGAAATGAAAAATCAACCGTGCTGGGAATATGGAGCATCGATCCAACCGACCCGACAAATATGGAAAACTGCGCGCCCCTCAAAATCATCGACACTTCCGACTGGGAACCGGTACTCGGATGTAAAATAGAGACGATCAGCGGCCTCGACGCTGTCGACTCATATCATCTGGTCGGTATCGATCGCGATAACCAGCTTCTGTTCGCTGTGGAATTCGATGAAAATTACAATCTCATGTCCGGTCGGATTTTCTTCCTCGACTGTCCCGGCCCCATGCCATCGGAATCGGATAACTGCACGCCTCTCGATCATCTTCCGATACTGATGAAACCAACGCTCGAGAGTGTCGCGGTAGTTCCGATATATGCTCCAGACAGCGATTTTATCTGCGAATATCAGGTTTACCTTGCCTGCGATCCGTGGGCTCCCGGCTGGGTATTAAACGAACCCGACTGGAACTGCGATTCGTATGAGCAGAAGCTTTTCGACCTATTGCCTGCAATATACAGGTACACAGTCCCGGCAGATGTGCTTTTCCCTTAAAAAAGCAGACCCGAAATTTATTTTTTATGCGATGCCTTCATAGTCACGACCAGATATTCCGCCGTCGGGATAAATCCAAGCGAATCGAGAAGCGCAAGCGCCCCATCATTCTTTTTCCCGACAATCACGCTCGCAACTTGTCCACGGCTCGAACCCTGCCTTGCAAGTGCGGTAATTAATCTGCGCGAAAGACCCCTCCTGCGATACGGTTTGAATGTGTAGACGCCGTCGATCAATACCCGATCCAGGGTTTGTGAACCCCTAATCGCGACCGCCGCAATCGCGCCTTCCACCACGCAGAGCAGAACGCGTTTCTCCGCGATCATTTTTTCCAGATTATAAGGTGGGCGGTTTCCGGTCTCCTTATCGTATTCGTCGTAATAATCCCCTAAACGCGGGAGATCCGATTCCTGTGCCAGACGGTTATGTCCGCCGGGGCCATACGGGACTTTCATCTCCTCAAGTTCCAGATGCACGCATTCCTTGATATGGCTTACACCCGGCTCCTTAAAAAAATTATGTTTGACCGCATCGTAAATTACCGGCGACTCGCCCTCTACCATGTGCGGTTTCCCCAGCGATCTGGGCAGCCCATCCAGCAGTTTAGTGAGAGTCTTAGCATCGTTATCGTGGATATACCATCGCTTGTCAGGGACAATGGCAAGCGCGGCAAGGCATTTATCGTCGACTATATGCGCGATTACTGTCCCGTCCATATCTCCCTGGAATCCACCGTCGCGTCCCTGCAGAAGCCCTCTGAACGACGTATGCACCTTGCTCGTGTTCTTGATAAATGTATCCACAAGGCTGCGCATACGGGTAGAATGAATTTGCATCACCGGGCCAGGGGGTAAATCGAGCCTTATATGCCCGGGTTGATCGTCCTCGACGCGCACGGCGTGCCGCCCCGATCCGTCTCCGGCTTCGGCGTGTGTAAATACCTTTTTGACGCCTGGCTTACGTGGTGCGGTGCGTTTAGGATTTGTGATCGATTTTCGTTTCGAAGGATCAGGTTTGTTACTGTGTGAAGAACTATCCATCGCTTGTACTGTCTTTTCCAAAAAAACAAATTAATTCCAAATTTCGATGTCAGCTTTTAAGCTTCCAGAGCGTTGTATTATAGCAGCAAGTCGATCTTTGTGGAATTTCTTATGCAAATTTCTTTGAAGCAAATATTATTATTATTTTCCGGGCTTTTTCTTCTCGGATGCTCCGTTCACGATCCAACCTGCCAATTAACGAAAACTTCAGGGACTTTTCGTATCGGCACATATAATCTCCAGGACCTGTTCGATAATATCGATGATCCCGATAAATTCGATGGCGAAGCGCCCTCTGAATCAAGACTTCAGGCGCTGTCCGATGTAATTCTCGACGCGGATTGCGACATCCTCGCAGTCCAGGAAGTTGAAAATATCGAGCTTCTCAACGATTTCAACGAAAACTACCTTCATGGTAATTATTCCTACGTAGTCCTTATCGAGGGGAACGACCCCAGAGGAATCGATGTCGGTTTTTTATCAAAATTTCCTCTTCAGAACATTACATCCTACCGCGAAAGAAGGTTCGTTAATCCGGAAACAGGCGATATTTCGCGATTCTCGCGCGACCTCCTTGCCGTATCATGGACCGACCCGTCCGGAAAATCATGGACCTTTCTGACCACGCACCTTAAAGCGGGACGGACTGTCGAAGATCAGCATGCCAGAGAACTTCAGGTCGGTGAAATCGTAAAAATCTGCCATGAGTCCGGATATATTTCCGCGGCTAATAATGGCCTGACAGTTCTTCTCGGCGATCTCAATGCCGAGCCATGGGCTTATGAACTTGACCCACTCACCGATGTGCCGTTTTCTGATCCTGCGCGCGATTTAAAAAATCGGTTTACACATGGTTCGGGGCTTACGCTTGATTACATACTTCTCTCTCCCGACGCAGACAGTCATTTTGATGTTGGTTCATGCACTATTAATAATAATTCACCTTCCGATCTTGCAAGCGATCACTATCTGGTCTATGTCGACCTCTATTTTTAGACATGGTACAATGTCTGGAAATAAAAAAATATATTATGTATCCATAAAAATATCCCTTATAGGAGACGGAAAAATATGCCGCTGGAAGAAACCCGACAGGACCTTTTAAAAATCCTAAAAGCCCTGAATAAAGCAATTTCAATGGAAAAGCAAGCGCACTTTTTTTATAAAGCTGCCGCTGATTTTACACAATTGAAAGAAGGGACGAAGATGTTCAACTGGCTTTCAAAATTCGAAGAAGGCCATGTGCTCAAGCTGACATCGAGGAAAAAAGAGTATTTAAAACACCCTTTGCTTGCGGGGGTGGTGATTCCGGATGCTGAGGATTCCGATATCAGCGAGACCAGCGATTCGGAGGGAATCAATAAATTCTCCAATGATATTGAGGTCCTGAAAATCGCCATAAAAAATGAGAAGAGAGCTTATGTTTTCTACCTGAAGAAAGCAACGATGTCTCAAGATGAAACTACAAAGAAATTATTCGAGAATTTCGCGAAAGAAGAAAACAAGCACATACAGATTCTCGAAGACCAGCTTCATAGCCTGAAAATGAATAAAATTTACAAGGATTTCGAGAAATTCTAACCTTTCAATAAGTCAAATTAGTAATATGTAATCCCGCCATTCGTCCACATAAACGGTCGTGTTCCTTCTTTGAAACTTTCGGCATTCCCGGAATCCGACAACAGATATAAAGCCCCTTCGACCGCTGCATTGGTAAATGTGGCGCTCACTATCCCGCCCGAATCAACTGTCTGGATATTCCCCGCTATTTTCCATGTCATCGGGTTATCCGGGATGCTCCCATCTTCCATCTCGGCCTGCACATATGTAAACAACGTCACTTCCTGACCGACTTCAAGGATCGCGCTGTTGTTCCATCCCGAAAGCACGATATCCCCGACAAATTCCGCATGGGGAGCCGCGTTGATAAAATCGATGCTGCCGTCCCTGTGAAGGATAAACGGGATGGCAACAGGATAATGATCGCCCCAGCCAGTTTCATCCTCAACATAATTTGCAGCGCAATAGAGAATGTCATGGTTTCCGACATCCGGAAAACGGATAACTCCATTATCCGCCCATCCGCCGGCGACCGCCTGCCATGCGTTAAAATTAAAAACACAAAGGTAAGTAGCGAGCGACGGATTATCGACACTGATCTCAATATCGCTGACGGTGGAATATTCCGACTTCACATCGGTTGCCGCGATCCTCATCAGCCTTGGAGGCTCCGTCCCGTCCGGCGCGGGTCCCATTATCGGATCGGAAGCAAAACTCTCCCTGTACACTTTCGCGAAATCGCTTGTTTTTATCGCGTCATAAACCGGATCCGTTCTTGCTTCGCATCCCATGAACGCATACCACTTTCCTTCGTAATAGACCACATTCCATGCGTGATTATTGTCGCCCTTCGGCCAGTATGGAGTGAAATCGCTTGTCGTCGGTACCCCGACCGCCCTGAGGCTGTAATTCGACAAGTTCGACATATCCTCGCAACGTCCGACTCCCGACGCGAGCAATGTCGGAATATCAAGGTCCTCCGGATGGCGATAATAAAGGGGATCGAAATGGAAAATACTTGTATTATGCTGATTTACAGCCTCAGCGACTTCCAATGCGTTATCAAGTCCTTCAACCAGCGGCGCGAGCCGTTCGTACAGCATCGGCCTCCATGAGTGAACCGGCTCCTGCGTCGATCTGTACGGCAGCACATACTTGAAGAAAATATCTTCCGGAAGCGATTTACACCACGGAAATGTTTCACGCGCGGTATAAGCCCATTCCACATCTTCAATGAGCAATTCCGCGGATATGGTCGAGTAATCGTAGATATATTCCCTGAGCCAGTCCCCGCTTCCGTCCTCAGGACTGAACGGGTTCAATGGGTCTTCCGGATTTACATAATCGACAAACATGTGTTTGTCCATATTTGCGATGAGAAAACACACCGAGCGGAATTTCGATGTGCCCGGAGGATATGTCTCAAGGGCTTCGAGCAGTTCGCCATCGTTCCACTCGGTTTCAGCCAATGTCAGAACCCTCCCGACATCGGCCCTCCATTCCGATGGAACATGTCTCAGAATGTCGTCGCGAGTCTGTGCGGCGGATTGTGTCACACCGCCAAGCACAAAAAAAATAGTTAATAAAATCCCAAAGGGGAAAATTCTGGTAATTGGACGCATAGTTTCAGTCATTCCTCATGTTTATTTATTTCGGCGTAATTAAACCACCATGGAAGGTATTTCTCAAATCGCGAAAATCCCCTGTTTTGTGTTGAGATTCGACTACGTACAGGTTAACCTTACCTTCCTTGCATCAATATGAAAAATTTCGGAGGAGTTATTAAAATGATTTCTACGACAACAAATGAAATTCCCGGTAAAGAGGTTGTTGAAATCCTGGACATCGTTCGCGGTTTCTCAATGAAGGGATTTGCAACAATTTTAAGCTCTTTCACCGATCCTATGCGCCTGCGGTCGATGAATGAAGAGGTCCTGGAGATAGAGCATGAGGCGTACGCGGACATGGTGAAGCACGCGGAGAAAGTCGGAGCGGACGCGATCATCGGAGTCCGGCTCTCACCAAGCTCGTTCGAAAACGACAATGCTTTGAAATATCAGGCGACTGTCTATGGAACCGCTGTCAAAATAAGGGATAAGTAACACGGGATCCGGCCTGCATTTCCGATTGAGAAGATAATCCCGGATACCAGCGACCCTCCGCTTACGCTACGGGATAGCTGGTACCGGGATTATTTATTCCCGATTTATTCCCGATTAATTAAACGTCACGATTTCCATTATTTATTGTAC
>JAPKYR010000088.1 GCA_026394215.1 bacterium
CCTGGGCGTCGACATCGATCCCGCGGGGGTTGTCGAACTGACCGGGACCAGACCCCTGACCTCCCCATCCAAAGAGGCGATTGCCTTGAGGGTCGAAGACCTCCTTTTTTTCAAAAAGCGAAAAATAAGGTGTCCCCGAAAATGCATCGAGACCGGGGACACCTTATTTTTGCCTGAAACAATCTTGACTTATGCCAAGCTCTCGCCAGGCAAAAAAAGGTGTCCCCGTAAATAAACTCTACACTTATAGCCAAAAATGATTAATACCTCGTATAATTAAAACTATGCCTGCTTACACTGTTCTACTTGAAAAATGGTCGCCGCTTCCACATAAAGACCTGGGGGTGAAAATATCTGCTATCACCGGGATTCATATCCAAACCATTTATTCGCGTCTACGGCTTCAGCAGGGGATTATCGCGGAGAATCTCGACCTTGATCGGGCGGAAACGCTCGCAAAATATCTAACCGACAGCGGTTACCCATCGATTGTTGTCGAGGATAGTGAGGTGTTTAATCCCGGGAAAGTCATACAGTGCAGGAATGCGGACATTGTCGAAGGCGGAATCAGAATCGAGGATCCCTACGGAAATCTGACCCCGCTCGATATTGAAAAACTGATATTCCTGCATGTCGGATGGGTGGAGGAATTCGAGAAACCGGATGACAACAGAAGGCAGCATTTCGGATATCTCATGACGGACGAATATGGTGCGTCGTGGGATGGTTGGAGTATCCAGAAAAGACAATCTACAGGGAGTATCGGATGGGTGCTGCATATTTTCAGCGATGAGTTCGGAAATAATTACCTTCGCATTTGCTATAACAAATTCAACTACGATTATCAGGCTATCGAGGATGAATCGCGGGAAAAACGATTCAGGCGGCTGTTGTATGATCTTAAGAATCTGGTTCCGGGCGATAAGCTCGATGAAAGTTTTATGATCGCGTTGATGTGCGGCGGCGAAATTCCGGATAATTTAAAATTCAAGGATATTGATACTGTCATGAAGCGAATTATTTGGCTTAGGACTATGTCTCTGACAAGCCTTCGCTAACGCTACGGCTTGTCGTCGGCACCCGCCTTCTGGTAATTTCCTCACTCCCTTTTTAATTCGACCACAATTTCCGCATGCGCTGTCTGCGGATACATATCCACGATTGTCGGAGTACCGGCTTTGAATCCGGCTTCCGATAAACCTTTGCAATCCCTTACACATGTCGCTGCGTCGCACGAAATCATGACAACCTGCTTTACTGAATCGCATGGATTTATCGCTTCAATAATTTCCTTATTAATCCCGCTTCTCGGTGGATTTGCGACAACAACGCATGGCTTGAAGAGGTCGAGGACGCCCCGTGCCTGTTTTTCAGCCTTACCCTGGATAACTGATACGGTCGGCTCCTTTTTACTGCGACCGGATTTCATATTACTGATCATTGTACGTGCTGTTTTTGCGATGTTGTCGCACGCGAGACGGTCGGATTCTATCGCGACCGCGTCCCGACCCTGTTTCGCGAGGTATAACGAAAAGAAACCGTTCCCCGCATAAAGTTCAAGGGTGTTTCCTCCATAGTCCCGATCGATTTTTTTCGCCGCTTCAGTATAGAGTGTCTCCATCAAAAATTCATTCGCCTGGACAAAACTTGACGGATGAAGTCCGACCTTGACGCCCGAAATCGTCCGGATAATCGTCTCAGGTTTCGGAAATTCGCTCAGGATCGGCTGTATACCTTTCGGGACTTTGTGTTCCCTGCTCAGCGAGCCCCTTGGGTTGACCACGAATGTCGTTTTATTCTGGTGGTCGAAAAATATTCTCAGGCTGAATTTTCCGGGAAGCGACTTTCTATGTTGTGCGATAGTGCTTCTTAAGCGCGAATAATCGGCGTGCGACCACTCCGGCATGAGCATGCATTTGGGAATATCGACGATCCGCATTGTCTCAGGGTCGGTAAAACCGATAGCTGGTTTTGAGCCGGTCAGATCCACGCCGATTGTCATATGCGTGCGGTATCCATACGGCTCAGGAGATTGCATGCTGGGAAAGCTGTCGATGTCTGCTCCGATGCCGTGTTCGAAAATCCGCTTGATTCTGTTTACCTTCACTGCAAGCTGGTCGGCATAATCGATAAATTGGAGCGAGCATCCGGGACATTTTCCAAAGTAAGGGCAGGGGGGATCGATTCTGGCAGGATGCTTCTCCAGAATCTCCACGATTTTCCCGTTGAGATGTCCTTTCTTGATTCTGGTGATCTCAACTCTGCATATCTCTCGGGGAATCGTGTATGGGACAAAGACAATAGTGTCTCTGGAATCGCCCTCATCGACAATTCTCCCGACCCCATCGCCTTCCGATGTGATGTCATGAATCTTAACTGTTACATGGTTACCGATATTTAGCATAGTGCCGGGTATTATAGATGAATATGGGATTCGATGTGCGAGGAGTTCGTTTTTTCATGCGCCGGAGTCGCATGCCACGTAAATTGCTATGTGATAAAAAAAATATTTAAATTCGGATACCGGGGTAATTTGTTTACATTATCCCGCCACCGAGTACGAGACGCAGGACGCATATCACGAACGCGCTTGAGTTGAGGACGATCGCCACTGTTCCAAGCGTTTTAGTGTCCGGATTGGCAGCTGCGAGTATGCTTACGACTACTCCGAGCGTGATTATCGGCAGAATTATCCAGTTAATCCAGCCGAGTAATGGGATCAGAAGCACAATCGCAAGGACAAGGCTGACGATTCCCCATACCAGCCCGATTATTCCAAGCATGCCTGTCACAACTCCGCCGAGAATCCGGCATACCGATACTGATTTATCCTGTTTTTCCATAATGTCACCATCACCATTATATATGATTACCGTTCAGCCCGGAAGTTCCATGAAAAATGGGAGAAAATATGAGATAATTAAGGAGTTGCTATCTGGTAAGGCACATATCGCGCCGTATATTACCTAAGGAGTGTAAGTGATGAAGACAAAACCAGAGATATTGTATCGCGTGAGAACTAATTACCCAATACTGGTTGCAGCATTTGTCGGGATCTCTCTCCTGTACATTTTATTTTGGATAATATGGGTTTGGTGGTACAAGCACAGTTTCGGACCAGCCTTCGAGCCCAGGGAAGTGGAAGAGATGATGCACTCATTCTTATTGGAGATAATTTATTTTGCTCTCCTGGGTTCAGTAGTCATAGCCCTTCAATCTCCCAGATTGACACTCACTGCTTTTAAAGATTATCTGCTTTTATCACGTAAGATATTTGAAACACGGCCAAAGAAAATTTATCCAAGAGAGATCGTCAAGATTGCAGGTATAAATGAGTCAACCGATAAAATTTACCCCTTCAAAGGTTATATGGGTTCTCATCCGAAGCTCCTGATTTCCAATCCCGAACCGCTTGAGCAGAATTGCACGCATCTTTACCTGGAGGCAACAACCGGTAATTATGTGTTCAAAATGAAGGATGCTTGTGAAGTGGCAAAACGTCTTAGTGAAATCTATCCTAATGTGCAATAATCATTTTATTCAGATTAGAGTTACACTGAAGCCATGCCCGGTGAAAATGAAAAAAATCCCGACATTCAGAAACCTGCCGAAAAGAAGCCCGGTGGTATCGGAAAACTCGTCGGGTTGATTTTTCTATCGCTTTTATTCATCGGAATCGCAATCGCGCGAATCAACCAAATACAGATAATCGAAAATGATGTCTTCCCGCGAAATACCGACCTTGTCTATGTCGGGGGCTATCCGGAGATTGTCACCGATGGTCCTGACTTCGGGACTTACGGAGCGGAATTTCGAGAGTTTCTTTTTAACGGGCACCAGCTTCGAATTCGCCAAAATGGCACAATCGAGAAAGTCGAATTCTATGTCAACGATCTGACCGATACGGACGGATTCTATATCACAATCTGGCGGAAAGATGGCGAGAGGTATGATCGTGTCGGTGAGACGGAAAATCTCATTGGGAAATTAACCGCCGGGGAAATCAATGAAATTACACTGGACAGGCCGATCGGAAATATTCAGGAGGGCGATTATTACGGAATCAGACTCACGCAGAACGGCCCGTCGCAACCTCTCCAGATGACGACTCGCGAGGATGTGAATCGCGCGAAGGCGTACTGGTTCGATTCCGATCCCGGAAATGTCGGCGTCGACTGGGAAAATGGCGCGGATGGTGTCGGACAGGAAGGCGGCTCTGTCCCGGTCCGATTCAGTATGCAGGCGCCGTTGTTTGTTTTTATCGGCGACTCGATTCTCGCGGGATATCCATACAATCGGTCTTTCATTGAGTTTGAAGAGCGGAATGATTTCCGTAGCGTGATGCCGTACCTGGTCAGCGACGCACTCCAGGTGACTTATCAGAATCTTGGCGTGGCAGGGCAGGTAATTTCAGAAATTGAAGACCGGTTTCAGACAGATTGCATCGATCTGAAACCAAGGGTCGTAGTAATGATCGCAGGCGTAAACGATATCAGGCGCGGCACTGAGGAAGCCGACTACATCGCGTCATGGGACCATATTTTAAATATGCTCGACGATTCCGGAATTCATGCTGCGATTTTCAGCATCCTGCCGTCGACCGCAGGGACTCCCGACGAGCATCGAAAACGTGAAAGGTGGAACGCGCTTGTTAAGGATATGGTTGCAACGCATGGGTTTATCTGGATCGACGGCGAGAAAGGTGTCGGCGTAAATCGTCCCGACGGCGATCCGGGAAATTTGTGGGATATGAAGCCGGAATACGATTTCGACAAGCTTCACTATTCGAAAGAAGGCTACGCAAAACTCGCCGAACTGGCTCTGGATGCCCTTGAGGAACTGGGTTATCGAAGACACGGTTTGTTGTTCTAGAAATTATTTGAAACCGGCGAATTTTGGGTATAATATTCCGGTCGTCCGACCACGGCTCGACAATTTATACAGCAAGGGAATGCAGCATGTGCATTTTATTCATACGGAAAGTAATTTGTGCACCTTCGGGCATGATCGATATTTTCTGAATTTCCATTTCAACTCACAAATAAGGGAGACTGGACAATGGAAAAATTTTTCAAACTCAGGGAGAACAACACCACCGTCCGTACCGAAGTGATTGCCGGGATCACCACGTTCCTGACAATGAGCTACATCATCTTTGTTCAACCGGCGATTTTAAGCGTCCCGATGAACGCGCAGGGACCGCCGGCCGATTATTTCGGGGCGGTTTTGATGGCGACCTGTATCGCGTCGGCGCTGTCGTGTTTCCTCATGGCTTTATTAGCGAACTACCCCGTCGGACTTGCTCCCGGAATGGGTGAAAATTTCTATTTCGCTTTCACTGTCTGTGGAGCGGCAGCTATTGGCGGGCTCGGATATTCATGGCAGGTTGCGCTGACAGCGGTGTTCATCGCGGGCTTTGCCTTCATGGTTCTGAACTTCTTCAAGTTCCGGGAAACGGTGATGGATTCAATCCCGAATGGAATGAAACTCGCTATCGCCGGAGGCATAGGCTTCCTGATCGCGTTCGTCGGGCTTGAATACGCCGGGATAATCGAGCACGGCACCGGCACACTGATAAAACTTGGCAAGCTGAATAATCCCTGGGTTGTCCTCAGTATAATCGGCCTGATTATTATCGGCACTCTGATGGCAAAACGAATCAGGGGCGCGATGTTATGGGGAATTGTCGCGACCGCGGTAATCGGCCTCTTCATGCACGGGAGTGTGACGCAAACCGAAGGTGGATCGGATATGCTGGTCCGGTACCAGGATCTGGTCAGCATGCCACCGTCACTTGCGCCGACTCTTTTCAAATTCGATTTCGCAACATTTATCCACGATCCGAAAGTCTGGGAAGTGGTCTTCATATTTTTCATTCTAGAGATGTTTGATACGGTCGGCACCCTGATCGGGATAGGTCATGCCGCGGGTCTACTAACCAAAGAAGGCAAACTCCCACGGGCTGGGCAGGCATTTATCGCCGATGCCGCTGCGACATGTGTAGGCGCCGCTGCCGGAACATCGAGCGTGCAAAGTTTCATCGAATCCTCGACAGGCGTTGCGGAGGGCGGCCGCACAGGACTGGTCGCGATGGTGGTCGGAGTCCTTTTCCTTCTGGCAGTGTTTTTCTCCCCGCTTGTCAAGATGATCGGCGGGGGTTACATGATTGGACTCGATAGTTTCGGTTCCCCGATAATCAAGTACCCGGTCATCGCCGCTCCGCTGATTATTGTCGGTAGCCTCATGATGAAGGGTTTGAAGGATGTTGACTGGGATGATCCGGCGACGTCAATCGCAGCATTTATTACAATTATCATGATGCCGCTCACGCTCTCTATTGCGCTCGGTATCGCGTTCGGATTTATCACATACGTAGCAATCAAGCTGCTATCAGGCAAGGCTCATGAAGTACACTGGCTTATGTATATCATTTCAGCTATTTTCATCCTGAGGTTTGCGTTCTTCCCTGTGTAAGGGATTTATAACGTATTCCCGACCTACAGAGGCACGAGCGTCAGCGAGTGCAATTTACGTATTCACGACCTACAGAGGCACAAGCGTCAGCGAGTGCAATTTACGTATTCCCGACCTACAGAGGCACGAGCGTCAGCGAGTGCAATTTATGTATTCCCGACCTACAGAGGCACGAGCGTCAGCGAGTGCAATTTCGGGGACACCTTTTTTTGCCTGTCGAGAGATAGCGTAAGTAATGAATGTCACAGGCAAAAATAAGGTGTCCCCATTCTAGATTCAATCTGAATTAGCGGATCTGAGGCTTTTTATCATTGATTCTTCCTGCCCTTTCATGGTATTTTACTATTGGAAACTAAAAGGGGTTTTCGGTATAATACCTAATTGTGAAAAAAGTAACATACTCTCTAAAAGAGGGGGAACTCTCCCTTCACAGGACCATAGCAGTTGAATTTAAATGAAGATAAAAATTCAGTGGATGATGAATCCAGGGACTCACGTCCCGACCCGAGATCAAACCAGAAAGAAGTACACCCCGGACAGCCTCTCGGAGTCGCAAAATACCATATCTACACTCACGCCCGACATGCTCTGGGCGGACATGAATCGGTAAAAGCAATCTATCAGAAACTTGAGCTTTTGGGACCGTTGCAGAAACGCATCCTCGGCTTCCTCGGAAATTTCGGAAGCGGGAAAACAGAGGTCGCGGTAAATTTCGCGATGCAGCTCGGCCTGGCAGCGAATATCGAAAATAACGGAGTCGAGGGTCCTATACGGATTATCGATCTGGATATCATCAATCCGTACTTCAGAAGTCGCGAAGCTGCCGAACCGCTCACTGAAGCCGGTGTGGAAGTTGTCATGCCTACGGGCGATAAATTCTGGGCGGACCTTCCTATCATCCTCCCGGAAGTGAAAGGGTTAATTAAACGAACGGATGGAAAACTTATTCTGGACGTTGGCGGGGACGATCTCGGCGCACGCGTGCTGAGTCACCTTAACCAGGATTTTCCACTGGAGAACACAACTCTGATGATGGTGGTCAATGCGAACCGCCCGTTTACTTCCGACCTTGCCGGCGCCCGTAAAGTTTTATCCGAACTTGAGGATGCTGCGGGGTTGAAATTCGGGGGGCTTGTGAGTAATACTCACCTTATGGACGAAACATCTCCCGACGAAATTCGCAGGGGATACGAGTTCACGAAAAAAGTCAGCGCGGAAACGGGTCTGCCGGTGTTGATGGTCACCGCGGAACCCCGTCTGATTGACAACGGCACAAATTCCGGTATTCGTACAGAGGAATTTGACTGCCTGCTTCTTCCATTGTATCGTTTCATGCTTCCGCCGTGGAGACGCGATTCGATTCGTAGCGGGTAGTGGTGAGGGAAGATTGGTTATTTGATTCATATCTGAAATCTGGCGCAGTGGAATAAGAGGTGTTTTAAAAAATGCCGATAATTAAGATCCACAAAGAGAAGTGTAAGGGTTGCGAGTTGTGCAATTACGCCTGTCCGCAGCAGATAATCAAAATGGGCAGGGAACTCAACAAGAAGGGATATTTTTTCGCTATTCTTGATGATCCCGGACGATGTATCGGATGCGCCATGTGCGCTCTCACATGTCCGGACTTGGCGATTGAAGTCGCGGTTCTTGGCACGCGTTATGTGCTGTACGAATACTAGTGAGGATCGAGGATTATGGCCAGAATTTTAATGAAGGGCAATGAAGCGATCGGCGAAGCCGCCATCCGTGCGGGCTGCCGGTTCTTTTTCGGTTACCCGATCACCCCGCAATCGGAGGTCCCGGAATATCTCGCGAAACGGTTCCCGGAAGTCGGGGGGGTGTTCACTCAGGCTGAGAGTGAGGTCGCTGCGGTCAATATGATCTACGGAGCGGCATGCACCGGGACTCGGGTTTTTACTTCGTCCTCATCGCCCGGAATCAGCCTGATGAGCGAGGGTGTGAGTTATATTGCAGCGACGGAAGTGGCTGTTGTGATAGTAAACATCGTTCGGTGTAGTCCCGGCCTTGGCGGGATCCTTCCAAGCCAGGGCGATTATTGGCAGGCAACACGCGGTATGGGTCACGGGGATTTTCGCATTCTCGTTCTTGCACCCGCGAGTGTTCAGGAAGCCGCCAACCTCATCGGTCTCGCCTTCGATCTCGCTGACAAATATACAAATCCCGTGATGGTGATAGGCGACGGGATTATCGGCCAGATGATGGAGCCGGTCGAATTCCCGGAGATGACCGATCCGAAAAGTTTCAAGGAAAAACCGTGGGCTTTAACCGGAGCTAAAGGCCGTGAGCCGAATATTTTAACAAGCCTGTTTCTTGATCCGGACGTACTCGAGGCGATGAACCAGCGCCTTTTGAAGAAATATCGCCAGATGGAAGCCACTGAAAAACGCTGGGAAGAATACAATATTTCCGATCATATGGACCTTCTGGTTTTTGCGTACGGGACGATGTCGCGAATCTCAAAAACCGCAATCGATGAATTGAAGCAGGAAGGTATCAAAGTCGGGCTGTTCAGGCCCATCACACTCTACCCGTACGCGTACGAAGCCGCGAGCGCGTTGATCGAAAAAGCCGATAAGCTTATCAGCGTGGAATTATCGACCGGTCAGATGATCGATGATGTGAGACTCGCGTCGAAGGGCAGGGAAGTCGCGTTCTTCGGACGTCAGGGCGGAATTGTCCCGACGCCCGAAGAGGTGAAGAGTGAATTTTTGAAGTTGGTGAAGAGCTGAGGTAAGAAGATATGGTAAACACGATATTTTCAAGGCCGGAAGCGCATCGCGACATTTTCACGCATTATTGTCCGGGATGCACGCACGGTATCACCCACAGGCTTGTGGCCGAGGTTCTGGATGAGTTAAAAATCCGCGAGAGGGCGGTCGGTATCGCTCCGGTCGGATGCGCGGTACTTGCTTACAATTATTTTTACTGCGATTTCGCCGAGGCCGCTCATGGTCGCGCACCCGCGATGGCAACCGGAATCAAACGGGCGCGTCCCGATCTCATTGTTTTTACCTACCAGGGCGATGGCGATCTCGCGAGTATCGGGATGGGTGAAATAATTCACGCCGCGAATCGCGGGGAAAAAATCACCGTCATTTTTATCAACAACGCGATCTACGGAATGACCGGCGGACAGATGGCTCCGACAACAATGCCCAACCAGCGCGCGACGACATGCCCGTTCGGTCGTGACGTCAACGTTGCCGGCTACCCGATCAGGGTCGCGGAGCTTCTCAGTAATCTCGTGACGCCGTCTTATGTCGCGAGGGTTACTGCCAGTATCCCGTCGCAGATTCCTAACGCAAAAAGAGCCTTGAGGAAAGCCTTCCAATACCAGATCGAGGGACGATGTTTCAGCCTTGTGGAATTCGTGTCGACCTGTCCGACCAACTGGGGCATGTCGCCGATCAAGGCCTGCGGGTGGGCGCAATCCGATATGTTGCCATTCTACAAACTTGGGGTATACAAAACTCCTGACGATCCGATCCCGGATGCGGTTCGTCCTAGGGAGGTCAAAAAATAATGTTAATGGAAGTTGTCATGGCCGGATTCGGCGGACAGGGTCTTATGCTGATCGGAAAACTTCTCGCCGAAGCCAGCATGGATGAAGGGAAAGAAGTGAGCTGGCTTCCGAGCTACGGTCCCGAAATGCGCGGTGGTACTGCGAACTGCACCGTGGTTGTCAGCGATACCCCCGTCGCGTCGCCGGTAATTAATATGCCTCAATCGCTTCTGGTAATGAACCGACAGTCGCTCGAAAAATTCGGTCCCCTGGTAAAACCCGGCGGGCTTGTACTTGTAAATTCCAGCTTGATCCCTATTACTACCGGGCGGACCGATGTGCATGAGGTAAGAATTCCGTGCACGATGAGGCACAGGCGATTGGCTCGGACAAAAATGCGAAAATGATCGCCCTTGGCGCGTATGTTGCATTAACAGGGGTCTGCACGTTGGATTCGGTGAAGAAATGGATGGAACACCAGTTTTCAGGAAAGGCTGCAGTTATCGAATTGAACCGAAAAGCACTTGATCGAGGTTTTGAACTTGGTAAAGCGCAGGAGGTGAAGGCATGACAATCGCGATGGAATCGGTAATAAATAAAGTCGACGAGATCTGCGCGAATTATCCGAAAGAAGAACCAAGCCTGATAGAGGTCCTTCACGACATCTCCAGAGAATTCAATTACCTTCCAGCCGATGCTTTAAAACGCGTGAACGAAAACCTTGGCGTCCCGATAGCGAAGGTCTATGGAGTCGCCACTTTCTACGCCGGTTT
>JAPKYR010000190.1 GCA_026394215.1 bacterium
GTCCTTGTATAGAAAATACTCGCTATCGACCGCGAACTTATAGCTGCAGTAATTATCGACGCAAACGCCGGACACCCGCTTGTCAATTTTTCGAAGCTTGGAGGACCCGGGATCGAGGATATCGCAAAAGCCCATCCGGAAGCTGTCTCGCAGAGGCTTGTCGACATTAAAGTCGGGCTGAGGGATTTCGAGGCGCGGGAAATTGTCCGTAAAGCCAATCTCGATAGGAGCCTCTTTCTGAAAGCAACCGACGCCCTCGTGAATCTCTACAACGCTGCCAGAATGGCTGAAGCCCGCTCGATTGAAATTAATCCCCTCGCGATTACCAATGACGGACGATGGGTCGTGGTCGACTGTCACGCGACAGTCGACGATTACGCGATTTTCCGCCACCCGGAGCTTGGAATCGAAGTGGCGCGCGAACTCGACCATCCTGCCACCGAGCTTGAACGAATCGCATACAAAGTCGAACAGAGCGACCCTCGCGGCACGTTTTATTTTTTCCAGATGGAACAGAATATCCCCGAGGACGGAAAAAATAAAAACGGCGAGGACATAATCGGATTCCACGGCGCGGGCGGAGGCGGATCGCTTCTCAACATGGACGGCCTTAGCAGGTTTAATTTCGCGATCGCGAATTACTGCGACACATCGAAAGACCCGCCTGCCAGCAAAGTTTACCGTGCTGCGAAAATTATCCTCGCGCAGCCGAATATCCGCGGCTATTTCGCAAGCGGGTCGGGGCTTGCGGAACAGGAGCAGTTTTATTCCGCGCGCGGATTCGTTAAAGCATTTCGCGAGGTCGGGCTGAAAATCCCGGCAGTAATCCGTCTCGGCGGCGACAGGGAAGAGCTTGCGATTGAAATACTCACAAAATACCTAAGCGATATCGGCGTGCCAGTCGAGGCATACGGCAAAGACAATGCTTCGATTTTCTGCGCCGAACGCCTGAGAAAATTAATCGACGAAGGACCGTACACTCCAAAAGGTCCCGATCCGATTTCAAATCAGGACGAGCCTGCACAACCATACACTTTCAAAACTCTCACCGGACGATGGACGATCGACCATGCTAAATGCGCCGGTTGCGACTCAAGCCCATGCGTCAACGCCTGCCATCCCAACATTCTCGATATCAAGGACGGGAAGGTGGTCCTGAATATCACCGAGGAAGAGGCCTTGAGCGGTAGATGCACCGAATGTCTCGCATGCGAAATCGCGTGCTGGAGCATGTCGAACAGGGCGATCAGGATCGATCTTCCAATCGAAGGGCTTCCCGCGTATATCGGGGAAGTCAGGGATTCCGCTCCGCAGGAGGTGTCCTGATGTCGATTCTTGTCAACAGCGGATCGAGAGTATGCGTGCAGGGCATCACCGGACACGAAGGCATGACTCGCACGCGCCTTATGGCCGAATACGGAACAACAATCGTGGCGGGCGTAACTCCCGGCAAGGGCGGGCGGCAGGTTTGGGGAATCCCGGTCTACGACACAATGTTCGAGGCAATGGAGGCTACCGAGAAGGATGGCGGGATCGATATTTCGGTCATGTTCGTGCCTCCGACAAGGGTAAAATCTGCGTCGCTCGCTGCAATCGAATCAGGCGTGAAGCTGCTCATCATTATTCCCGAGCAGGTTCCGATCTGGGATGTCATGGAGATCGCGGACGCAGCGAAATCGCACGGCGCGTCGTTCCTCGGTCCGAACACACTCGGTGTTTTGACTGTCAATCAGGCAGCGCTTGGAATCATTGGAGGCGCAGCACGAAGCGCGAAGGATTTCTTCAAACCCGGTAAAGTCGGCGTGACCAGCCGATCCGGCGGAGTGACATCGTCCATCGCCTATTATTTATCAAGAGTGGGGATCGGTCTATCGACAATCTGCCATATCGGCGGCGACGAGGTCATCGGCCTCCCGCAGCAGGAAGTTGTTAAAAAATTCCAGGACGATCCCGAAACGGACGTTATCGTGATGTTCGGCGAGATCGGTACAAACCAGGAAGAAGCTGTCGCCGACTTGATAATGAAGAAGGAAATCACAAAACCGGTAGTGGCGTATATCGGGGGAAAGGGAGCGATAACCGGCACGCGTTTCAGCCATGCGGGCGCGATAATCGATGACGGGAAGGGCACTCGCGAGGGCAAAATCCAGGCATTAAAAGCGGCGGGCGCGCATATAGTCGATATTTTCGACGACATCCCGAAAGTCACGAGGGAGGTTTTGTCGGGAGTGGAGAAGGGATGAGGGGTGAGTAATTCTTATAGTCTAATTAATCTAACGCTAAAATTTGAAAACAATTTCATTTACTTCTTTTCATTTTTTGGAGATATATTACAAGTTTGTCGACATCTGTTAATGCAGACAGTAAATTTAACTCTCTTAGAGTATGAGCATTCTTAAGAGCTGTATCTAACCTTTCCTCTATTTCATCGTCACAGAATGGAACTGAGATTTTCTCATATTCTGGTTTGTAATGCTTTAGCCTACGGATAACATCTGTACAGTCGGTGAAAGGACCTGAATAATATCCAAAATGAAGTAAGTACCATAGCTCAAAACATGGGTCGGAAGTTGCCAGTAGGAGTTTATTATCTCTCGCCTTACAATTTGCTTGCTCGAAAGTAGTATGGGAGTTTCGATCATAAACAACCCAGACTTGGTCAAATTCTACATGGGCTTGGCTCTTTCTAGATAATTCTTTACGTTTATTCCTCAGTTCGATTGCTCTATTCACAACGTTGATTGGGGCACTGCCACAATCATCGCCATGAATATCGACTTCGCGGATCTCCCGAGAGTTTAGTCGCCATTTTTTACAGAGGGTTTCAAAATATCTAGGTTCAGTCCTGCCACCTTCGCATACAATCAACACGCTTTCAGCAGGAGTGCGGAATGCTTTTCTGCGAGACAAACTCCTTTCGATGCGTCCTTTTCTACTCATTATCGGAAAGACTTGCACCAAGTATGGGAATAGCTCCGTATCGACCAGCCAAGTAGCCTTTTTGAATAGCCTCTTCTTTACGTGGTGTTGGCGTATAATCGGAAAGTGAGTAAAGCTCAGTCGCTCCAGATTCATTCTTTTCTGTGAACCATATTTGGTCTCGTCTGAAAAGGCTGAGATCAAGGAGTGTAGTATCATGAGTAGTCATCAGAAGCTGCGCACTTTTTGTGTTAGCTCTCGGATTGTGGAACATACCTATTAGAGACCTTTCTAGAATCGGATGAAGGCTAGATTCTATTTCATCTACGAAAAGCAAACCGCCAGAACTAAGGCTAGACAGCCATGGACCGATTAGGGTAAAAAACCTTTGGGTCCCTGCTGATTCATTATCCATACTGAGGAATACCCCTTCTTCAGATCCTAATTTAGGGTGAAGAAACTCGATTCTGAAGAACTTCCGATCACGGGGTCCTCTCTCGGGTGCATCCTCTCTTCCCACTTCCCATTCCCATGTGTCGTAGCCCTCTTCACGTTGGACAGGCCGAACTTGGAAACCAGTAATTCCAAAATCTGCCTCTCGAATCAGAAGTTCATACTGTGATTTAATTTCCTGGGTAAGTTCAGATGGTTTGAAGGTTGCCCATACTGGCCATCCTGGTTCCATATGGGATAAGAAATTTTGGAACCATAAATATATTGATTCGTGCTCTCTGAATTGAGCTGCTGTCGATAGATAAAGCGCATTTAACCTTGTTTTTTCGAAAATGGCTGGCTTAAGTTTTAGATTACTTGGCGGCTTCTCATCAGGGGTAATTGAGGATTCTCGCTTGAAAACCCGTGCTGGTTTTCCCTGAGGGTAGTGATCCAGCCATTCTTCATGTACTTTTTCTTTGTCGAGGATGAAACCATACTTATAACGAATTCCACCTGCAATAAAATCGAGCTCGAATCTACTGGGCTCATTTGGGCTATGTTCATCAAGTACAAACGGAGTAACAGGTATCTGGCTCCCTGGTCCAGGACGATAGAAAGAAACCAAGATAGTCCGTATCATAAAACCCAACGCTTGCAGAACATTTGTCTTTCCCGACGCATTCGCACCATAGATAATTGCACTCTTGAGGAGTTTTACACCGCTCATTCCTGGAACATCTAATTCGATAAGATTTTCGGGGTGTTCTCTGTCACGTCCGGTCGCGACAAAGCTCAGTGTTTGCTCTTCGCTAATCGACTTGAAGTTCTTAACAGAGAATTCTACAATCATGGTATTTTTAGGCTCTAAGGGCGATTCTTGCAATAAATCTACATTAATGTCATTCAAAATGCAATAAAAGTGACGTCAAGATCCGAAGATATAAAGCTGCATACACTACCTCCAGACTTATCCTCTAGGTTATAGTTGACAATTTCAACATTATGTCCCCCCCCCAATTTTCACAGACCCATCTTTATCGCAACCCCGCACATCACGATGGCGATTCCCGCGATCGCGTGCGAGTAGCGGTCCATCGATGGTATCTGCTTCAGGCCGTAGAAACCCGCGACCGTTAAAATGGTCATCATGCCGATTGTCGCCACTCCGAAAGCTGTAACTACCGCGATTACGGCAAACCAGTTTCCCTTCGCCGCGGGATACATCAACTGCGGGATCAACGGCTCGCAAGGCCCGAAAATAAATATGGTAAAAAGTGTCCATGTCGTAAATATCGACCGTTTGGTTTTTTCAATCTGATGCGCGTGGACATGGTTGCTTTGATGCGTGTGTTCATGTACGTGAGGTGTGCCGTCCTCATGAATGTGCGGATGCGTGTGGGGTTTGTTACGGATCGCCTGATGGACACCCCATGCGGTGTAAGCTAATCCAAATCCGAGGAGCAGCCATCCTGCGAGGTCCCCGCGGGCTGCCTCGATCGCCTCAAGCCCCCCAACCGCGAGTCCCAACGCGACCCCGACAAGTCCGATCACCGCGGAACTAAGCACATGCCCGATGCCGCATAAAACCGTGATTAATGTGGTTTTTCCGATCGACCAGTTTCCCGCGCGCGACATCGCGACAAACGGGATGTAATGATCCGGGCCCATGATCGTATGGGTGACGCCGATAAAGACCGCGAGAGATATGAGCGCGTAAAGTGTGGACTGATCCATGTAATTTCCAACTTTTTATTTCAACCTGTCTATCTGCACAGACCGATAGTACGAATGTACGATGCTTCGCGATTAAAGCACAACCTATGCGGTGTTTCAATGAGGTTTTGAAATAATCACTGATCGCACATGGGCGGCAACAGTACGAAAACGTCTTCGGGTGTTTTACCTGTATGCCTGCGAACTTTTTTCCCAATAATAGTTGACTTTTTCAACCATTTCGCTAAAATTTAACCTGTTCCCGAATTTGCAGTCGCGGCTCACCCTGAGCCGGGTTTTACGAATCCTTCCGGGAATAGGAGATAATTACATGGAAAATCTTCCGGCGGCAATTGACCGCCTCAAAAAACTTGGCGCCGACTATGCCGACGCGCGGTCTGTCGAGACCAAGCGCGAGGACGTTGTCCTCCGCAACGGAAAGGTCGAGGCCGTAAACCGCAGCGTCGATTCGGGGGTCGGGATACGCGTAATCGCCGATGGGTCGTGGGGATTCGCGGCCGTCGCGTCCGGCGACGAAGCCGATATCGTGGCCGCTGCCGAGGAAGCTTTCAATATCGCGAAAGCCAGCGCGACCACAAAACGCAAACACGTCAAACTCGGGGAAATTGAAATTTACCAGGACACCTACGAGACTCCGATCGAGAAGGACCCGTTTGAAGTACCGCTCAGGGATAAAATCCAGCTTCTGACCAAGGCCGCGAATATCCTCCATAAAAGCGACAAAATCGTCGCGACCGAGGCGTCATGCGGTGCGCTTCATATCAACAAACGATTCGTCTCGACCGAGGGCGCCGATATCAGGCAGCATACTATCGAAACCGGCGCCGGAATCGAGGCCACCGCGAAATTAGGCGAAGAAATCCAGAAACGGACTTACCCGAACAGCTTTCGCGGCGACTGGCAGACCCGTGGCTGGGAATCGGTCGACGAGATGAAACTTGTCGAGAACGCCGACCGGGTTCGCGACGAGGCCATTCTCCTCCTTACCGCTGAGGTTTGTCCGGCTGGAAAGCGCGACATAATTATCAGCGGCCCGCAGCTTGCGTTACAGGTACACGAATCGAACGGCCATCCGACCGAGCTCGACCGAGTCCTCGGGACCGAGATCAGCCTCGCCGGTGGATCGTTCATGCAGCCGCATTTGGTAGGAAATTTAAAATACGGCTCGGACATCGTGAATATTTATGCCGACAGCATCTCCCCCGGCGGACTTGGCACGTTCGGCTACGATGACGAGGGCGTGAAATCGACCCGCACCGATATAATCAAAAACGGTATATTTGTCGGATACCTCTCCAGCCGCGAATGTCAGGCTCTGACCGGACATCGCGCGAACGGGGCCATGCGCGCCGATGGCTGGTCGAATATGCCTCTAATAAGAATGATCAATCACAGTCTCGCCCCCGGAGACTGGGAACTCGACGACCTTATCGCCGATTCCGACGGCGCGCTTTACATGGACATGAACAAGTCATGGTCCATCGACGATCGAAGGGTCAATTTTAAATTCGGATGCGAGATTGCGTGGGAAATCCAGAACGGCAAACTCGCGAAGCCTTTCAAAAATCCGGCGTACACAGGTATCACTCCCGAATTCTGGAACTCGTGCGACGCGATCTGCAATGAAAAGTACTGGCATATCTGGGGAATCCCGTCGTGCGGAAAGGGTGAGCCGATGCAATCCGCGCATGTGGCGCACGGCACATCGCCAGCAAGATTCCGAAAAGTCTCTGTAGGAGGCGCATCATGAAATACTTAAAAGGAAAAGATTTCTACTTTGATCTCGCCGACAGCATTATCAGTAAATGCGATAACGCCGGATGCGAGGTTTTATTCTCCAATTCCAAGAGCGGCCTGACCCGTATCGCCAATTCGACCATACATCAGAATGTGTCGAAAAGATCGACCGATGTGACCGTACGGGTTTCGCGCGGCGACAATATCGGGACAGCAAGCACGAATGTGATTACAAACGAGGGGCTATTCGACTGCCTGATGAACGCTCTCGAAATCATGAAATCGTCGGAACCACTGGAAGGCTTCCCGGGTCCCGCTCAGAAAGCCGAGTACAGGACGACCGATACATATGTTGAAGCTACCGCGAAATTTGGCCCCTCTGAAAGGGCGAAGGTTGTTGTCGATGCAATCGCGCGCGCGAAAGTCGATGGCCTTACTCTTGCCGGCGCCGTTGAAAATGCGGTCGGTGAAATCGCGTTTGCCAATTCCAACGGCGTGAAGGTATATCAGCCGCTGACGTCTTTCGGATGCAACTTCGTGGCGATGGATGGCGAGGGCGACGATCCTCCGAGCGGCTATGCCGCGCTTGCGGGTCGCGACGTATCCAAAGCCGACTGGAAAGCCACATACGATCGGGCATGCAGAAAAGCGGTGCTCGCGAGAAATCCGATCGAGATCGAGCCGGGGAAATACGATGTCGTGCTTGAATCGGCGGCATTCTCCGAACTTATCGAGTGGTTTAACTTCATAACATTCAATTCGCAATCGGTAATGGATGGGACAAGCCCGATGTCAGGGCATGCCGGCGACAAAATCACCGGAAAAAACGTCACGATAATCGACGATGCCTACGGTTCCATACTTGGCGGCCTTCCATTCGATTTCGAGGGCGTGCCGAGGCAGGTTGTTCCTCTGATCGAAGAAGGCGTGGCGAGAACAACCGTCCAGTCGAGATTTTCCGCCGCTAAGCAGGGCATGGAACCCACCGGACATGGCTTCGGGCCGGGAAGTATGCCGTCCAACGCGCTTCCGTTGAATCTCCGGATTACGCCGGGGGATAAGACGATTGATGAAATGGTCGGGATGCTCGATAACGGCATCCAGGTCACGAGATTCCACTATGTAAACGGGCTTCTCGATACCAGAAAAGCCGTGATGACCGGTATGACTCGCGACGGTGCGTGGCTGATCGAAAACGGAAAGATAAAGCACGCGATCAAGAACCTGAGATTTACGGACAACATGCTTGAAGCGTGGGGACGTATCGACGCGATCGAGAATGAAACCCATCCGGTCACTGGATGGTGGAGCGCTGTCGGAAGTTACGACATTCCCGGCGTTTTAATTCGAGGATTTACGTTCACCGGCAAAACCGGCAAGGGGTCGTAGGGACCACATATTCTAAATGTATCAGAACCGCGACGGTCAGAGCCTGTCGGGAAAGTTTTTATAATTTTAGCATTGGATGAGTTTTGGAAGCTGGATCTTGAAGCGATTGCGGTCAAAACATAAATTTTGATTGGTGCTGGAATTATTGACTAATGACCCTTAAGCGCTCATGTTTTTCTGTCGCTTTGTCGGACTTTTCCGTCAGGCTCTGACGCGCGTGGTCTACCATCTACCAATTCTTTACCTGTGTATCTCTTTCCGTATCAGAACCACGCGCGTCAGCGAGTGGTCTACCAACTTCCAATCTCCGAAAAAATCGTAAAAATCCCCATTTACCTGTCAGTATTCACACTCCCCATTCGTTATAATTTTATGGATAAAGCTAACAACCTCGGTTTTCCGCTCGCATACCACATTACGATTACATGTTACGGAACCTGGCTGCATGGCAGCAATTCCGGATCGGTCCACCGTTCAGTAAACACATATGGTACTCTGCGTATTCGCCCGGACCCCCATTGGGTCAAACGCGAAACGGCATACTTGAAACAGCAGCCGTATTCTCTTGATTCGCCAAGACGTAAAATTGTTCTTAACGCGATCAGAGAGGTTTGTCATTTTAGAAACTGGGACTTGATTACATTGCATGTTCGGTCAGAACATATCCATATTATGGTATCAGCTTCGGCAGAACCCGAGAAAATCATGAATGATTTCAAGGCGTATGCAAGTCGTGCATTGAGCCAGGCGGGATATGATTCAAAGGATCGCAAACGATGGGCACGACACGGTAGTACTGAGTATTTATGGGACGAAAAAGCCATGGAGAATGTTTATAATTACGTGGTATATAAGCAAGGAGAAGCAATGGAGCTGTATGTACGGGAATAATAGAATTGGTAGTTGGAAGACCACTCGCTGACGCGCGTGGTTCCGATACGGAAAGATGCGTAGATAAACAAATTGGTAGTTGGAAGACCACTCGCTGACGCGCGTGGTTCCGATACATTACCTCTAGCCGTAAGTATGAGTCAGGTTTTAGAACTGCCAGTACAGGAACGGGCCGGTTTCGGACAGGAACAAAATACAGATCGCGCCGAGTATCCCGACAACCACGGCCCATATCGGTTTCGGTTTGGCTTTTCTCTCGCGGACAAGTTCCACCATATTCGGACCGAGCATCCCCCATCCGAGTCCAACCGCCAGAATAAACAGCAAAGATCCGGGTATATCGCCATGGCCGTAGAAAATATCCCCGGCCAGGATCTTCAGGCTAAGCATCTTGGTGAAAAATACCCATGTCTGTCCCAGATTTTTCGGGGCGAAGAAAACGAGAGAGGTCGCGAAGAAGAAGTACATCCCGATCTGGGCATAGACTTTGTTGCGCGGGAAATATTTCAGCGGTTTGAATCGATGGTGAAGTTCAAGGCCGATAGCGTTCCATGCGCCCCAGCACAAATAGGTCCATTCGGGTCCGTGCCATAAACCTCCAAGAAGCATGGTGACTGTTAGCGCCAAAGCCCGTCGGTCGCGACCTCCGAGAGGTATATACAGGTAATCTCTCAGCCAGCTTGAAAGCGACATATGCCATCGCCGCCAGAAATCGCTAACCGAGACCGCTTTGAACGGCGAATTAAAATTTTGCGGGAAGACGAATCCGATAAGGTAGCCAAGGCCGATAGCCATAAGGGAGTAACCCGCGAAGTCGAAATAAATCTGGACCGTAAAACCAAGTATAAATATCCAGGCTTCCGATGAAGTCAGGTTCTGGTAATTGGTTAACATCGGATCAATGAAGTAGGCGATCCGGTCGGCGATCAGTACCTTCTTTGCCAGTCCGACAGTAAAATAAAACAGCCCCAGATTCAGATATTCATTTGTAAGTTTTTTCGGAAGGTTCTTTAACGTTGCCGATATCTCGGAATAACGCACAATCGGCCCGGCAATTAACTGCGGAAAAAGAGCGACAAAGGTCGCGTATTGAAGCAGGTCGTTGGAAGCATCTAATTTTCTTCGGTAAACATCGATGGTGTAGCTCATAGTCTGGAACGTAAAAAAGCTGATTCCGATAGGCAGGATAATAGTATAGGCTGGGAAAGCGGGCCCCACGCCGACCCAGTGAATAAAAACGTTCCAGGTTCCCATAAGCAGCATGGCGTATTTAAAAAAGAGAAGCATGCCGAGATCGGCGCAGAGGGCGAAAAGGAACCAGCGTTTTCTTATCACCGGATCTGTTGTGGTGAAAACCTTCAGCCCCCCAAAGTAGGTGACCAGGGTTGAAATCCAAAGGAGAACGATGAATCGCGGGTCCCACCATCCATAAAAAACATAGCTTGCTACAAGAATCCAGATACGTCGAAGCTTGTCGTTTTTAATCAGCCAATAGCCGACGATAGTAATCGGCCCAAATAGGAAAATAAATATTGTTGTCGGGAACAGCATGGGTCAGTTGTCCTCCGTATCATGGCCCGGCTCGTAATCCGCAAGCAGATGCCTGAGTAGTATATCCGAATTTGCTTCTCTCATGTGAATTTCGTCGTAAAATAAATCGGGATCGCCGCCCCAGCTTTCCGGGTGAAGGTAGTCCCGATACACGCCGCCGTATTCTTCAGTCGTGGTTCTGATGAATTCGTCGGCCTGGGCGAACATATTATCCGTATGCTCCTCGGCGGCAAGATCGAGAAGCAACGGATGGACCGGCGACATGAAAACATAAACCTGTATGTTATTTTCCCTGCACAGTTTGAGAAAATCGATCCAGTATTCTTCGCGAATCTTTGACGGTCCGGTCCAGCCTTTTATCACGGGTCCTTCTTCGGTATATCGAACGCTCCGAAGCCTTGCCCGAATCCTCTCATCGAGGTTGAAAGTGCCCGCGGCAATATCCGCTTCCGCGGACGCCTGGAGCGTCATCCCATTGGGAAAATATTCCAGCTTAACCTGCCCGGGATGGTAATCCTCATCGAGACGGTGGCAGAGGTTGACTAAAATCAACGCTGCCGCCTGCCTCAGTTGTCCGATTGTGAAAAGCAACCCGATTTTGTCGAAAATATTCGCCTGGCCGAATCTGTCGTGAATAAAATACTGGCTGATTTCGGGAAGGAACCTTGCCTCAGGCTGGATTGGTAACGCCGGGTGAAGAGCTTCTATACCCGTACCGACAATTATAAGATCTATATCGTCGTGTTTCTGCTCCAGGACCATCCTCAGAATAGCATAGTAAGTTTCGGTACACGCTCCCGGCAGCCAGAAATTGAAACACCGCTCGCCGGTGATTTGCTCGACAATGTCGGGATCGAAGGTCATTATATGCGAATTGCTCAGGATCAGGGCGTTGGGTGGCGGTTGAAATTCGTCATAGAGCATGAATTTCTTTTCGTACATCCCCGGAGGTCGAGGGATAATATTCGTGCCGTAGATAGCGAACGGGTTGGCGACGATATCCACGCAAGCCACGAAAAGTAACGCCGCCAGAACGGCGCCAAACGCGACTTTCAGGTGGAATGGATTGCTCCATTCTTTATCGTGCTCAATTGCCATCAATGTATTCGACACTTTTTCGACCATCAAACAAGTTTATTCAAAAGACAGGATCCGTGTCGCTGTCATTTTCATTTATTGCGTCATTACTGACGTCAGTTTCCTGTGTAAAATCATCGCCGAGAAGGTGCCTGAGCAGGATGTCGCCATTTTCGGAATTGAGATGCACCGCATCGATAAAATCTTCAGGGTCGCCATCGAAGGACGACACCTCAGTATAGTCCCTGAAAACTCCACCGTTTTCGCTGATAGTTTCTTCCAGATAAGTCCTTACTTCCGTATATAACGCGTCGGCGTCGAATCCTTC
>JAPKYR010000134.1 GCA_026394215.1 bacterium
GAAACCTGGTCGATCATATTCCCCTCCCCGTCCTCCTGGTAAATATTAACGAAGTAGCTACCGATCTGGGTCGCATCTACGGATGCCTCATAGCGTCCGGGCGCGACCTGGAACAGGTCAAGCTCGCTGATATCGCCTTCCGGAAACGCCACATTGGCTTTGATAACCGCATCGGTGATCATCTCTCCGTCCCGGTCGATAGCGTCGACTGAAACGTATGCTTTACCGGACCGGAAATATATATTTGGAACGAGGTTTCCGGGCATGGTTCCGCCGACCAGCCATCGTGCGGCCTGGGTCCACATCTGCTTGTAACCTGGCCAGTTGAGCCATCGCGCCGCCCAGTGCGCTTTCGTATCGGATGTGAACGCGAGCGACCGTCCAAGCCCGTACTGCCAGTGGGCCAGTAAGGGATCGTTGCGATGAGTCTGGAGAGCTTCCGTCGCGAGCGGTTTGATATTAGTGGAAACATAACCGAGAAGCGGCGGCGATGTAGCCATGTCGATTCCGTCGGTAATCGGCGACGGCTGGTTTGGAACCGCCTGGAAGGATTCCTCCACAAGCGCGCGGTTCCCGGCCATGAAAGTTTCCTTTGTGAAAATCTGCGGAATGCTTCGGCTGTCCACGCAGTGGTAGTAATTACCTCCACCCCTCTCAGTCAATCTTTCCAATAATTCTTCGTTAGCATACGAACCGATTCCGACAGCAGATAGCGTGATGTCATTCTGATTCATCTGGTTGACAATGCCGTCGAAATCGCCCGGCTCCGTCTGGCCGTCGGAAAGCACGATCATATGTTTAATTTTCGCGTCCGCGGTCCTAAGGGCTTCGAATGCTGGTGCCATCCCGGTGTACATAGAAGTTCCTCCGCCGCCACGGATCGTCCCGATCTGGTCGATCGCACCTTGTTTATTGCCAAGCTCTCCGAACGGAACAACCCATTTACCAACGCTTTGGAAAGTGACAACGCCAAACTGGTCGTTTGGTTGCAGAAGATCGACAACGAGTCTGCATGCCTGTTTCGCGAGCTCGACTTCGATTTCGCCGGATGGTTCCATTCCGGCCATACTCCCGGAACTGTCTATGACAAGCATGATTGCGATAGAAGGAATATATTCCTTGCGGGTCAGGTCGAAATCGACCGGCAGCATCTCCTCGAACGGGGTCTCGAAATATCCGCCGGGACCGAATGAATTTTCCCCGCCGATCATCGCGAATCCGCCGCCAAGGTCGCGGACATAGGACTGATAGGCCTGCATGGTTTCGGGGGAGAGAAGTTCGGCGCCGACATCGCTGAAAATAATAACATCGTACGGCGCCATAGAGATCAGGCTTGTGGGAAGTCCTGACAGGTCCCTGTAGTCGGCCTGTATGCCCTCCTGCTGAAGCGCATTGACGAGGTTCGGCTGCTCCATAGGGTCGCCGGACACATAACAAACCCTCGGCTGACCTTCTACAATGGTGTAGTCGGTAGCCTGATTGTTCGCGCCCTCGACATCCCCTTCCGCCCTGACCTGTACGCGATAGGAGACGAAACCGCCTTCCGTTTGCTGCCTTGGGAATGTAAATACATTTTTTCCCGGCACGAGATGAACGTCCTGGGTTCCGATCAAATTTTCATTCTCGTAAACCTCGACAGTGGCGTCGGTTTCGCTTTCGGCTTCGATAACCGCGCGGACATCGAACACTTCATTTTCTTCGACACGCCTCGGGAGGATCAAGCGCCCAGCCGTCACTTCGCCCGTTGTCGGCTCGCCAAACGGGACCACATCTATCTCGACATTTCTGTTTGTCGCGATTCTTGCGGAAGTGAGCGAATCGCCGAGATTTTCATTCCCGTCGGAAAGGACGACAATCCTCGCGCCGGTATCGGTCGGGAAACTCGCGAGGGCGAGGTCGATCGCGCCGGACAGGTTTGTGAAATCGGGCTGGATATCGGATTGTACATCCTGAACGCCTTCCAGGTCGGTTCCGAGCCCGGCTTCGACAAATGCGTCGCGTCCGAAGGAGATAACGCCGGCCTGATCGGATTTTTCATTTATATTTTGAGCCGCCTCATGGATATAGCCGAGCATCGGGTCCATGCTCCCCTGCCCCATCGAGCGGCTTCCGTCGAGGAGGAAAAATACGGAGAGCTTATCGGATTTTTGAATCAGGCGCGTGTCGGCGAGAGCGAGAATTAAAAAGGCGATGAGGAGAATTCGAAGGAACAGGCTGAGCCCGCGCTGAAACCGTCCCAGATCGCTGAAGCTCATGTAATGAAGCATCACGAAGAACGGGATTACGATAAAAAGCCATAGAGCCTGTGGTGTTCCGAATTCCATAATATTTTATAATTTATATATCAATATCAAAATCCCTTGCGATGATAGAAAAACCACTCGCCGGACAAAACGATCAGGGCTATCGCGGCAAGGTATTTCCAGACATGCTTCTCCCCCTCGATTTCAAAACGCATTGAACTGTCGGAGCCGTAAAGATCCTGCGGCGGCGCAATGGCGGAAATATCGCTTTCTTCCTCGTCGAAGAAATTCGCCACCATAGTCCGGGGTTCGGAATCGGCGCCGCCTATGACTTCCATTGTATAAACTCCTGCGACATTTACATCGACAAACGCGTGCCCGGCATCGATCGGGAATTCAAGTTCGATCCCATCTGGGCCGGTCAGCTTAACTTTTTCTGCTAGCCCATCGACGCGCACAGCCTCGATCCCCTGCGTCCTTAATCCCGATGATGAGCTCTCAAGATGGGATCGGAAGAAGCTGACGATGTTGTACATCAGGATCGGGAAAGTCGGACGGGTGATGAGGTCGGAGCTTGTCAGGTCGAAGGGAAACACGAGTCCACGGAGGTAATTTCTTTCTCCATAAATCAATAATGGCGTGGAATCGGCGTCGATCAGCACAATCGATCCCGGCTGAGGTTGTGCGACCTTCGCTGTGAAAACGTCGAAGCTCCCCGGATTCACAAATCGAAGTATCGGATTTCCATCGTCCCAGTCGGTGACCTGTGGAGATGGAATCGGATCGGAAAGTGTGCACGGAAGGTAATCGCGGTTTGGCGGATTGAAAAAAACGTAATTTCCCGGAAGAAGCTCCTCAGGCGCCCAGCCCGGAAAAAATGTTAGGTCGAAACTCGCGCCGGGAAGATATTCGCTTGCGCCTATTTTATATAGCCGGATGCCCGGAATTCCGGCAAGAGCAAGTTGAAGGAACGGATCGTCGCCAGCTATAAGGACTTCCATGGTGGAATTGTCGGGCGGCAATGAATAAGCCGTATTATCGAGGCTCATATCGTCCTCGATATCGAGCTTGACCTCCACTACCCCGCCGGTTACTGCCGGATATGGAATATCGTTAAAGACACGGGCTGTACGCGATCCCGGATCGACCTCAATCGTCCTGACGTCGACAAGTTCATTATTGACTAAAAAATCAATATCGCTCCGGATCGCCTGGTCGGTATAATTCCGAACGGCAAGAAAAGCGTTGAAAGCGGATATGTCGGGATTGTCGGATAAACCGGTGACAGAGAAATCCGTAATCGCGACATTGTTGCCCGGTTCTCCCGCCTGCAGGAATTGAAGAGGCGCCGATGAGTCCGCGAACAATGCGGCGTCGACACCGGAAAAATCGCTGGCAATAACAAGCTTGGGTTGATCGACTTCTCCCGCTTTGCTCAACGCGAGACGGTACGCCGTTTCCATATCAGAACGAGCGTCCTGGACTCGTATTTTTATCAGCGTGTTTTCAATCGTGCTCAGATTGTCGGTGAAATCGAGTATAACCTGGGCATGCTCGCCGGCCTCGATGAGCATCACTTCTTCACGCGGGGAAAGCGCATTGCAGTATGTCCCGATATCCTGAAGAGCCTTTTCGAGCCTTGTCTGGCCATTTATAGCCGCGCTCATACTTGCGGACGTATCGATCACGAAAATTGTCCGCTGTCCTTCGTTAAGAGCTGCCTTAATTGATGGGTCAATCATCGCGAAGATAATTGCCAGGGCGATCAATAACTGTAAAAATAGCAGGATATTCCATCGAAGCTTCTGGAACGGGACATTCGCCTGAAGGTCCTGGATCATTTCAGTCCAGAAGAAGGTGGAGGCGATAATTTTTTTCTTTCTCTGGAGGCGAAGGAGATAGAGCGCGATGATAACGGGAATCGCTGAGAGGAAAGCAAGAGCTATAAGGTTATTAAATGCCATTTATGTGTTTAATTATTCTTCATAAAACTTATACAAACTTAATCATTTAACGAATCCTGTTACAACAAGCTTCTTCAGGATGAAATCTTCCGGGGTCACATCGGTTGTGGTCAGGACATATCCAAGGCCAAGTTTTCGAGCGAAATTCCTGAGGTCGTCGAGATAAGCGACCATCCGGCGCTTGTAGTCCGAAATGAGCCTTGGGCTAACGGAAACCTCGACCACATCGCCTGTCTCGCTGTCGGTGAGCGCCCAGTCGCCGCGGAGGTCGGGTTCAAGCTCGGTACGGTCGAGAACATGCAGCAACAGGATATCGTTGTTGTTGTATTTCAGCCTCTTGATTCCCTCTTTGACATTGACCGGATCGAGAAAGTCGCTCACGACAAAGACAAGCCCGCTCGACCTGTGTCGGAGTGTGAAAGATTTCATAGATTTGAGGAAATCTGTCTTCTCTCCGCTTTCGACTTTATTTAAAAGATCGAGGATTGTCGCGAGATGAGCGCGCCCGCGTAGAAGCTGTGTTCCTTCCTTTATGTCGTTCTGGAAAGTTGTCACGCTGACCCGGTCGAGATTTGTCAGGCCTATATAGGCAAGCGCGGCGGCGAGTTTTTTCGCATATATCGCCTTGGAAGGGTCGCCAGCCTGCATGGACGCCGATGTATCGACCAGCACGTGAACGGTAAGGTCTTCTTCCTCCTGGAATAATTTCAGGAAGAAACGTTCGAGCCTCGCGTAGATATTCCAGTCGAGGTAACGAAGGTCGTCGCCGCGATGATAATCGCGGTAATCGGCAAACTCGACCGAGGTCCCGTACTTTTTGCTTCGCTTCTCGCCTTTCATCACGCCGCCGAGAATCTTGCGGGTTTCAATTTTGAGACGCGCGAGACGCCGTAGAAAATCCGGATCGAGAATGATGTTTTTCTTATCTGATGTCGAAATGACCATAATACGGGTACAAAAAACCGGCCCCCAATCTGGTAACCCTATTTTACTCCATTACTAAGAGGAATAAAGACAGATTTTGGTTCCAAAAATAGAGGTAATATTGAATTTTTACAATCCAACAATTCCAAACTGGGTACTATTCGTCCTCAACTTGCTCGCCTCGTGAGATTTTTCCTTCCCTGATATCGTGGCGCTTCTTTGCGTCGATCATTTCCTGGACTTCCATAATGAGGCGTTTTTGTTCTTCCATACGAATTTTATTCAGTAGCCGAAACGATTTTGACCTCAGATACAGGATTAATGGAGAGAGAATCAGCAAGAGTGGAGCAAACGCTAACAAGGCGATATATGCGTAAATCGGGGAAAATGTCCAGTGGAACAAGAGAATTACAGTGAGGAGAATCATAATGACCATGCTGATGAAGGAAAGAACATATTGCAGACGGTCATTTTTGCTGACAGCAAGGAACGCCGCTTCCGATCGCACTGTAAATACAATCACTATAAGCAGTATCAGGCCGATGATCGTGAGGGTCCAGTGAGCTTGTGCAGTATACTCTGGCATTGGTCTTCTGTTCGGAGATCAAAATTAAATCGTTCTCTCGCGCGGGTGTTTCTGAACCGGGATCCGGTTCTCACGTGCGCGGCGACGCATCGACTCCTGGGTTATCAGACCGATCACACCGACAATAACCGGGATCGCCCAGTCGGGTTTCAGAAGGCCCATGGGGCTTAGCGCATACCATAGAATTCCGGCTCCAAGCGCGCTCAACGCGATCATCACGAGGGGATCGACTGCTATGACAAAAATAAGCCCGCCTCCCAGGAACCAGATCAAATCTGTGCCCTGGGGTTTGATAAGTTCAAGGAATCCTCCGGACATCGTCTGCCCGACAACATCCCCGGTCAGACCTCCCATGATGAATTTTCCCAGCAGGACGCCGACAAGTCCGCCAGCAAGGAAAAACATCAGGTAATTGGCGAACTGCGCGATGAATACCCCTATAACGCCGAGGATTATTATCAGAAGCGCGCCGGCGAGATAAACAAATACGGGTTCCCATGTCAGGGAACTTGCGAATATAGTGAAAAGGTAGATGGCGTACGCCGCGCCGACAACAAAGCCGATTAATTTGATTGTGCCGCGGTAAATCGGCAGTCCGAAAAATGCGAATGCCAGGCCGATGAAAATCAGGAGAATGTTTGGTATGTTAAACACTTTTAGATTACCCCGGTTGCCTTTTTTTAATTGAACACTGAGGATAAATGTAACTCAATATGCGATTTATCTCAAGCTTGTATGAATGAGATCGGTAAGATAGACCAGATGGGGACTATTATGAAAATTTATTTTTTTCCTATAAAAGAGATCATACTTCGTAGAACAGCACGGCAGTGCGTCTTTCCGATTTTGCAGTCTATTTGACGCACTGCCGTGCTGTTCTACGCAAAATTCATAGTCCGAATAAATGAATAATAAATTGGTAATTTGTACCGTTGATTAATAATGGCTTTTGATTGAATCAGGCAAGACAAAATGCCGGGATTACCGGCAATTATCTGGGATTTACAGGTTCACATTAAGTTACTTCTTGCCCTGCTCTTCATCGCGTGTCTTAAAGAGAATGTCGTCGCCCGACGGCAGGTGGTCGACCTTGAAAATATAAGGAAGACCGCGATACCGCTCGCGATAATCCATGCCGTAGCCAAGGACGAAAGTGTCGGGTATGTCGAATCCCTTGTAGTCGATCGCGACATCGACCTCCCGACGGTCGGGTCTGACGAGAAAGCTGGCCACCTTGAGGCTTGCCGGACGGCGCTGCTGGAAGGATTTAAGGAGGTAATTCAAAGTCTGTCCGCTGTCGACAATATCCTCGACCACGAGAACGTGTTTTGATTCCACGCTTGCGTCGAGGTCCTTTGTGATTCTGACTACGCCGGTTGAACGGGTTCCTCCGCCATATGACGAGATTCCGATGAAATCCAATTCAACCGGGATTGTCATGGACCTCATCAAGTCCGATGCGAAAATCACCGCCCCTTTCAGAACTACTACCAGGTACGGAAGCCGGCCTTCATAGTCTTTGGAAATTACCTTCGCAAGTTCATCGACTCTCGCCTGAATTTTCGCTTTTGAAAATAATATCTGCGGTTTATTTGGTGTCACAGCCATTCCACCTTTAAATATCGTGTGCAATAACTGATCTTGTGCAACTT
>JAPKYR010000149.1 GCA_026394215.1 bacterium
TATTGAATAGTCCACAATTTTGAATCAGGAAAAAAATCCCGAAAATCCATCCGATACCCTTGACGTGAATGACCTTTCACTTTAGAATGTGAAAGGTTATTCACTTTCGTCGCGGAGATATTGCCATGCGAAGATTACGAATCGCTAGCACTTTCATCCTTATTCCCCTCCTGATCTTTTTCTTACTACCGCTGATACCCGCACTTGCTGACGGTGAAACGGGGAATGAAAATCAAACCAATCTCATCTTCCGTGAACAGGAGCCTCCTCTCGAACTCAATCTCGATTCCGCGATCGACCTTGCCCTGGAAAATAACCATGAAATCGAGCAGTTGGAGTTCCAGCTCGAATCAGCTATGGCGCAGCTCGACGGGGCAAGCCGACTTTACATGCCGTCGCTAGATTTCAGCCTGAGTTCAAGAATGTCGGGACCCGCGTCGTCGATTCATATTCCAATTTCAGAAACTCAGGCTTTGAAGAACTCGCGAATGAGATTGCGCGATTCAATGTCGAGCAGGCGAATCTCCAACTGGAAAGAGCAAGGGAGACACTCAGGCGCGATGTTTCCGAAGCATATTACAATGCCGCACTGGCGATGGAGCTTGTCGAAATCGCGCAGGGATCGGTGGATACGTCTGAGGAACGTCTGCGGATTTCAAACGTCAGATTCGACGCTGGCGACGCGGCCAGGTTCGATGTTCTACGGTCCGAGGTCAGCCTTGCGACCGCGCAGGAGGGTTTGATCCAGGCAGAAACGACAGCCGAGCTAGCCCTCAGTGCACTCACCCAGAAACTCGGACTTGATCCCGGCACAGCTATCGTAATAACCCCGCCCGATATCGAAGATTCTGTTTTCAATCCTCCCAATTTTAACACTTGGGACGCTTCCTCCCTTGCGATGGCAAATCGAAAGGACCTTCTCGCTTTGGTGGCGGCTGTAAATCTTCTCGACAGAACCGCCGATATGCAGCACAACCGTCCGAAATTAATTCTACAGGGGAATTTTTCATACGCCGACAGGACGTCGGGATTTTCGTCCAACCGCGAATCATGGAGCGTGTTTCTGAACCTGTCGTACAACCTTTTCAATGGTGGCAGGACAGACAGCGCAGTCGATCAGGCGGATGCGAATCGCAACGCGTTAAACGCAAAGCTTGAAGAGACACGCTCGCTCGTCTTGCTTGAAGTCGAAAGTACAATGATGGAAATTGCGAATGCGTTCCAGAGGATCGAAGTAACCAGCGCAACACTGGCGTCCGCACAGGAAGCCCTTCGAATGGCCGAGCTTGGATATTCGGAGGGCGTCGTAACCTATATCGATTACCTCGATTCCGATCTGGGTCTGAGGCAGGCGGAGACGCTTAACCTTCAGGCCGTTTACGCGTATATGATTGCGGATGCAAAATTCCGCGCCGCGATCGGGCAATCTGTTGAATCAATTTTTGATGAGGATTTGTAAATAATGCCGAGACTGTCGACAGAGAAGAGAAAAGAACAGATCGCGATCGCGATTCTTGAAATCATCGGCAATGAAGGCCTTGAAAATCTCAGCATGCCCGCACTCGCCAAGCGTCTCGATATAGTACCGTCCGCTCTCTACCGTCATTTTTCATCAAAGGAAGAAATGATCAGTGCCGGACTTGATCTGCTCAAATTGAAAATCATGGATGTATTCGACCGGCATGAAGCGGATTCGGACGATGCGCTTGAGCCGCTTAAGAGATTTCTCGATCTCCATCGCCAGTTTTTCCACATTACGACGGTCTTTCCGAGAATCGCATTCAGCCTCGCCGATAACGAAACCTTTGATCTTCGCAGGCAAAGGATGCAAAAGTTTCACGATTCGGTGCTTGGGCGGATTTCCGCAACCCTTGAAAAAGGCCGCCGAAACGGGCAGCTAAGGAAAAACCTCGATACGTCGGCTGCCGCGCTTAGTTTTTGGGGAATTCTGGTTTCATCGACTCTTCGCTGGTTCATCACAGGCGGGGACTTTGATGTCGAAGCTTACAAAAAGGAAGCCTGGGACATGTTCGTCCGGGCTGTTTCGAAATAATGTCAGTTGTAGCCCGGCATCCCCGATGCCGGGAAAGTAAATTATTAAAGGAACCCGCATCGGGGATGCCGGGTTACAAAAAGATAAGAGAGGAATGAATCATGCATAGCAGGGCTCGAATAGTAATACCGATTCTCCTTGTGGTCGTCGCGATCGGAGTTTACCTGGGCGTGTTCAGCCATAAGAAAAATCCAAACCGGCTGGTTATCTCCGGAAACATAGAAATAATCGACTCCCAGCTATCGTTCCGAATTCCGGGAATGGTTACCGACCGCTATGTGGACGAAGGGGACAGTGTAACCAACGGGCAGCCGATCGCCAGTCTCGACAAAACGAACCAGGAGCTCCTTGTCGCGCAGGCCGAAGCGAATGTGGGCTACGTTACCGCGATCCTGGCCGAACTTCAGGCCGGCACCCGCCCCGAGGATATCCAGCGAGCGGCGGCTCAGGTCGAACAGGCTCGGGCGCGTCTTGCGGAAGTCACGAGCGGAAGCCGCGAGCAGGAGATCGCCGACGCCGAATCTACGCTTGATCGCGCGAGAGCCGGTGCGGAGGCTGCGAAATCGCAGCTTGATCTCGCGCAATCCGATTACGACAGATTCTCGCAACTGTACGATGAAGGGGTAATAACCAGAAGAGATTTCGAGGAATCGGAGACCCGGCTTGAAGTTGCCCAGACCACGCTTACTCAGGCGGAAGCGGGCGTGTCAAGCGCCGAGGACTACCTGAGCCTGAGAATCGAAGGCGCGCGTCCCGAGCAGATTGACCAGGCCCGCGCAGGGCTCAATATCGCGCAGGCCGGATACGATCTCGCTCTCGCAGGTCCGCGTCCCGAAACAATCGAACAGGCGCAGGCGCAACTGAATGTGGCGAATGAATCCTTGCGGCAGGCGCAACAGCAGCTTGAATATACCGAACTTTACGCTCCGTTCGATGGCGTCGTGCTGAGCAAATCTGTCGAGCCTGGCGAATATGTGAATCCCGGCTCGACAGTTGTCGCTATCGGACAGCTCGATAAAGTCTGGCTTCGTGCCTACATAATCGAAACCGACCTCGCGCGCGTAAGTCTGGGGCAGGAAGTGAAAGTTACGACCGACACTTATCCCGACCGGGTTTATTCCGGAACGATTTCCTACATAAGCGATCAGGCTGAGTTCACTCCGAAAGCCGTCCAGACGCCGGAAGAGCGCGTGAATCTGATGTACATGATAAAGATCGAGCTTGAAAATCCGAATCACGATCTCAAACCCGGCATGCCGGCGGATTGCGTGATAGATTTCGGACAGCAATGAAGTCAAGGGGACACCTTATTTTTCGCTTTTTGAAAAAAAGGTGTCCCCGTAATCCTGGATAAAAAATAAAAATGCCATCCCCAGAATTCGCCATCCTTGCTCAAAATCTCACCCGAAAATTCGACGGCCTTGTCGCTGTCGATTCTCTCAATATCGACGTCAAGCCGGGCGAGATTTACGGGCTGGTCGGTCCCGACGGCGCGGGCAAAACGACCACCCTCCGGATGCTCTCAAGCATAATGGAGCCCACTGCCGGTCAGGCATGGATAGCGGGATTCGACACACGAAAAGAATCGGACAGCGTAAAGGACAATATCGCCTACATGAGCCAGCGGTTCGGGCTTTATCCCGATCTTACAGTTCTGGAAAATATCAATTTTTATGCGGATCTGTACGGTCTTCCGCCAAAAGGTCGGGAAGATAAGATCAATTCGCTCCTCGATTTCAGCTACATGCGCCCTTTCCGGAAACGTCTCGCCGCGAAACTGTCGGGAGGAATGAAACAGAAACTTCAACTCGCATGCGCGCTTGTCCATACTCCGAAAGTCCTGCTACTCGACGAGCCGACAAACGGAGTCGATCCCGTCAGCCGCCGCGATTTCTGGCGCATCCTCTATCACCTGCTTCAGCAGGACGTATCCATACTTGTCACGACCGCGTATCTCGACGAAGCGGAGCGATGTAACCGGGTCGCGCTTTTAAACCATGGAAAAATTCTCGCGCAGGGAACGCCGCAGGAAGTCAAGAAACTCATGCGCGGGAGAATTCTCGGAATTCAAAGCCCATACGCGCGTCAGATCAAGAAACTTTTGCAAAAAGAAACCAAACTGGACAGCATAGAAGTATTCGGCGATATAGTGCATGTTGTCTGCGAGGACTTCACCTGCACCGAAACCGAAATTAAATCCCTTCTTGATAAGGCGGGACTCACTTACGTGGAAATTCGCGAACGCGTACCGAGCCTCGAAGATATTTTTGTCAGCGTACTTGACAGGCCGGAAGTGGAAATAGACGCAACTGTGACAATCGGCGACGATGCGTTAGAAACGGCTGGTACGACCAGGATCGGTGAAATCGCCGTTACAATCGACCGCCTGACAAAACGGTTCGGCGATTTTGTCGCCGTAAACGACGTCAGCTTTGAAGTAAAAAAAGGCGAGATTTTCGGATTCCTCGGTCCGAACGGAGCGGGAAAAAGTACCGTGATACGTATGCTGTGCGGACTTCTCAAGCCAAGCAGCGGGGGCGGAACGGTCGCGGGTTTCGACGTCAACCGCCAGCCGGAGGATATCAAGAAACACATCGGATACATGTCGCAGAAATTCTCGCTTTATGAGGATCTGACCGTCGAGGAAAATCTCACCTTTTACGGAGGGATCTACGGGCTTGGCGGCAAACGTCTCCACGACCGCATGGAATGGGCGATCGAGATGTCCGGATTATCGGTACATCGCAGAAGCCTCACGAAAATTTTAAGCGGCGGATGGAAACAGCGGCTCGCGCTCGCGTGCGCGATACTTCATGAACCTCCGGTTCTTTTTCTCGATGAACCCACGAGCGGCGTCGATCCGTTAAGCCGCCGGAGATTCTGGGACTTAATTTATCAAATGTCAGACAAAGGCGTGACGGTCTTTGTGACCACTCACTATATGGAAGAAGCGGAATACTGCGACCGAGTCGCGCTTATTTTCCGCGGAGGTATTGTCGCGATCGGAACTCCCATGGAACTGAAAACCGAGCGGATGCGCGAGCAGATTCTCGATGTGCAGTGCCCGTCGCCGCAGGATGTGATCGAGAACCTTGAAAAACTCCCGGATGTGCACGAGGTCGCTTTGTTCGGGGTTGGACTTCATATCGTTGTCGACGACGCGGCATCCGCTGAAAAGGCCATCAGAGCTGAATTTGAGAGAATCGGTCATCCCCTTGGCCATATCGAAAAAATCATGCCGGGAATGGAAGACGTATTCGTTTCGCTTATCGAGGAAGTTGTAAGGAAAGAAAATGGAACCACCAGGGGGGGTGTGAAAAATTAAACCGCTTCGTCTCATAGCGATTGCCAGAAAGGAATTCATCCATGTAATACGCGACTGGAGAAGCCTCTTTCTCGCGGTAGCGATACCTGTCGTGCTGATTCTTCTGTTTGGATATGCATTGGATATGGACCTGAAAGATGTCCCGACCGTGATCTGGGATCAGTCGCGAACCCCCCAGAGCCGTGAATTGATCGGCCTTTTCGATGGTTCGCCATATTTTTCAATTGTCGATTACAGCAATAATGCCGATGAAATCGAATATTCGCTTCAATCGACACGGGCGATGATCGCGGTCGTGATACCGTCCGATTTTTCCGATAAGATCCTCGGAAACGATCCGGTCAGCGTGCAGGTTATTGTCGACGGAAGCGACGCGAATCTCGGGCGTCTCGCTCTCGGATACACAACAGCTCTTGGATTTATATATAACCGGAATATTCAGGCTGAGCGAATCGAATCGATGGGGGCAGTCGCGGGCAGCGGAATTTCGCCCCCGGTCGAGATGCATCCGCGCGCATGGTACAACGAAAACCTCCGAAGCCAGAACGCAATAATGCCGGGAATTATCGCGATAGTGATGGTCGTAATCGCCGCGATGCTTACGAGCGTCACAGTCGCGAAGGAATGGGAACTCGGTACGATGGAGCAGCTTATCAGCACTCCGATGCGCGGACCGGAACTCGTCTTCGGAAAAATCGCGCCATATTTTGTGATCGGGATGGTCGATGTCGCGATCTCGGTCGCGATGGGGCAGTGGGTGTTCGATGTCCCGCTCCGTGGAAGTCCCGGCCTTGTATTCGGCATGGCGGCGATCTTTTTAACCGGCGCGCTATTCTTCGGCATCATGCTGAGTATTACTCTGAAAGCCCAGCTTTTAGCAAATCAGATGGCGATTCTGGGAAGCTACCTGCCGACAATGCTCCTGAGCGGATTCGCCTTCGCAATTGAAAATATGCCTCACTGGATTCAGTTCATAACTTATATAATTCCCGCGAGATATTTCATCGCGCTCCTGAGAGGAATCTACCTGAAGGGAATAGGTCTTGAAATTTTATGGCTGAACGCCACGCTTCTCACTATTTATGCCATCGTGATGATTTTTCTTGCCAATAAACGTTTGAAATTGAAGCTGGAATAAAATGGAATAAGGGGACACCTTCTTTTGCCAGAGAAAATCCTCGAAGTCGTAACAGGCTTGAACTGGCAAAAAAGGTGTCCCCGGAAATATATAAATGCTTAAACGTCTGAAACATATGCTCATTAAGGAGTTCATCCAGCTTTTTCGCGATCCCCGGATGCGCATGATTGTGTTCGGTGTGCCGGTCATACAAATGCTTGTCATGGCGTGGGCACTCACAAACGATGTCACCAACATCCGGACGGTTGTGCTCGATAACGATAAAAGTCAGGCCTCCCGCGAGATGTTGTCGAAATTTACGTCGAGCGATTACTTCGAGGTTGTCGGCTATGTGAATTCGGAAGATGAGGTCGTGTGGACTCTCGACAGGTCGATGGCGCGCGTTGCTCTGATTTTCCCCGCAGGATTCGAGGACGAAATGAACGCGGGACGCACGGCGGATTTCCAGCTTCTCGCAGACGCCACCGACAGCAACTCGACCGCGATCGTGTTTTCCTACGCGAACCAGATCGTCGGCAATTACATTTTTGAAAAACAGGCGGAGATCGCGTCTAAGGCTTTCGGAGCGGGAGCCGCGCCGTCGATGATCAACCTGGAAACGCGCGCATGGTTCAATCCGAACCTTGAGAGCAGGTTTTTCTATGTACCAAGCCTGATCGGGGTCATGTTGATCGTCGTCACAATGCTCCTTATAAGCATTGCGGTCGTCCGCGAAAAAGAGATCGGCACCATCGAGCAGGTCATGGTGACGCCGATAACAAAAATCGAATTCATTATTGGAAAGACAGTACCGTATGCGATTATCGGGTTTATTTTGATGACATTTATGCTTGCGCTCGCGATTCCGATTTTCGGAATTCATATCAAGGGAAGCTGGCTCCTTCTCTATGCCCTTACGGGGATTTTCCTTGTCGCGAATCTCAGCGTCGCGCTTCTAATAAGCACCACCGCGACAACCCAGCAGCAGGCTCTCCTGACCACCTTCTTTGTCATGCTGCCAAGCGTGCTTCTAAGCGGATTTATTTTCCCGATTCACAACATGCCGGAACCGGTCCAGTACGCGACCATGCTCATTCCCCTTCGATGGTACCTCGAAATCCTCCGTGGAATCATCATGAAAGGCGCTGGGCTTAATGCCATCTGGCCTTCTGCTGTTTACATGACCATCCTCGCCTTTGGATATTTATCGCTCGCCGTATTCCGTTTTAAAAAAACAACCTGATACCCTCGCCAAATCGCATCTTCCGTGGCATGCGACTCCGGCGCATTGTTTTTTATAACCCAATAATACGATATACTTCCATTAACTTGTTATGAATTTAACCAGTCCAAATACTAATCCCGATCCTGCCCTCTCGATATTTACCATCGGCCATTCAAACCACGAAATTGAGCGTTTCCTCGAACTTCTGAAACAAAATAAAATTCAGATCCTTGCCGACGTGCGATCAAGCCCTTATTCCCGCTACGTCGTGCAGTACAACCATGATGCAATCGAGCATCTGGTCTCACGGGCGAATATAGAATATCAGTTTTTCGGAGGGGTACTTGGAGGAAAACCGTCCGATCCTGATCTCTATGACAGCGACGGCCGCGTTCTTTACGGCAAAATCGCCGAGTCGGAGCAGTTCCAGGAAGGCATCGACCATCTTATTAAATTGATCCGGAATTTCACGGTCGCGATTATGTGTTCGGAGGAAATTCCCTCCGGGTGCCATCGAAGGTTGCTTATTACGAGAGTCCTCATGGAGCGTGGGGTTAACGTGATTCACATAAGAGGGGACGGGTCGATTCAGAGCGAGGAGGAGTTGCGCAAAGCAGAGGAAATGGAAAAAGACAAGGGACAGTTGTCGATGTTCGCGCCCGGGGAGCCAGAGGAATGGAAATCTATACGATAGGATTTACAAAGAAGTTTCATGCATCATAGTTTATCATCCCAATATACACTTACACCCCTTTCTACGAGCCGAGGAATACCAACTGAAATAGCTACTTCGTTTAAGGGGTTTCCGCTTAACATTAAGTAATCTCCATTGCCAATTCCCGAGTTATTAAGAATCTCCCCGATATCGGTTATCTGATTATCCTCCAGGCTCACGCGATATAATTCAAACAAACTACTAATGGGTGAAATATCGCGAATATTATTCGCATTAAGATTTAAGGACCCTAAATTACTTATGTAACTGAGCGCCGAAATATCATTAATTGAATTTCCAGCTAAATTCAGGTATGTCAAATTAATAAGCGTCCCTATTGGACTAATATCATAGATACAATTATAATTTAATGTCAACTGGGTAAGTTGTGGCATTTCAGATAAAGGGCCAATATCCACAATACGGTTATAATCAAGAAAAAGAATAATTAAATTTGAAAGTCCGACTAGGGGAGCGCATTGTTCTATATAGTTGTTGTTAAGATTCAGCGATTGTAGATTGCTAAGGTTATGGAGGGGGGAGAGATCGATGACCATGTTCTTTTCAAGATTAAGTCTCTGCATATTAATCAGCGAGTTAAGCGATGAAATATCGGTAATATCATTATTTTCCAGGTTAAGTTCCTCAAGGTTATTAAGGTTGGCAATAAATGATATATTGAAAATATTATTATCAGATAAGATCAATTTCTTGAGATTAGTCAGATTTTGAAGAGGCTGAATGTGCATTATTGAGTTATTATATGCTCTCAAATCTTCAAGATTGTACAAATTTGCCAGAGGGCTTATATCACGGACTTTATTGCAGCACATATCTACAAGTTTTAAATTTACTAATCCAGATAATGGGCTGAGATCTGAAACACTGTTGGATTCGAACGCAATCATTTCAAGATTTACGAGATTAGCAAGAGGTGAAATATCGTAAATTTGATTATTATTTAAGGTTAGTAGCGTTATATCTGTTAAATTCGAAAGTGGCGTAAGGTCATTGATTTGATTATTCCATAAATATACTTCATTCAGCCTTGTTAAATTCCTAAGGGCGCTAATATCGGAAACCTGTGTGCCGTCTATATTAATGGATTCTAATAAGGTCAACCGGCTAACAGGGGAAATGTCGCTTATTTGCTCGCCTCCAATTCTAAGCTCTTTTAAATATCCACAATTTTCTAGTCCTGATAGATCTGAGGCCCTGCCAATAGAAAGATTAGTAATGCTGTCTAAATCTGATAGAAATATATCTCCTTCGGGCTTACTAATTGCTTCCCTGATAGCCGCGTCAAGTGCAGGATCCGGGAAGGTTACGGGGCAAGTAGAATCAGAGTTGATTTCGTCTGTTGATCCAGCCTTGTCGACAGAAAGCAGAATGAAGAAGATAAAGATCAAAAAGGTTATTTGTTTCAAGTGCACTAGAAAACTCCTTTCTTCAATGAACGTAATTATATCAGAAAAATTGGATTAATAGGAAATTTTCAGAACATAATAAAAAAAACGGGGACACCTTTTCAGCTAACGCTGAACAAGGTGTCCCCAAAATTTTATTAATTTCAGATATTGACTAAATAAACAACGGAGCCAGTACCAATGTTACCGTACTCAATAGCTTGATCAAAACATGAATACTCGGACCCGCGGTGTCCTTGAACGGATCGCCGACAGTGTCGCCCACAACAGCCGCGCTATGGGTCGGGTTCTTGATCTCGTTACCATTTGCATCCTTAATGTACTTTCCGCCGTACGCGCCCGCTTCGATGTACTTCTTCGCGTTGTCCCACGCGCCGCCGCCGTTATTCAGGAAGGTCGCCATCAGAATTCCGGTAATTGTGCCGACCATAAGAAGCGCCGCGACAGATTCCGCCGCGATCATCGGATCATCCTGCGTAATGAACATCCTGAAAAGTATGCCGACGCCGATCGGCATCAATGTTGCAAGCAAACCCGGCGCGACCATTTCCCTTAGCGCGCTTTTCGTGACAAGGTCGACGCATGTGCGGTAGTCGGGTTTGAAATCAGCGGGGAACTGGATCATGTCGTTCACTCTTGGAAGGCTTGCGAACTGCCGTCTGACTTCCTCGATTACCATCTTGGCTGCTTTACCGACAGCACGGATGGCTAGCGATGAGAAGAGGAACACCAGCATGGCCCCAAGTAGCGCTCCGACAAAGACTTCGGGTTTCGCGAGGTTGATCGGCCATGGTTGGCCTTCGCGACCGGCATACAGCCTGACTTCGTCCATGTACGCTGAGAAGAGAAGAAACGCCGCGAGTGCAGCAGATCCGATAGCGTATCCCTTTGTGAGAGCCTTGGTCGTGTTGCCTACTGCATCGAGACGGTCTGTCTTGACCCGGACTTCTTTCGGCTGTTCGCTCATCTCGATAATGCCGCCCGCGTTATCGGAAATCGGTCCGAACGTGTCCATCGCGAGAATGTAGGCCGCGGTCGCGAGCATACCCATTGTCGCGACCCCGGTTCCGAACAATCCCGCGTTCACGCCCTGGCCGATTGCATCCGGCGGGAACGCGCTCCGTCCGAGATAGTAGCTTGCGATTATCGAGACGCCCATCACTAACACCGGCATTGCGGTGCATTCAAATCCGACCGCGATACCCGAGATGATTACCGTAGCCGGACCGGTTGTCGCAGCTTCCGCGATTTCCTTGACCGGCCTGTATTTATATTCCGTGTAGTATTGCGTTATCCAGACAAACGCGACGCTCATAAGTACTCCGATGATGCCGCACAGGAAGAAATGCCACCATGCCTGCGGAGCGTTCGGGACGCTTAATAGCCATTTTGTAGTAAAACCGAAGAAAATCATCGCGAGTACGACTGCAACTCCGTAGCCCTTATTTAACGCGGCCATTGGATCGCCGTCCTCCGGCGTCTTCACAATCATAACTCCGATTATTGCCGCGAGAATTCCGAATGCGCGGGCGATCAGAGGGAACATCATGACTCCGATCGTGCCCATCGCGAAACCTACTCCAGCCTGTTTTGCGGCCATCGCGAGTGTCGCGCCGAGAATCATCGCGCCGATATTTTCGGCTGCGGTCGACTCGAACAGGTCGGCGCCACGGCCTGCGCAGTCGCCGACATTATCGCCCACAAGGTCGGCTATAACAGCGGGATTGCGGGGATCGTCCTCGGGAATCCCGGCTTCGACCTTGCCGACAAGGTCGGCGCCCACATCGGCGGCCTTAGTGTAAATTCCGCCGCCGAGTTGCGCGAATAACGCGACAAAACTCGCTCCGAATCCGTAGCCGACAATCAGAAGCGGAATTCGCTCCGGCTGTGTGATCCCGGAAAGATCGATTATCGAATAGAGGAGGCCAACGCCGAGAAGGCTGACCGCGACTACGAACAATCCGGAAACCGCCCCGCCCCGTAGCGCGATCTGCAGCGCGCGGTTAAGGCTTGTCATTGCGGCGGTCGCCACCCGGATATTGGTGCGGATACTTACCCACATACCGATATATCCCGCGACCACCGAGCATGTCGCTCCAAATAAAAACGATCCGCCTATCGCGATGCCAAATGCGATCCTGCTCTCGACAGGATCGAACGGCTGCGATTTTCGCACGAACGCGTACATTACAAAGAGTACGATTCCGAGAATCGCCGCCAACTGCGCGATTGTAGTATTCTGCCTTTTCAGAAAGGCTTCGGCGCCTTCCTTGATCGATTCCGATATCTTGCGCATCCTCTCTTCGCCCATTTCCTGGCTCATGACCCATTTGGCAAGCCAGACAGCGAACAACAAGCCGCCGATCGAGAAGGCCAGTACGATGATCATGTACATCCATTTCATCGGCTCTGAAACAAACTGAGTATGAGGCATAACTTTTCCCCTGATTATGTAATTAAGTAAATTAGGTAATAGCAAAATTCGGTCACGCTAAAACGGGAATCCCCATCTCCCCGGAATCCCCGTTCGCGATAACTCAAAGCGCAATGGATACACATTATTAGGGCAAAAATCAAGGTTAACCATCAATGAGATTAATATATTCTGCTATGAGAGCGGATTAAGATGTCATTTTACCCCGATCCAACCGCCGCTTCACTTTTTATATCTTACAGGCAGAAAAATATGATACCCTTAAATAAGCTGGAATTACCGGGAGAAAACCCATGCGATACCTACAAATACTGCTGATCATGATCCTCATTCCGGCATGTCTTGCCGCATGTTTGACACGTTCCCCTTATTCCGACTTTGAGCCCACCGTGCTAAATTTCTGGAACGGGTGGATATCGGAAGGTAACGTTTACACTCCCGAAAATCCTGCACAGTCGTCATGGAAACTTTCCTATCACCCAATAATTTATTTCGCCTGGGAATACAAAGGAAATCAGAGTGTAAACCGGAATCTTGAAAATCAGCTCAGGGAATTGGACGGCACCTACTGGACCCTCGATCAGGACCTGACAGACCAGGTCGCGGAGGGCAATACCTCGTTCGATCGCGAGAGGTTCCTTGCCTTAATCGAAGACGAACAAGTCAGGGAGAGGACATCCACGCTGATCGATGAAGGCGTAACGGCTATCTACGCTTACGCCCGCGCTGCTGTCGAACCGTTGAAAAATGCGCACCCCGATCTTCCCGAACAGGTCCTCAGGCTTCTGGGGAAATTATACGAAACCCGTAACGATCTTCTGGAAGTCCCGACCACTCAGCCGGTTGTCGACGAGGATACAAAATGGCGCGACTGGCTTCACACAGTACTCGCGGCTACAGGATCGGATGGCGTATGGGCAATTCTCGACTGGGATAAACAGATTGAGAACCTGCAGATTATGGCCCCTGATCAACCTTTCTGGGATGGGAGGCTTACCCATGCAATGACTTTAAGATCTTTGCAGCTTGCGCGAAGCTCAGCACTTGGGACGTTCGTATCCGATCTTGCTCAGTATGACAACGGGGGAGTAGTTTCTGGCCTTGCCCGGTGGATGTACTGGGACCTCGCGAAAACCGCATGGGAAAAGGGCGGCATGTTCCCATACACTGAAGGAGACGTTTCCGCAATTGTAGATTTTCTTATCGAAAAAGGTCTCCTGAATGGCCCAATGAGTGAAGGGGGCGAGGCACGTTCGATCTCCGACGCACTCGGCAGGGCGCCATCCATGGATTGGATAAATGAATTATTCCGAGTTGCTGAACTTCAAACGACCCCTCAGGAGCGAAGAGACCTTTGTTATTCGGCAATCGCGAAGATGCTTCAGAGTCCCGATTTAAACTGGCTTACGAATTCGGAATCTGCCGGGTGGTTAAAGGAAAAAATCCTGGCAGGCCTCGATAACAGGAGCCTGATCGGTAACGCTGAGCTTCTCGAACTCTACGCGGGAGTCCTTCTTGCTTTTCAATCTGAAACCGCGCGGAGACTCGACGTAGAGCTGACCCATGACGACCTTATGCGCATCCACAGCGATTTCATCGCATTTATGCGAACCCTGACCGACACCGACGAGTGCGCCGCAGCCCTGCGTCTTTTCCAATGGGGAATCATGCAGCCGGATTTTACTTCGACCCTCGAGGATTCGACCGTTTTCTTCGGACCGCTCACGGAAATCTACAACGACTGGGGTCAAAGCACCACGTTTGAAAACTCGGTAACCTCCGAGGAGGAGTTCGGGATTATATACCGTTATTTCGGACGCGTGCTGGGGATCGGCATTCCATGGGACTTCATCACGGGCGGGGATGGCGTTTCAGAGTAATGATAGACGCATAAACTTCCTACAACCCCGATGCGCTCGCGAATTCCGGCTCGAAAAATCCCGGACGCCGGTACCGCGCGAAAAATATCACCCCGAGCCGCCCTGTGAGCCATGTTATCAACAGCAATAGAAGTAAATTAAATCCCTCAAGTAAAATGATATCCCATCCCGTATAATGCGGATGCATAAATTCGCCACCCATCCTAATTATACTAATCAGGAATAAAATCGTCGTAAATAGGAATATTAAAGCGACATGCGCAACCGTTGCGATCATTGCTGGAAATGCCGCCATGTTGATGCCATACATCGTCCCAGCAAAGCATGTTAAGTATAAATAAACCGTGCAGTAGGAAAAAATGACCACAATCTGGAAATAAGTCATAAATTTGGGGGCCTGTTCAAGGTAGAATAATTCATTCGGGTTCCACCCATTGACTGTAACAACAATCATTGACGGAATACCGAGTGTGATTAGAAAAGTTAAAATCCCGATATAAGCCCCCATTGCGCGAAAAAGAATCTGGTATGCATTGCTGAAATAGATTCCTGCATCGGAAATGGGAGTAGTTGAAATCGCCATCATGCGCATTGACTCAATCTCCCTCCGAATTTCCCTTGGCGCAGAGGCTAAGCAAACTGCAATCGTACGAAGATATCCTGTGATAATCAAAACCGCTGTCGGCACAAGGAAAAGGCCGATAAAAATTCTCGGTCCAACTTCCGGGTCATCATTATTAATTTTGAAAACAATATAGATTGCAACGAAGTACAAAATCCCTGCGATTAATCCCCTGAGCTCATTGACAATGGGAGGCTTATATTTCTTTTTCATGTGTAACTGAAATATCGGATTGAATACAAGCCATTCAAGCAGCGGATTTCTCCCGATCCACCATGGCAGCGGTATTTCATTCTCGATACCGTATATCTCATTGAAAAGCATAGGGGCTTATCAAATCTTCTCAAAAATCCTGGTTATCAAATCCTGCCGGCGCTGTGAATATACATCCCCCGCCGATCGCTTCATCGCGCGCTCCATCACCGGCGCGGCATATTTCAGTTCCGACTTTACGGATGGCAGGTCGATTTCACTCAGCGCGAGAAGTGTGTAATAAAACGGGTACCGTCCCCACCTGCCTTTCCCGTCGCGATGTTTTTTTAGATTGATTATTCCGGCTTTGAGTTCTTTCGCCTGATTTTCAAGTCCGCCGACAACAAGATGCCGCCAGTATGAAATCGTGCATGTCCCGCAGCAATAGGTCCCTAATGTCCTTTCCCCGATTAATCTTCTCAACATGCCCTCTGTCGCCGATTGCAGGGCTGCCCTGACCCCTACCCGGTTAACATTGAGTAGAATAAGGGCGCGGCACGATTCCTCGCCGAGAATGTGCGCTTTTCCCGCCCATGTTCTCACAGTGTCGCCGGTGAACAATTTAACCCCCGACTCAAAATCGCTTTCTGTCGGGGTCATCATTCTGGCATATGACCTTTGAAGCCCCTGTCGCGACGCGATCCACATCGCAACCTCGGCTTTCTCTTTCTGGGGGATTTGTTTTCCGTAAAAAAACGCGTCGTTGAGATTGTCGATTGTTACCGCAAGGCTTTCTGTATTCAGAAGACCCATGTATTTGCTCCCTTAATTTCGCTTAAGGACCCTATTATAGACGAGATTTGGAATTACGAAAGTAATTAGTGATCTTATTGTCCAGTTACTAATCTTTAAACTGAGTGACATCACCTTGATAGTATCTCTGAAATATGGTATATATTTAGTGCGACCGGCCTATCCCCAATGGATGGTGTCCGGCCGCGACAAAGACGCTCGCTTTATGCGGGCGCATTTTTTTTACAGATGCACAATCCCAACATTATACGGATCATTGCTTGAAGCGGCCTTTAAGCATAAAGGCCCGACAATGTCAAAAAGTTTGTCGATCCCGAATCTCTTATAACTTCCCTTCGGGTAAAGCTTCCGATAAAGAGCATGGCAAATCAGGTCTGCAATCTGTATGAAATAAGAATTCTCCGAATTCCTCATTACCGGGTCTTCTACGATATTATCAACGGTCGCTGAGTAAGAACCTCCAAAGTGACTCGGGACAGGATTGAAAACCCTCATTTTCCTCACTAGTCTCCTTAATTCAATTTCATTCGTCTGATCGGCGAAAATCAGGCCGAGTTCACCTGCACATGATCTTTGAAGGTAAGTGTTATACCTTTGAATCAATCTTTCCCATGCCTTGTATTGAATGTCCCCTGATAAACTTGATAAATGCGCCGGCTTGTGTTTATCGAGATGTACATTGATTATTACAGATGCGGGAAGATTCGAGACAATGAGCTTTAAAACTTCCCTATATAGTGCGACTCTGTTACGTTTTGAGCCAATCCTATGATAATCATCCTGGCCATGTGGGCTGATTATTTTTGTCCCATGAAGCTCAACCCGATTCAAAAGACCATAATTATTTTTAATATAGCGTCTGATTGCGACCATATTATTTAAATAATTCCGCCAGTCCTTTGCTGAAATTACGAAACCCGTTAGAATGTAATGGCGGCTTGGCTGCTTATCTCCCGGCTTAGAAAGATCCGGGAGTCCAGGATCACCTGATTCATCAACATACATAAAATACATTTCTTACCCTCAAAAATACTTATAGCTAAAACGCCAACTCATACTCCGGCGTGAAAATCATACGCTTTATCGGACCTTCGCGCATCACCCTCGTATTCGGAAACACCACGCTCTCCTCGATCGGACCGCTCCCGTCGATCACCGCGTTATCGCCGATCACCGACCATTTCACTTCCGGCTTTCCCCGGAAAAACACATCGGACCCGATGATTTTATCGACGCCGCGATGTTTCATCTCCCTGATCGAGCAGTCGATCATATCCTCCGGAAACGTGATATTGATATCGTCATCGAGCGCGTGCGACACATACACCGGATGCCCGTCCTCGATGTAAATCTGCACCGACTCAGTAATCTCATATTCATCGCGCATTGCGGTGCGAGGCGTCCGCCTGATCGCGTCGAAAATACTCACGTCGAAAAGATAAATCCCGCAGCCTTTAAGATCGTTGACCGGATACCGCGGTTTTTCAATGACCCTCGTTACCCGACCGTCGTTATCGAGTGCGACCGCGAAATTCCGCTTGATATTGTCCGGCGTATCGACCTTGACCGCGAGAACCGCGTCGCAGTCATGATCGCGCCACTGTTTCAGCATATCGTCTAGCGTGTTCGAGATGATAAAAATATCGCCCAGGAAAAGCATGAACGGCGTCGAGATATATTTTTCGAGTTTCATCACCGCGTGCGCGATCCCGAGCTGCGTCTCCTGCTTGAGGTAATGGATTTTCAACCCGTATTCCGACCCGTCGCCGAATTGCCGCTCGAACATCTCGCCAAGCTCCCCAACGACCATGTACACCTCGTCGATCCCGAGGTCCTGCATATCGTCGAGCTGGTACCCGACAATCGGCTTGTTGCAGATCGGGATAAGCGGCTTCGGATATGCCTCCGAAAGCGGGTGCAGGCGCGACCCCTTCCCCGCCGCCAGTATCGCTCCGACAAGATTTCGTTCCGTATTCACTTTCGTCACCTCCCGGATAAGACCGTATGGTGACCATGATACGCCAGAGAGGGGGGATGGTGCAAATGGGGGGGTGAGGGCAAGTAGGTTGAAAGCTGGTGCCGCCGTAAGCTCTGCTTCGCTTCGCGTATGGGCCGCACCCGACCGTCATCAGAAGTTACTCAGGTTGATCCGAGTGTTCGTCATTCAAACCTGTCCCGACATTTTCTATTTCTATCGGCATTATTAATCCATCAACGGTTCCGAAAAGGTCACGCGTATAATTTCCGGTTTCGCTTTCGACTTCCAGGGGCTCCCTATAAGTACCCGTAATAAAAACCAACCCATCAGATCGAAGTGCGAAATTACTGATTCTATAAGGCCGTGTAATGGACCATTGGTAGTTACCATTGGGGTCAAATGAGGCAATATAACTATGACGATTTTCCGTATCATCTACCAATTCAAATCCCGGTCGTGGGCTTAAATCAATCGATCCGTTAAACATCCCGCAGCACAATATATCGCCATTAGTGTTCATTAAAATTTTTGAGGCAACATCTTCTGCATCGCTTCCCCAGGTTTTAAACCAAAGGATTTGGCCTTCGCGGTTTAATGCAGCCAGGTAAATGTCTGTATTCCCATTAGAGGTAAATGTCTCCAAGTTTCCATTGATGCTAACACTTAGAGATCCAAAATAATAACCAAGGACATAAATATTGCCAGATTCTGCCAAGGCAATGGACCTTCCCCTTGACCTGTCAGCATCTCCAGGCCCCCCCCAGAAATTTGACCAGATCAAATCGCCTTGATCATTAAATTTAATTACATATGACCCACTTGAACCTATTAATGGATCAGGTATTATTTCCTCACCGGAATCAAACTTGATTGCACTTTTAAATACGCCAGAGAGCCCTGTAACGTATAAATCGCCATTATTATCAATTTCAAGATCATAAATGTATTCGCTACCAGTTCTGCCCCCCCAAGCCTTGACCCATCGAAGTTGGCCGTCGCCACTAAAACTGGCGAGAAAATTACTTTTAGCTCTAGGATATACGGCAGTCATAAAATAATCATTCTCTCCTGGATCAAAATCTACCTCGCCGTAGAAACCACCAGCGACAAAAATGTCCCCATCCCGATTTACGACTACGCTTTTGCTTTCGCTTTCACCATCGCTGCTTGCCGTTAACCCCCATTGAAGGTTTAATACAATATTGCCGTCTGTATCGTATTTTGTGAGACTTGCACTTGCCGAGGATGGCCCCTCATTATCTCTTCCGGGAATATCAGGTGAATCCAGCTGAGTAATATCCCATACCTGGCCTGCTACAAATAAATTCCCGGATTCATTAACAAAAATATCATTCCAAAATGTTTGTGTTGGATAATACAGGCTGACGTCAGACCAAATGTAATTCCCATTTACATCATATTTTGCAAGAAACACACTTCCAGCCTCATAGTCATTTATACGCCGCCAAATCTCTCTTCCCGGGCCAGGATCCAAATCGATAGCCCCATAAAAAATTCCTGACACAAAAACCTCATCATTATCATCAAGTGCAATATCCATTGGTATGCAGGCACCTTGTTTGCCAGATATTGTTACCGGCCAACCAGGTGCGTATTCTCTGCTCAGACTTGCTCTACATGATAATATTGGTAAAATAAATATAATAAAAACCATAAAAAATAGTCTTCTAAACATATTAATGATCCTCCTTTTACCGATGCATGAAAAAACGACATGCGAGCGCCTCCCGGTAAATTCTATAGAGAGTAAAATGATTTTCAAAGTTTTCACCATGCCCCCCTATCCCTCCCCCTCAATCAGCAGTCTCACAAATTCCTGGTTCCCCGACTCCATCGCGTAATCCACCGCTGTCGCACCGTACGCGTCCTAGACGGATACATTCACTCCGCTATAGAGAAGAAGTTGCCGGGTGCGGCCCATAAAATCCGCTTCGCTTAGGCGTATGAACGGCACCCGGTATACCGTTTACATAAATCTAAAAAATGAAGGTACGCCAATTACCCCAGATTCAGATTAAATCCGCCAGACTTGCCGCCGCCCGCTCTCTCGAACGGCAGGAACGGTACAAGGCGTCCTGCGAGCTTCGTCATCGTCATGTGCTGCAGCCAGACTTTTCCCGGGCCGGTCAGCCTCGCGAGGAAAATCCCCTCTCCGCCGACCAGAATATTCTTGAATCCCTTCTGCATCTGGATGTCGTACGTGACGCTCGATTCGAAACACGCGATATGGCCGGTATCGACAAGCAGCACCTGCCCCGGCTTTAAATCGCGTTCGGTAAGCTCTCCGTCGATTTCGAGAAACACAAGTCCCGGTCCGGTGAGTCTCTGAAGTATCAGCCCCTCTCCACCAAAGAATGCGGCGCCCGCTCCGCGCCATTCGATTTTGAGATCGACTTCTTCCTGTCCTACAAGGAAACTCCCTCGCTGTGCGATCATGGACTCGCCGGAGGCAAGCTGGAACGGAAGGATTTTGCCAGGAAAACTCGACGCGAACGAGACTGTCCCCGGACCGTTTGCAGCGGAAAAATAGTTCAGGAACAGGCTTTCTCCCTGAAGCGCGCGCGACGCGGCTCCGAGAAGGTTCCCGAGGACGCCCTTGTCCTCCTTGCCCTTCTGTATCGACGTCTCCATCTCGATTATCTCGTCCATCCAGATCATCCCGCCGGTTTCCGAGAAAACCCTCTCACCCTGCGGGATGTCGATCTCGACAGTCTGCAGAATGTCGCCCTTGATTCGATATACAAGTTTCGCGGGCGCGACCGCGGTTTTCACCGTCGGAGCCGCCGGCTGCGCGGCTCCGGCAAGATTTTGCCCGCAACTTCCGCAGAATTTTACGCCATCGGCATTTTTAGTACCGCAATTTGGACAGAACATATTTTCCTCCTGTCTCCTTTAATTCTTGTTTATTTTTTTTTATTCCACGGGAACATCCGCATCATTTCAGATTCAACGGATATCCCCTGTTTACTGACTCTCGCTTAAGTCAATTTGTTTCCGCATTTGTTGCAGAATTTTTCGTTCGGATCGACCGGATCGCCGCATGTCGGACAGAATTTCGGCTTCCCTCCCGCTTCGGGTTCCTGTGCATCAGGGACTTCCGGTTTATATTCTGGCTCATGCGCAGGAGCCGGTGCAGTAGAGGCTGCCGCGCGTGCATGCGCCGCGGCGTGTTTCTTCTTCGAGGCCGATATCAACAACACAATCGATACGATCAGGATTATCAGCACGAGCCACCAGAACGCGATAATGAATTTCAAAAGGAAGGTCATTATGATGGCAAGGATCAGGCTACCGAACGCGATCATGGACCTCAATCCACCTCCGATTATCGGGACATATTTCAGCACGAACAGAAGCGGCCCGATCATCAGATTGAACGAAATGAAAAAACATACGATGCTGAGGATTGTAAAGAGGATGCGCTGCCCCTTTTCTTCCAACGCAAGTTTCGCGACAAGTGCCGGCGACGCGAGATCGGTCACAATAAACGGATGCCCGCCGCTGATTTTATCGCCGGATTTTTCTCCGATTACGAGAAGCGTACTGATATCATCCACCGATTTGTAATCCGCATGGAGCCATTCTTCGCCCAGACGCTCCGGACCTTTATCGTCGCAGGAATCGATATCGACGAGAAGGACGCGCGAATCGGCTGGTGTAATCTCAATATCACCCAGGAAGAAATTCGCGACCTCTGTATGAGATTCCTTCTGTTCCCAGCTCTGGACGGTTCTTGTGTGTTCGTTCCCGTCCGAATCCTCGTATGTCTCCTCATGCTCCGTATATTCCGACAGCGTCCACTCGTACCAGAACGCGTCCACGCGGACAGGATCGGCGCATTCCGCGGTGAAATCGATGTAATCGATATCGCTCGGTTCGCCCTGAATTTTTATCAGCCCCTCGGCGGATGGCGCGTCGGCAAGTTCGGTCAGGGGAGTCTGGTCTACAATTTTGGAGACCTCCTCGACATTTTCCGAACACCATGCGGGCAGGAACGCGACTCCGAAAAGTACTATCCCGACGAAAATCCCCGCGATCGAGTCCATGCATCCCTTTCCTGCCGAGGATACGTTTCTCCCGATATTGCCCCCAATGTTGCTCCCGAAATTGAATCCCATTTTGTCCTCCACATTACCCGGTCAGTTCCCGGATTAATGAGCTTTAATAGAACTGATTATATTATCAACAAAATAAGGGTCAGTTAACAGGTTAAACGCGGTTTTGTGCGAAAAAAGGTTCCAAAGTATCCCTCACCCCCCTTTCCCCCCTCTCCACAAGTGGAGAGGGGGGAAAGGGGGTGAGGTGAGGATTTCCGGGCATTTGATGATTAATCAGCC
>JAPKYR010000082.1 GCA_026394215.1 bacterium
GTATACTTTGTACTCATCAATTGTCGGGAACGGATGATGCCACTCGAACTCAACATCAACCTTGAGTACATCAGGATCGGCATCGTCCACAATCAGGCTTCCGAAGCTGATACCGCTGCTGGGCATCGTATTCAGGAACGGTACGACATTGATCGTGTACTCAGCCGTCCTGTCAGCAACGACCTCCATCGTCTGGCTGATGGGATCAAGAGTGATCTCATAGTAGCCGAGTAGTGACGTATGCGCTGTCTGAGACTGCCCGGAGATCGAGCCGGTTATATCCGGCCCTGGCGCAACAGGGCTAACCGTGCCATTTCCGCTACTACATCCGACGGCAATGAGCATAGCAAGCAACACTGCCACCAATACAACTGTCCATCGATTCATAAAGGACCTCCAGTAATTTTTTCTACAGATTGCTTATTTGCTATCCAAGGTTCCCTAGTCCGTCGGCGTTTGATACAGCCTGAAATTCATAATACATTATACGCTTTAATCTTATCATAAAAAAAGATAAGCAAAAGTAAATATTAAAAAATTGAGGCAGATTACCCAATTTTCTCTAAATCGACAGAAACTCCTCTTTTCCTTTGGGTAACCTGAATACTGAATCTTGCTGAAAACCATACCGCTGATTAACTTGGGAAAATAGTCGGTCGATTTCTGCGGCATCCTTTCGCCGGCGCTGGCGACCAACCTGACTTCCTCCGTCTTGGTGGCATTCAATACGAACAGAGCATTTGCCTTAGGATGGCTTGAAAGAGATTTCAACCCGTCCTCAACGTGCCTGTGGTAAATCACATTTGACTGTGCGGCAAGCTTCTCGGCATCGATTCCAAGTATGCTATCGAGCAGGATTGTATGCAGGATAGTGACATCCAGAGTGCGCCAAGTCTCGCTCATCATACCCCCATTCTCATTTCTGGGAGCGAGTTTGTCCATATCGGTGATTTTTTTCAAAATCAGAAGCGCGCAGGTTTTATCCTTGAAATGCACACCGATCGCATGCTGCTTGTCCTCGACGGCTTTCTCCAGCATTTCGGTCAGTTTCTTCCCGCCCGATCCGCATGTTCCATCGCATTTTGGAATTTCAATTTTAAAATACTTCCCTGCCTTTTTCAGAAATTCGTCCTTGTCGAAATCCGGTACCGAATGAACAAACCTGTGGGTGGGCAGAACTAAGAGCCCGGGATCATCCATGCTGATCAATGTCATCAGGCAGTTTTCCGGCAATTCCGTACCTTTAGCCTGAACACCCAGCACATCAGCCGCTTTCATGTAATTAACCGCTGTCTCGGTGCGATGATGGCCATCGGCGATGAAGAGTGCCTGCGGGGCAAGAAAATCCTGAATAGCTTTGATCTTTTTCTTATCGGTCAGTACCCAGAGTTTGTGGGTGCAGTCAAAATCGTCGTGCCCGACAGCGATCGGTTTTTTACTTTCGGTAACTGAATCCAAAATGTCATTGACAACTTTTTTTGGATCGGGATACAGGATAAAGACATGCTCCGTGTGACACCCTGTCTCGCCCATGAGTTTCAGACGGTCGGCTTTCGGGCCATCCAGCGTTTTTTCATGGGCTTTGATCTCGGTTTCGCGAAGGTTGACCAGGACCGAAACCCCCTTTCTCGTACGAGTCACGCCATCGATAGTGTATTCCTGGTAATAGGGATAAATTGCGGGGACCTTGTCACGTTCGAGAATCCCTTTCTTGAACCACTTGTCCAAATATTTTCTGGCACGGATATATCGGTTATCGATCGGAGAATCAGGTAGGACCTTCGCCTGGATTACCCGCGTGAAATTGTAAGGGTTTCTTTTGTAATACTCATCGATAAGATCGCCCTTGATTTTGTCGTAAGGCTGCGTGATGACCTTATCGAGATCGACTTTGTCGGTGTAACGAATTCCTCTGAATGGCAATATTCGAGTCATGGCAAATTCCTCACCAGATTTTACCCGGCACATCCCAACTGGATTTTTCAATGATTTAATTTTTCAAAAGCGCGTCTTTAAGTACTTCGATAACCGCTCCGCCGACTTTGTCGCCGGCTTCCTTGGTCGATGCTCCGATGTGCGGGGTCAGCACGACTCTCGGGTGTGCGATTAACGGATTATTCGCGTCTTTCAAGGGTTCAGTAGCAAAACAGTCGAGCCCTGCGGCAAAAACAGTCCCGTCGTTGAGGGCATCGAGCAAAGCACCCTCGTCAATCGTTCCGCCGCGCGCGCAGTTAACGATGATAACACCCTTTTTCATTTTCATAAACTGATCCCTGCCAAGCGTCGGACCGGCCTTGGGATCGAAAGGAATATGAAGAGTAATGAAATTGGATTTCTCAAGGAGTTCATTAAGCGATACCATCGGAACATCGGCCATCGGAGCTTTGCCGGGTTTGTAAAGCTCAGGCCACGTATCGTACGCGATAGATTTCATCTCGAATGCTTTCGCGCGACTGACGACGGCCTGTCCGATTCTTCCGATCCCGACAACACCGAGGGTCTTTCCGGCAAGTTCTACGCCCTTAAGTTCCTTCTTGAGCCATTCGCCCTTTTTCATCGATACTGTTCCGATTCCGATGTGATGGGCACATGCCAGCATCATGCCGAAAGCAAGCTCGGCCACGCTGATCGTCGATGCTGTCGGGGTATTTCGCGTCTCAATTCCCTTTGTTTTGGCATATTCATGGTCGATATTATCGATTCCAACCCCGCCTCGAACGATAAGCTTCAAATTCCCAGCCTTAGCGGCTGCATCGATCGCAGGAATCCGGACCTTGGTCGCGGATCGAACAACCACTGCGTTATACGGGCCGATATTCGCCTCTAATTCTTCCGGACTCTGGCCGATTTTGACATCGACATCGAAAAATTTCTTCATTGCCTCGATAGCGGAATCGGCCATCTGATCGCAGATCAGTACTTTTGGTTTACTTGACATCTTTCTAACTCCTTATTTCCCATTAAAGATTAAAAACCAAGAATTTCATCGATTACCCTGAGCAGTCCATAAATATCGATCATCGTGGTATCGCCCATATGCGCGATTCGGAAGGTCAGCTCTTTCAGATCTTTATAGCCATTGGAAATCATTGCGTAGTGCTTTTTGAGATCGACGTTAAGCTGCGCAACATTAATTTTTACTGCCCGGTTATCGATGCATGTAAGGGTCTTGCTGCAGTATTTCCTGTCCTCGGCGAACAAGCTGAAACCTCGTTCAAGCGCCCAGTCCTGGACAACAGTCGCCATTTTCTCGTGACGCGCCCATCGATTTTCGAGCCCCTCTTCATCGATAATAAAATCGAGCTGGGCCTTCAGGCCAAAAAGATGAGGAATCGCGGGTGTGGTCGGGGTATTCGACTTCTCATGACTCTTCTGATATTCAAGGAAATCGAAATAATAGCCCTTGTTTTTAGCAGTCTTGCTTTTTTCGAGAGCTTTGGGGCTTACCGCGCAGATAGTCAGCCCTGACGGGAGGGAGAAACATTTCTGTAATCCTGCAAGAAGAACGTCCAATCCGAGCGCTTCGAACTCGATCTTCGTTCCCGCCATAGCGGATACAGCATCTATACAGACCGAGACATCCGGGTACTTCTTCCAGATCTCAGCAAGTTCGGCAAGCGGGCTCAGGACGCCTGTAGAAGTTTCGTTAGAAACCAGCGTCATGCAATCGTATTTCCCGGTTGATAATCTTTCCTCGATCATTTCGGGCTTGATCGCCTTCCCCCACTCAACTTCATGAATATCGCAATCGATACCGCATGCTTTGGTGACATTATGCCATTTTTTCGCGAACGCACCGTTTGAGAAATTGATGCATTTCTTGTGGCAAAGGTTCCTTACAGCCCCTTCCATCACGCCGAAAGCGGACGAAGTAACGGTGAATACAGGTCCTTTGGTGTACAGAAGCTTCTGTAGGTTCACCTGGATCTGGTCATACAACACCTTGAATTCAGGGGTTCTGTGACCGATCTGGGGTGCGGCCATCGCAAGGAGGTTCTCCGTTCGAACTTCCGATGGTCCGGGGATAAATAATTTTTTGTGGATAGGCATTTTATCTACTCCTTTGAAGGTAGTTGATATCGAAATTTTATTTAGTAGAAGGGCGGATAAGATAACAATCGCGCGACAAAAATACAACCGTTACGGGCTAGATTTTCAGTGGATTCTTAAAAGCCGGAAATTGTCTGAACGGGATTATACGGACTATTACTCATTCTCGCCCACTAGGATAACAACGGTGTCCCCCATTCCTGATGGCCAAAAATTATTAATAAACACTGGAATTTACCGGTAAAGATGTTAATTTGTGGATTTCCACTCTCGAAAAAAGATTTTTTTTATTTTATATAATATCTTGACACATCTGGCTGAAACCCGATTTGCATGTTAGAATTAGTATTACTTGGGGCATATTTTTCCAGAGGAGTACAAGGCTTTACCTCAACCATCAGGGTAACCGGTTATCGGGAATGGTTTATTTTTCCGGGGTTACCGCATCAAATCTCAGGCGCAGTAGACAGTGTGGCTAATCGAGTGGTTTATTTAACGATCGACGATCGCGGAAGGGTTGATTCTAATGCGCACATCAGGTTCTATCAGAAGTGAAATGGAAAATGGCCGGTCCGACCGAATCCAGGAGCTTAAGTATCGGCTGAATATCGAATTTCCCCAGCCAATGGAAGAGCATAAAACTCCGGCAGGGGACGAAACCGAATTTCCCGGCGACATTCATGCCGACCTTAGCGGCAAAGACCTTGCGTGGATTATCAGTATGATCGATGCCATGAATAGACATATCCAGGCTTAGAGTAATGCCTGAGGCGGGACATCTCCCTGTCTGAGCCTTCCGATTAAAGTAGTGTCGGTTTGATAGGCCGACTGATTTCAGAGGAGGGGTAAAATAAAGGCGTGGACAGGGATTAAAAACAAATAGCCCCCGGGAATAACCTTCCGGGGGCGCTTCTTTGTTCGGGTCAAAAATCCTGAAACGCAACCATCCGGAAAAGTGCTGTTTGACCAATCCCGTTAATGAAAGATTGGTTGATTCAGGTCCTGATAATAAGCCTTCCGCCTTAACAAAAAAATCCTTGATTAACGTGATTGGTATTAGAATAACAGCTTTGAGATTGAAAAAATAGACGTCAAGTGGAATTGGCCTAAACCCTCGTAATGCACAACGCCGTCCTGTATCAAAAAACCCCGCCTTTTGAAGGACGGGGCTTATAGTAAATCCCAGGATTAATTAATAAACAAGTTAAGTTCCTTAGTGGAAAAGCGCTGTAATAGCATCGGGAAGTTTATAAACCAGGAACTGCACACGTCCGATCAGCAGGCTGATACGAGCCATTACCGTGTATCCGAACGATGCGCCGAATGAAATCATGATGAACCAGATTCCCACGGTTCCAAGTTTTCCGACAATTCCCTTGTGTTCGATTGAGAAATAGAAATAGAAGAGCACGCTCAGAACGCCGACGAAGATGATCCAGAGGCTGATTGTGTCCCACCACCACAAGCCGGTATTGGTGGCTACAGGGGTGATGTTCGCGACATAGCCTGC
>JAPKYR010000053.1 GCA_026394215.1 bacterium
GTCAACAGGCTCTCTATTGGCGTTCAGTCGTTCGATGACAGCGAGTTGGACACTATCGGACGTCTTCATAACGCCGACGATGCGCGTGAATTCATTAATACGACCAAGTTATACGGATGCTGGAATTTTTCGATAGATTTAATCCATGGCCTTCCCGGCCAGAGTGTCGATACGTTTGGGAAATCTCTCGATGAAGCGATTGCATGCGATCCCGCGCATATCAGTCTCTATGGCTTCAGTATCGAACCCGACAGCCGCCTTGGACGCCTTCCCAGGAAGCAGTTCGCATCGCTCGGCACTCCCGACGGAGACACGCAGGCTGAGATGTACGATCTCGCGCGAAGGAAATTACTTGATGCTGATTTTTTGCAGTACGAGATAAGCAATTTTGCGAAAAATGGATTCATCTGCCAGCACAATATGGCTTACTGGACCGGGAAAGAATACGTTGGCTTCGGTCCGGGCGCGACAAGTTTTGTGAACGGGGCGCGTTTCAGGAGAATTTCAGATGTAGACCAGTTTCTTGATGCCCAGAGCGGACGGAAAAACACGATACAGTTTGTCGAGAATCTATCAACCGGACGCGCGGCGGCTGAAGCGATTGTCATGGGTCTGAGAATGGCCGGGGGGATTAGCAGAAAGGGAATTGAAACTCGGTACGGGATTAAAATCACCGATCTGGTCGGAGAAGCGCTCGAAAAATACAGGGAGCAGGGATTTCTTGAGATCGACGACGAGAATATTCGCCTTACCGACCGCGCTTATTTCGTCTCGAATACTATCTTCAGCGATCTGGTTCTATAAGGGACAATCGTGCGCAGCATGGTCAAATCACCTCACGTCATATCGGCTGCGATTACAATTATCGCGATAGTGATTTTTCTCGTCGTGAAGCCGATCTTTGGTTTTCAGTTTGGTTTAAGGACATACTGGCCCGTGTTTGTGTGTTTGTATTTGTTGAGCTGGTATTTTATGAAAGTTAAGGAAGGCTAGGCGAAAAATATTTCTTCTGAAACCACAGAGCTACATTTACAAGTCCGATAAGTGCAGGGACTTCTACTACGAAGAGCCTGAAACCCCGCCATTCTTGTATCACATCGCCCTCGGATATCAATCGTTTTTCCACGGACCTCTTATAGCCAATACCCGACCGGAAAGAACATATGGTTGTTTAGAGTGATCCTAATCGAACCGGAGGGACTAACAGCATTGACACTTTTGACAGGCGTGTTACCCTGTAGCTTACGCTTCCAAGCAATACGGAAGCCAGCGCTGTACGCCCCATCGTGCCCATCACAATCAAAGTCGCGCCTTCATTATGAGCATAGCTGAGGATCTCCTCGACCGGATGCCCATAGGGGATTGCGATGCGAATGTCCCTTGCGCCAAGCTCTTTAAGCCTGATTTGCATTCGTTCCATTCGTTCCTGGTCGATCTGATTGAACTCATCAAGGCGATTCCGCAGGTAAGGATCAATGTGTGGGCGATCCTGGACATGAACCAGGCTGATCCGGTGTCCGCCACCTTCGACAATTTTTTCCAGGTAGCTGAATGCACGCTCAGCTGTGTCGGAAAAATCCGTGGCGAACATTACATGGGTGCGGAAATCTGAGCATGCCATTTTGCAGCGAACTTGATCTTTTGTGGCGTCGATTAGCAGCTTTGCGACGAGGACGGGATGGTGCGCCTGATAAAGTACTTCTGTCGCAACACTTCCCAACAGTAAATCTCTCGCCAGGGTGGCACCCTGTGCTCCAATGACAATCATGGATGCATTAGTTTCCCTGGCAACCCGATTGATTTCAAAAGCAGGCGTGTCAGGCTCGATCCTTATCGCGACCTTATATCCTTGATCTTCGAGAAGCTTCTTTTGCTCCTGGAGTTTGGGCTCAGCCTGGCGTGCCAATTCATACTTCAAAGAGTCCAAGTGGCGAATGCCTAGGGCATACGTCAGAATAATCTCAGATGCACCCCACGACTTGAGCTCATGCAGACAACCGATGACACAATCCGAGGCTTCTGAAAGATCTGTACCAATAACGATTTTCGTGAACATGGCTTTGCTCCTTTTGCCTTGGATGTTTTAAATATCCTCATTTATTGGACTATCATGCGCCGCCAGATTCAGCTGCGGAGCCGAGGACCCGTCATAACTTTGTTCAGTAATACCATTATCAATGAAGAATCGACGTTTGAAATAAAGCGACACGTTGACAAGCCCAATCAGCACCGGAACTTCGACTAA
>JAPKYR010000104.1 GCA_026394215.1 bacterium
GGGACACTTTGCTTCTGTCTTTGTTTGGGGAAAGTCGTCCCTGGCCGGCGGACTACTTGAAGCATCTAACTCGCGTAATCGGGACTATTGGGGCTTTCGGCAATGTAATTATTGTAGGCAGGGGAGCCAATCATGTCCTGCCGCAAGAAAAGGCATTCAAGGTAAGAATAATTGCCCCTCTGGAATTCAGAATTAAATATTTCATGGATGACAGTGGATATACGAGAGCCGAGGCGGAACAATATGTGGTCAAAACAGAAAATGACCGCAAGGCATTCGTACGGAAATTTTTTAATGCCGATGTTGCTGATCCCAAACACTATGATATCATAATAAACACTGGGGGAATGTCACTGGAAGGAGCAACAAGGGCAATTATCGCCGCCTTCAAGAGGAAAATGAATCTGGATCTGGAAGATTGAAATTTACAGCGTGCGGGTGTGGCCTCTTATAAAGAGACAGAGCAAATCATACTTTTATTCCTTTGATAATCCTTACGACACCGCATTGCAGAAGTGTCTTTGTGCCTTCATTCATTGTCGTCTTGCGAATTGCAACTATGGTTTTGCGGCTGATAATCATGTGTTTAATATTATCGCTGGCAATCAGTATTTAAAGAAGCTGTGATCGTAGCGGTTTGTTATACTTCATTTGTAAAAGTCAATATCCAGATGTACTGGATTAAGTCATTGCTGAATTCTTAACTTCACCTACCTATACGTAACATAATCTGTATTTGCTATGGATATTAATGATTATGGAAAGAAAGGTTGAAAAACGAATTTAGAGTCAAGTATAGCTCAGGACAACTTAGTCAAATAAATTATATTTCAAGACCCTATATGCACCTAAGATTTCAAATTGCATAGCGGCAGATTCTCAACAACTTTTCCCTACCAGCCTTTTTTCCACATATCATCATCGTCATAGATTTTTTCTTCATCGTAAGCTTCCTGAGCATCAAGCTCATAGTCGCGGGTCGAAAGCTTTGCTTTTTGAGCGAAATACTCACGGTACCATTCATGAGCAGTGATCATGGACATGACTTCGCTGGTACCTGTCCAGATTGAGGCCAGGCGTACGTCGCGGTAAATGCGTTCAATGGGAAAAACGTTGGTATAGGCAATGCCGCCCATTACCTGCATGGAATTATGGACGACCTTTTGACATGATTCGGTGATGAATTTTTTACTCTGAGAAACCATACGCCGTATCCGGTTCATATCCGTACCCGCGTCCACCGCCCGGGCGGTGACATAGGCCATGGCGCGCGCGGCGTCGAGCAGCATTACGGCTTCGGCAATCTGGAAACTCACGCCTTCAAACTGATTGATCGTCTGACCGAACGCTTTACGTCTGGACGTGTAGTTTGTGGCGATATCCAGAGCCGGACGGGCGGCGCCGATAGTCATTGAGGCCGTTCCCAGGCGTTCCGGTATCATCATGGTATTGAAAACGGCATAGGCGCCCTGAATTTTTCCCACTACATTCTCTTTGGGAACTTTCACGTCGCGGAAGATCAGGCGTCCGGTTCCGCCGCCGCGGCAACCCATAAGGCCATACAGATATTTAACTTCTACTCCTTCGGTACGATCGACAATAAAACAGGTTATCGCTTCCTGCGGCTTTGCTTCAGGATGGGTACG
>JAPKYR010000165.1 GCA_026394215.1 bacterium
GCTTTCCAGCTTGTTACTGAAACCATTATGATTGCTGGCATTCAATAACAAGCTGGAAAGCATGTCCTACATAATTACAGCAAATAGATAATTTTTCAACAGCCCCATCCTGCGCATGGATATTAATCACTCATGCGCAAGATGCGCATGCCACGAAATTCTTACAACGATCTTCTTTTAAATAACCACGAAAGCAGTTTGAGGAGGAGGATGTTGTAGATCATGATCTGCCAGACCCATCCCCATAATTCCCCGCTCGTAGTAATCAGCGACGCATTTTTGTCCAGAATACTGAAAGTCACAGGCGACAGATGCGGCAGAATCCAGTACGAGAATTTCAGCGCAAAACCTATAAACGGATTTATAAGCGGCGCTGTGGCAATCTCGTATATCTTGTCCGAGAAATGTCCGCACACATAGTACATTGCCCCGATAATGCCCGCCGGAATTTCGGGCATTCTCAACGTAAGACCCATGACAATTAAAATCAGAGTCGCGTATTTTATCGGGAACAGCGCGAGAGCCATCAATATCCTTCTATCCAGCGTATGTGTCCCGTTGATAAAGTCGAATATCGCGCGGATTCCGAACAATTCAAGGGATAAAATCAGGAAGCATCCCGCCACGATAAACCATACCCCCATCGCCTTTCCGTACACATATTCCTCGCGAGTGATCGGTTTCGGGAGGATCGATAAAATCACGCCGCGGTTCATATCGTTCGGCAGTACCAGCATCGCGAGTATGAACCCGATAATCGCGACGAAAACGTCCCCGCCAAGGAATGCGCCCTGCCATATCAGAGCCTGCACTGTCTGATTCCGCGCCTCCTGCTGAATCTCCTCCGCCCTTGATAACGGGTGATCGATTGAACCATCCGGGTTCAAATCTTCACCATGGTCGAATAAATGCCCTGTGCCGCCAATAAATTGTTGGGTATCTTCCTCAGTCCCCGAAAATGCCGATGTGCCGGACAGGTCGTTTAATTTGTTCTGGATAAATTCCGAACCTGTGTAGGCATCAAGCATACTTCTGCCCTCAGGCGTATTCGGAATTATCCCGTTGATTCCGACCAGAAGAACCCCGATCGCGAGAAGGATGATCACTTCAAGCCGTCCGATAGAATCGAGCACCGTCACTCTCGCGATCGCGAGCGCCGGCATGAACCTGAATTTCTTCCTGAAATACACGGTAAACAACCATACGATTCCGATTAATATCAAAAGTGATGGGACGATCTCAGGGATATTCGATCCGATGCTTGCTTTCCAGAATTCCTGAAATGTTAATATTAGATCGCCCATTTATTTACCCGTCCCGCTGCCTGCATCCTTTTTAGCATCATTATCGCCGGGTTTCGGGGCAGAGCCGACCCAACTGTCGCCACGGCTTGTTACTGCTTTCTTGAAATAATCCTCCAGATGAACCCTCTGCTGTTCGACCGAAATAAGTTTCGACGAAGCTTTCTTCAAAATTGGAAGAACCTGCGCGACAAGGCCCTCCGATTCAAGTTCTATAAATGTAAACCCATCCTTTATCTCAACCTTTGTCGCAATGGATCTTAGCGGGTTAAGGAACTCGTCCTCTCGAATTGCCTCAGCTTTGATTATAACCCCTTCCGTCGCGCCGCAGATTTCATCGACACGGCTCACCGCGACAAGCTTTCCGTTATCAATAATCCCCACCCTGTCCGCTATTTTTTCGACATCGGAAAGGTCGTGCGTGTTCAGAAAAATCGTCTTTCCCATTTCCTTCTGCATCCCGATAAGTTTCCTCAAATCCGCCTGCCCTAAGGGGTCAAGCCCGCTTGCAGGCTCATCGAGTAGAAGAAGGTCGGGGTTATTAATCAACGCCTGCGCAAGCCCCACCCGCTGCTGAAGCCCCTTGGACAAATATTTTACCTTCGTCTTGCGCCTGTCCGTAAGCCCCGCAAGCGTAAGTACATTCTCTATCGATTTTTTGCGATCCGGTCCTGCCATCCCGAACAGCCTCGCGTAGAAATCGAGCACCGTCTCCACTGTCAGGTACATGAAATAATTATGATCTTCGGGAAGGTACCCGATTCGCGACCGGATTTCCCTGTCCGCGATATCTCCGCCGAGAATCTCGAAAGTGCCGGATGTTGGCTTTGTCAGTCCGAGGAACAGTTTCAGAGTCGTGGTTTTCCCCGCGCCGTTCGGACCGACATACGCGAAAACCTCGCCGGGATAGATTTCCATCGAGACATGATCGACGGCTAAAAGCTCACCGCCGCCCGGTTTCGGGTACATTTTGGTGAGCTTGTCTGTCCTTATGTGTACGTCCATCCCGGTAATTATGAAGCCGCTCTCGACTATATTATTAAAATCGCGTCCTGCCAGTCTCCCTGACCCGGTAAAACAGATTTAAACATTATATAGGGGGTTGCCGCCCACGGCAACCTATTTCGTGGCAATCTAATTCGTGGCATGTGCGTCCCGCACATGGAAATTTCGTGGCAATCTAATTCGTAGCATGCGCGTCCCGCACATGGGGAAGGGGCCGTTGTGACGACAAGCCGTAGCGCAGCGAAGGCTTGTCAGCGTTTCTTATAATTTATCCAGTCCGTAACCCCATATCCCCGATACCGGGGAAGACATTGCGGAATACTGGATTATGTCGCACAATATGGGGAGGGGGATGAGGTCGGCGACAAGCACATGACGCGGGAAGGGTTACTAAAGCAGATAGCATCGTTGAGCGTCACTTAGCTTGTCCCCTGCACCCGCGTTGCCGTTGCCGGATAAAAATTATCTGGACCAGGTGTTTTGATGCCTGGTGAATAGAAATTATTAATAACAGCTATATTATAGCGAAGCATATATTGCACGACTTATGGTTCAGAAAAAGCGCACAAATAGAACCGTTAAGCCCTCCCGCCCTGAAGTCAGGGGAATTTCGTCCCGGACTTTCGACCTCCTCTCCTTCCTGATCCCGACACTGGCCTGCGTGATCGGATATTTCTCTATACTGGGCATCGGATTTCTTGGCGATGATTTCGGCGCGCTGTACTGGTTGAACAGAGGAGAAATGGCGTATCTATCCAAATCCCACGTTTATTTTCGACCGCTGGTCTTTCTCTCATTCGCGCTCGACCAGAAGCTGTACGGCCTGAACGCATATCCGTACCATGTGATTAATCTCCTGCTCCATATTATCGCGACCCTCGGAGTGGTTGAGCTGTGCAGGATGATGATCAGGAGGCGGTACGCAGGTATGCTTGCCGGAGTGATTTTCGCGCTGTATCCTGTTCATCCCGAGGCCGTCGCGTGGGTATCGGGGAGATTCGATCTCGCATGCGGCGCGACCCTCGTCTGGTCGTTCGTCCTTTACCTGAAATCTAAAGTCACAGCTTCCGGGAAGGTCAATCCCGCCGGAGTCGCATCCGTAATACTCCTTGCTTTAGCATGCCTGTCCAAGGAACAGGCATTTGTGTTTCCACTGACATTAATTCTTTACGAGATTTTTTTTCCTCCGGACAAGAAAGCTGAAAGCAGATCGCTGAGAGTACGATTGCTCAGAACCATTCCCTGGTGGGCGATCGTCGTTGTTTTATTTTTCGTTCGCTGGAGCTACATCGGGGGATTCGGAGGATATGTTCCGGAAGGGAACGAGCATATCACTATACTGAGTATCCTGGGCAACCTTACTATTCGTCCTTTGACCTTTCTTTTTCTCCCGGTAAACAGATCGATAATGAACGCTGCCGGTCTACAATCAGCAATCATTCTTGGCCTGTGCCTCCTTCTCCCCCTGTGCGTCATTTACAAGGCATCGCCAAGGTTGACTGGATTCGTAATCGTCGCGATTGTCCTGAACATGATCCCCACCATCCACCTCGGATTGGCCGGTGGCGACCTTCAGAATTCGAGGTTCTTATACACGCCATCGATATTCAGCTCAATCCTTCTGGCTTCGATTCTGACGAGCGAAATGCCCGGCAGGCTGAAATCATTCATGCAAATCGGGCTGGTCATCTACCTCGCCGCGATGTTATTCACACTGAGCACCAACCTGGGTCCATGGATAGATGCTGGAAAGGAGGTCGCGAAGGCGTCGGAATCCACTGATGCCCTTGTCGATCAGTACAGGGATAAATGGGGAACTGAGTATAAAAAAATTGTCGCTTTCGATGTGCGCAGGGATATTGTCGGGGCATGGGTCTTCCAGGTCGGCTTTCCCGAGATGCTGAAACTGAGAAACCCGGGATTACTGGATGAGGTTGAGGTCGAGGTCATTAATGAGGGGATCCAGGAGTACGAAGATATCCATCGAATGGAGTTCGGTCTTGAAAACGATACTGTCGCATGGCTTTATGTGACAAAGGATTCAAACTTTGTGGAATACGAGACCGAGTAAACAACACTAAGCCGTGTGCCACCAACATGCCGTAGTTAGGCGCCAGTCGAACGAAGGCATGTTGGTGACGTGTCCGTAGCCTTCCATCCCCGACGCCCTGTGCCTCTATTCCTTTTTCCTGCTATAATTACCTCCATGGGTGTGTTTGAAGAGTTACGCGATGAGATTTCCAAATGTACGCGATGCGTCGAGCTTGTAAAGAGCAGGACGCAGACCGTGTTCGGCGACGGGACCCCGGAAGCGGAAATCATGTTCGTCGGGGAAGCTCCCGGCGCCGATGAGGACCGCGTTGGAATTCCGTTCGTCGGTCGCGCCGGGCAGCTCATGAACGACGCAATGAAAAATGCCGGGATTCCGCGGTCGATGATTTTTATCGCGAACACTCTCAAATGCCGCCCGCCCGAAAACCGGAATCCGCTTCCCGAGGAACTCGAAAATTGCAGCAAATTTCTCGCAGCGCAAGTCGCGATTATAAAACCGAAAATCATCGTGCCACTCGGTAAATTCGGGCTTGAACGCATGGTCAAGAAGGACCTGAAAATTTCCGACGTGCACGGAAAGCCGCTGAAACGCAAGGACGGGGTGATTTTCTTCCCGATGTTCCATCCCGCCGCCGCGCTTCATCAGCCGAAATATCGCGAGGACATCATTACGGATTTTAAAAAGCTCGCGAAATTATTGAAACGGGAAGGATTGTTGTAAGACGTCATGGAGCGTTCATAAATGGAATTCAAGGACGTACCGCTATGGATTATCGCGTTTTTAATCTCCGGATCATGGCATGAGTACGCGCACGCATATATGGCGTTTCGATTCGGCGATGACACCGCCGCACGTATGGGACGGCTGACGCTGAATCCAATCGCCCATATCGATCCTACCGGCCTGATATTCCTGATAATTATGTCCTTGAGCGGCTTCGGAATTGGATGGATGAAGCCGGTTCCGATCAACTTCTACAATCTCAGGAATCCCCGGCGTGATGGTTTATTCATCGCGCTGATGGGTCCGGTGAGCAATATTATCCTTGCGGTCCCTTTCGCGATAATAATCAAGCTCAACCCTCATATCCTCCAAATGCCGATGGGCAGGCTGGTTGAAGTTTTCCTCATGTTGAACGTGCTGCTTGCGGCATTCAATATCATCCCGATTTATCCTTTGGATGGAAGCCATGTTGTCGAGGGTCTGCTGCCTGAGAAAATGGTCGAAGGCTGGCAGAAAATCCAACGCTATGGTTTTATTATTCTGATAATTTTACTCTTTACCGGTATGCTTGGGGTTATCATGATGCCAATCCAAATATTTATTTTGACTATCCTGGGATTACACTGATTGAGCGGGGTTTCAATTTATGGATAAACCATATAAACGCCTGTACAGGTCAAAAAAAGGCAAAGTCCTCATGGGTCTGATGGCGGGACTTGGCGAGTATTTCAAAATCGACCCGATAATCCTCCGAATCGCGCTGGTCGCGCTGATGTTTCTCCACCAGTCCGGGCTGATAGTCCCGGTGCTGTATTTTATTGTCGGCCTCATCATCCCGTTCAACCCGGAGGAAGGTAAACCTTAGTGCTGATCGGGTCTTCAAAGAAGATTCTAAAATTTACCGGACGCGTGGCGACGCTTCTGGCTGTCGCGATTCTGATATTTTTCTCGTTCCATAATCAGAGCAAAGCGTACAATCCCTATTACGATGATTTCACGCGGCTATCATGTCGCCCACTATCGATGGGACAGGCGGGGACTGCGTTATCGGACGACCCGTCCGCGATTTTTTACAATCCCGCCGCTCTCGCATGCCAGCACCGATTCGCGTTAATGCACAGTCACAGCATGCGGCATATGCCGCCGGATGTCGCGCCATCTGAAGTCGATCAGCTCGATGGCGATACGCAGGCTATGGTTATCCCGCTCGGACCATTTCTTACGGCGGGTCTAGGGTTTAATTTCCAGGGGGAGATGGGCTACGATTACCGTCCGCTTATCGGGCAGGATGAATTCCCGGTCGAACGTCAGGCGAGGGTTGAGCGATTCGAAGGGCTGGGATGGTCGATATGGCCGTTTACGCAGATCGGTGCGGCTCGTCGAAGTTTCGTGCACCAGTATGAGACTCTGGACATAAACAACAGGTGGGTCAGGATGGGAGATGGATTCCTCATCGGGTTAAGGCAACGTATCGCACCGGGTTTGACATACGCGATGTGCAAATCAAAGACCGATTTCGATTATACGGACGATCGAAGCGGACGGATAAAGCGTTCGAATAAAGGCTGGGAGTTCAAGCCGGTCGCGTGGCTTACATTTGTGTGGGAGACTGAAAAATCGAATTTTTCATGGGGTGGGACGAGTGCGGAAGGGATTGAAAATCCGGAGCCGAGTGAAATTATCCGAAATATGAACGGGGTCGAAATAAATCTCGGAGGGCTGGCAAGATTAAGGTGCGGGAGTGTTGATGGGGATCGGACATGGGGTTTCGACTGGACGCTTGGGAATCTGCAATTGATGTACACCGAGGCGTCGGACTATCTTGACAATGTTCTTGGGCAACAGGTAGAGCGGATGAGGGATATCCATCTCTATGGTTTTATTCTCCAACTGCCTTGATTATATTTTTTCCTTCCATTACACTCACTCACTGGCTCGGAGCGGTCGAGGTGTCCTGCCGCCGCGCTAAATCCACTAATAACGACGCCTCCTTAACTATCCACTAAGGAGGTGCCTTTAATGGCAGCTAAAAAAGTTTTGATTCTTGGAGCGGCTGGGAAAGATTTCCACACTTTTAATTGCGTCTTCAGAGGGAAGCGCGACGAATTCGAGGTTGTCGCTATCACCGCGACACAAATTCCGTGGATCGAGGATCGCGTCTATCCCGCATCGCTTGCGGGCGACGGATATCCTAACGGAATTCCGATCAGAGACGAGGATGACCTTGAAAAGTTGATCAAAAAGTACGGCGCTGAAGAGTGCGTGTTCGCGTACTCCGATGTTTCGTACGAGTATATCGACAAGATGAAAAAACGGTGCGAGGACGCGGGGGCATCGTTCAGACTCTCCACCGCCGAGGAGACGATGGTCCCGTCGAGCGTGCCCGTGATCGCGATCTGCGCGGTTCGGACAGGTTGCGGTAAGAGCCAGACGACACGTCACATCCGCGATATCCTTCTGGACATGGGCTTGACTGTTGTCGCGATAAGGCACCCGATGCCGTACGGCGATCTCGCTAAGCAGGCTGTACAGCGATTCGCGACTATCGACGATTTGAAAAAACATGAATGCACCATAGAGGAGATGGAGGAGTACGAGCCGCATATTGTCAACAATACGATTGTTTACGCAGGGGTCGATTATCACGCTATTTTGGAACAGGCCTCAAAGGAAGCCGACGTAATTCTGTGGGACGGCGGCAATAACGATACGCCGTTCTATCGTCCGGACATTCACATAACCGTTGTCGATCCGCACCGTCCGGGCAATGAGCTTGATTACTATCCGGGAAAAGATAATTTCCTGATGGCTGATATAATCCTCTTCAACAAGATGGATTCCGCCGATCCTGAAAACGCGAAAATTATTCTGAATCACGCAAAGGAATATAATCCGGGAGCGATTATCGTCTATGCAAATTCCCCTGCCCTTGCGGAAAAGCCCGAGATGATCAAAGGCAAACGCGCGTTGATAGTCGAGGATGGTCCGACCTGCACGCATGGCGGGATGAAAATCGGGGCCGGGACAGTCGCGGCGCAACATGCCGGAGTGGGCGAGATGGTCGATCCAAGGCCGTATCTGAAGGGCAGCCTTATCGATACGTTTAAAAAATATCCCGGAATCGGGAAACTCCTTCCTGCGATGGGATACTCCGACGAGCAGGTCAAGGATCTCGAGGACACTATCAACGCGGTTGATTGCGACGTAGTAGTTATCGGGACTCCGATCGACCTTCGCCGTCTGGTGAAAATCAACAAACCGAGCGTGAGAGTTAATTACAATCTTGAAGTAATCAGCGAACCGTCGCTTGAAGCGATAATCAGGAATGCATTCCAGGCGCCGATGTCGGATGATTGCGGATGCAGTTGCTGCGGGTAAATTATTGGGTTGTTGAAAAAGTCGAATTTAACTGAATTTACGTAACGCATTACGTAGCACAGGCTTTCCAGCCTGTGATGGGATTTCAGTATTCAGATTATTACAACCACAGGCTGGAAAGCCTGTGCTACGTAATGCCTGATTTATAATACTTTTCCGCAGCCCCTTCTGTTCTACGAAAAATTTCGTTGTACGAATATAAGAATATTAAAGATGTAATGTGTAGAAATAATTAATAACAGCTATAACTTGTGAGATAATTGCACGCATGGAACGCCGTACGATAAAAATCTTCGTGACCCTCGTGCTCCTTGTGATTATTCTAATTTCAGGGGGATGGATCGGGTTCATGCTTCTCGACGTCCCATCGTTCAAAGCGCTTACAGCCACAATCAATATTCTAAGCGGCGGCGGACTTGGAAGCCCCCCTATCGATACAAATCCGGCCTGGGGACTTATCAGTCTGCTTCAAATCGGATCGCTCGGAATTGTGACCATCACGCTCGCGCTGCTGTCGCAATTAATTATCCAGGGCGCCATGAAACATTACATGGGGAGGAAAAGGATGGACGACCGAATAAACCATTTAAATAGCCATTCGATCATTGTCGGATACAGCCTGACAGGGGCGTCGCTCGCGAGAGACCTCAAAGCTGAAGGTGAAACTTTCGTAGTGGTCGAGAATAATCCGGACAAGATCACTAAACTTGGAGAGATGGGAATTCTGTACGTGGAGGGAAACGCCCTTGACGAGGAGACCCTGAAAAAAGCGGGGATCGAGAGGGCAAGAGCCGTATTCGCGGTACTGTCGACGGACTCGGATAATCTCATGTTGGTGCTATCGGCTCGCGGATTCAATGAAAAAATCAAAGTGGTAAGTAAAGTGACGCGTGAAGATTTTGTCGCGCGGTTCTACCGTGCCGGGGCGGATTCAGCGATCAGCCCGCAGGAATGGGCGTCGAGGCGAATGGTGCAGGCAGTGCTTCGTCCCAATCTTCTCAGCCTGCTATCGTCGCTGCTGGATCCGTCAATCGAACATGCCTACCTTGAAGAAGTTAAGGTTGTACCTGGGAGCCCGATAATCGGTAAGACAATAGGTGAATCGGGCATCAGGCCTTCCACTGAGATTGTAATACTCGGCGTCGCTACTCCGGACGGGGTGTGTAATTCCGCGGTGGGTCCCGGAACTGTTCTAAATGAAGGGGACGTGCTGATCGGTTACGGTCAGCGCAAGAATTTCAAAAAGCTCGTTAATCTGGTGAATGGTCAGTAGGGAACGGGATAATCCCAGAAAACAGTCAGATGGAATTGAAGCGATACCGGCTCGCCGGTCGCGATTAAACTAGCGTTGGTAAAACTCGCTTCATCTTTTATTTTCTGAATAGTCAACTGATCGACAAGCGGATAGCCGGAGCTGCGCACAATCACTGGTTCGCTCAAGAGGTTACCCCTCGCGTCGAGATGAACCTGGACTGTCAGAACGAGGTTGTAATCGCGAAGTTCCTCGGGGAGATCGAGTTTTGAAAAACGTTCCGGCGTCATAACCGGCCAGTTTAATTCCTCCGGCGGAAATTGAGTGCGCTGATCTTCGTAGGTCGGAGCTTTTTCGCGTTCGGAATTGTATGGATGTTCGCGGAATGTGCCGTCCGGATTCAGCCTGGGCGACAGTGACAGTCCGGGACCGCGGTCGAGATAAAATTCGTCAATCCAGACTCCAGGTGTAACCAGTTCGGGTGGCCCGGTTGTCGGGGGAATATCATTCATTGCAGCAGGGGGGATAACATCCGCCACGTCGGGGGGGATATCGGTATCTGAATTTGCAGAAATATTCCCTTCGGGTTGGACAGCTGATATTCCCTCTACACCCGCTGTAGAATCGACCGGAGCGTCGCCGATTAAATGCGTATATTGTCCGAAAGACTCGCCGGGGCCGTTGTCGGCGATAACAGGAATCGGGATCGTACGCGCCGGTGCGGGAATCGCTCCGAATACGTACCAGAGGATCGCGAAAACGACAAGGTTGATCCCGATCGCCCATATGGTTGAAGTTGTTCTGCTTTTTTCACGATTTGCCATCACAGCTTTCGATTCTCCCTGACAAATTTGGTTCAAAGTCCGGCGTCATAGTCGGCTTTCGCGCGTTTCATTAATTTAAGCAATTGTTTGAATTCCGGAGTTTTCGCGCCGTAAGTAAGCTCGTACGCGGCCATCTCCCAGTCGCAGATTACCGCTCCCGCCTGGCGCATTTTTTTCATCGCGAGTTTATGGGAATTTTCCCACCTGCATCTGACCGCATCCTCGACAACATGCACCTGAAATCCGTTCTGAATAAGGTCGAGCACTGTCTGGTTGACGCATATATGGCTTTCCATTCCGACGACGATAATCTGATGCCTTCCTGTGTTTGTGATCGCGTCCACAAATTCCTCATGCCCGCAGCATGAAAAAATATTTTTCTCCAGAGGTTCGTAGCCCACTGTGCGTTTCAATTCCTCGACAAGATCGGGATCGGTCGGCCCGAGCCCTTTCGGATTGTGTTCGGTGACAATGGTCGGAAGCTCGTGTATGTGGGCGAGTTCGAGAACGTAACCGATATTACGGAGCATTTTCTCCTTTTCCCAGATGAACGGGAGCAGGATGCTCTGAACGTCGATGACAACTAGAGCGGCATTTGCGCTGTTCAGGAGGAACGGATGTCTTATCGGACTGAGTTCATTTTCCATATTATGAAACTCCAAAAATAATTCAGCAATGACGGTAAGTATACACTATTCCCGGTCTATCCTGAAAGTCGGGAATTAGAGAGGGTGCCACCAACATACGCAGTTCGACGCCAGTCTAACAAGCATGTTGGTGATTTTCCTTGATCAATTTCCATGGGAACGATGGCACTAACATACTCGTCCGACTGTCGTCGAACCTCGTATGTTAGTGGCACACGGCATCGTGTATTTGGCAATTCTGAACCTGTCCTGCATTTGTATCTTTTGATTCAGGATTTTGATCCATACTAACAGGTCGTAGTTGGTCCGCTAGTTTTGCCAGTTCATTTGCAATATACTCATGGTCGACACGGGTAGCCTCTTCAATAGCCTTTAAACTGAAATCGGCCCACTCTGATTTCTTACTCCAAGCCATCCGAGTTATTTTAAACACATCCTCAAATGCGAGTGGCAGTAGCAATGCTTTTACTTCATCAAACCGAATTTTAACCTTTTCTTGAAGAACATTCTGTAACTGCAGTCCATGCCTGAGTACTGAATTTACTGCTGCATTTGTATCTTTCACACTTATTTTTGATTCAATAATACAAAATGCCAGGAGCCATTGGTCATTCTCTTCTTTTAATCGAGAAATATGATAGGCTTGACCAACTCGTATTTTGCCCTTATCGACCTGCCAGCGGATTCCTGATGGTAAAAGAAAAACGCGACGTAAATTATTTAGTTGACCTGCAGATAATTCAACTTCGCGGGCGATTGCATCATAATTACCATATTGTTTGTATAAAACATCAACCGCTTCACCGAGTTCGGATGGTTTTCTTGATGATGGTTGCTGTAAAATTTCTTTAGCTTTTTCGCTGTCCATGGGTTTACATATTCTGTAATGTCTTGGTTATCATATGGCTGATAATAGTTGCGTCATCTGCATTACTTAAACCTTGCTGTTTACCCCATATAAGCAGTTTTCCATGCAACGCTTCAGGAATTACAATAGCAACCTTAACCCTTGCGGTCTGTTCTTCAATTTCTTTCTGTACCTTAGCATCTAACTCATCAATAGATACTAACTCGCTGGAATTTTTAAGTGATTGAACTGCTGCATCTTTATGTGCTCTGTCCGGCAAATTTGCTATCCAATCAGCACGTTCTTTCATCTTTTTTTCAGCATCATCTAAATCCATTAAACGGTATGCGCTTTTACCTATAGCTTCCGCCTCCGTCATATTAAGAGGTTTTCCCTGACCAACCATTTCTCTTACTTCTCGAGGAAGAAAGCCGGCAGGATAATATTTTTTTACTTTTTGGTCAGACATAGCAAAAAATTTAACCGCAATTTTAAAGGATTCCTTGGCTGTTTTCCCTTCCTTCCAAGCCTTATCAATTACTTTTTTAACCCAGTAGGCTTTATCACCATCGGTTATGTCAGTCCTCCCTTCATTTTCAGCCCAGGACCTCCGTATAGCTTCGTCCTCATCAATGTCCTGAATAATTGAAGGAATTTCTCCTAATCCCAGATCTGTACAAGCCTTAAACCGGCATTGTCCTGTAATTATTTCGTACTTGTACTCTGACGATTTGTCAGGGTGAGGACGTATGGTAATCGCGTTATTCTTCCAAAAACCATGCTCAGCAATGGATGCCTTTACCTTCTCAATTCCTTCTTCAACTTCACTTCTTCTGACATTAACTGAGCTTTCTGGATCAATGCTCGCGATGGCAATATCCTTGATTTCGGTAGAAACCTGGTTAATTTCAGTCATTATATATCCTCCTGTATTTAGCTGCCCTTAATGGAACTAAAATTTATATATTTTCATAGCCAAATTGAAAGCCAATCCAAGGAAAATAATACTACTACTCTGATATGATACTGTCAAATTTTATTGTAAGTATTTTTATAACTGATTTTAATATGCGATTGGCATATTTCCATCAACTTGGTTTACAAAAAACCCACACCATATAGATGTGGGTTTGCATCATTCGTTTCAATTTTCCCCTTACTCCCCAAACGGATACCGTCTCGGAAATACCGGGAATTTGCGGGAGAGCATCGCCTTCAGGCCGACCATCGCATCGGGGTGTTTGAAGATTTCTTCGAGGTGCTGGTTAAGTTCATACGACGCGGATACGTCGAGATCGACACCCTTCATGTAATCGTCGAATCCCTTGCTGATAAGCCAGTTCGAGACCCAGACCGCATTCGGGGAATTCGCCGCGACACGGTTCGCGACACGTATCACCTGCTCCCTCCAGGGTTGGGTATGGAACACGGTCGTGAGACGCCGCCCGTACGCGTACAGCATCGGAATCAAATCCTGGCTGAGGAACAGGATTTTCATGTAATGCAATTCCATTTTTTCTTCGTACGTAAGTTCGAGCGGGATTTCCTCGATCTTAAGCGCGTCGATCTGTTCTCTAGTAAGCTGCTTTCCGCCGTTGTCCGCGATTGCCTTGCACAATTTAACCGCAACCTCATCGCGCTTGTTCGACGGCACCACAAGATCCGCAAGCCCGAAATATCGTAGCAATCGAGGCGATGTCGTCGGCGTCCCCGCGGCGAGAATGTAGTAACGCGCCATAGCGAGAGCGAGTTCGGCGTCGCCGGTGGTGCGATGGATGATCCTCGAAAGCATGAGGGTTCCGCGAAGGCCGGGGAAAATTCCCAGGCGGGTTTCGGGCAATGTATATGACGTGCGGTTTGTCGCGATAACGATGGAATCCGGGTCCCATGCGAACGCCATCGCGGTCTCGACCCCGCCGCCGAACGCCTGCCCATCGACAATCGCGACTTTCGGCTTTCCGCTCCCTGTCATTTTGTGAAACAGCACTTGTTGCCAGCGTTCAGTCCCGACCCGTATCGCCTTGAAATCGCCTTTCTCCATATTCTCGACAAATTTCGGGACATTCGCACCCGCGATAAATGTCTTTATCGACGCGGTGTCGAAAACGATCGACTCTACATTTTTATCGGCATTCGCATTACCGAACGCTTCCTCCAAGCGGTCGAACACGATATCGTCGAGCGCGTTCGCTGTGGTCGGGGAATTCAATGTGATCCACGCGAGTTTTGCGTTTGAACATGTGTAGTAATCGATTGGATTATCATCAAGAACAAGGTCCTTACCGGCTTTGGCAAGTTTCTTAAGATTTTCCGGGATCGGGAAGTGATGGCCATTTTTCTCGGCGAGTTTTGCGCGATCCTGAACCATCCGCCACGCTTCTTTTATTCCATATTGATTGAAAAATGCGAATGGACCCTGCCGCCATAGGAACGCATTTTTCGCGAGGTCTTCGAAATCCTCTGGAGTGACCACTCCCGCATTGACAATTTCGAACGCCGCCATAAACGCGACTGCGAGAAATCTTTCCTTTAATTTTGTGACTGTAGCCGCATCGCCAGTGCCCTTTCCGACTCCCTCGACTGGAAGCCATCGCACGGACGATGGATCCGCTGAATCTTTCTGTTTTTTGCAAAGCTCGCGGAAACCGTCCGTCGCCTTGAAGAAATCCTGGTAGACCATAAGAAGCAGATCGCTCGGATCGGATTTATCTGCGAACGAATCCATCGCGTACAAACCGATCGCGATTCCTGTCGCGTCCATTAGTCCAAGGAATCCCATCGGAAGCTTGAATGCCGCACCGCCAGCGGCTTCTATGTCGCCCTTATCGAAACCTTCTTCAACCATCCTGCACGCTTCGAGAAGTAACGCCACGAAAAGAATATCCGCGGCGCCGCCCTTACGGCTTGAATTGATCGGAGTCGCGATCTTTCCTCCCATTTTCATATAATACATTGCCTTCTGGATGGACTCTTCCGATGCGGAATCGGTCCCGGCTACTTCTCCGCCGCGATTCTTATGCGGGAGGTAAAAATAATGCATCCATGCCACTTTATCTGAACGTTTCACAGCATCGGCAAGCAGATTTACATTGAGCGACGATGAGTTTGTCGCGAGAACCACGTCCGGGGCGCACAATTTATCGAGCTCTTTGAAGATTTTCTTTTTGATATCGAGCCTTTCGGTGGCCGATTCGATAGCGATTTTTAGATTTTTACCGCCGCATGCGGTCGGATAATCCGTTGTCATGAGAATGCGATTTTGAATTGCGACGATTTCCTGATCGCTGAAAATCCGTCCCCGCGCGGAATCCAATTCCTTCTGGATCGTCGCGCGAGCTTTCTCCAGGATATTGTCGGCGATGTCGATTATGCCGACCGTAAATCCGTTCTGTGCGTAAGCCTGCGCGATCGATGCGCCCATTGTGCCGGCGCCGATAACCAGTATTTCAACATCGTCCCAGGTATTTATCTTGTCTGTCATGGCTCATATCCTCATTGATTTATCGGGGACACCTTTTTTGCCGTTGGACATTTTCAAAAACTTCAAGATCATCATCGGCAAAATAAGGTGTCCCCCATTAAATCATTTATGTCTATTACCGGGGACACCTTGTTTTCGCCTTGTGCGAAAAAAGGTGTCCCCGATTCTATCTAAATCTTGACCTTATCTAAGTAACTCTTAACAACAAGCGCGCCGCCCTGTCCGCCGCCGATACATGCCGACGAAATTCCCATTCCGCCCTGATGGATCAACGCTCCGGTAAGACGTACGGCGGTCGCGCCAAGCGGGTGTCCTAGCGCGATAGCCCCGCCCCATTTATTTAATTTTTTACGGTCAATCCCGAGGACTTTTTCGACCGCCATATACTGCGCGCCAAAAGCCTCGTTAATTTCGACATTGTCGATGTCATCAAGCGTCAGATCGACCCTCGCGAGCGCATCGCGCATCGCCGGAACAGGTCCAATGCCCATATATCGGGGATCGACGCCCGACACCGACCACGACACGAATTCCCCGATCGGTTTCAGGCCGAGTTCATTCGCGTATTCTTCGGTTGTGAGGATCATCGCCGCGCCGCCATCTACAATTCCGCTGCAGTTTCCCGCAGTGGTGACTCCGTTCGTCTTCACGGGAAGCATCCTCGAAAGAATCGCAATTGTTGTTTCAGGACGCATGAGGTTGTCGTGCTCGATTAATTTAACTCCGCGACGTGTGGGAAGCTCGACCGGTGTGATTTCTCTTCCGAGATTGCCGTTATCTCTTGCCTTCCCGGCTTTCTGCTGGCTTTCGAGGGCAAGCTGGTCGACCTCCTCACGCGTGATCCCATAATATCGCGCGACATTTTCCGCGGTATCCATCATGTCCCCATTCGCCCACGTATCCTTCAGCCCGTCCTTGAAAAGGAAATACTGCTCCGTTCCTGCCATGTATGGAAATCCGAACGCCGCGCCATAAATGACAAACGGCGATTGGGACGTGCTCTCGTAGCCTCCGGCAAGCACAAGTTTCGAGTCGCCGGTGATTAATTCCTTCGCCGCGATTGTGAGAGCTTCTCCGCCCGACCAGCAGATTCGATTTACAGTCAATCCGCGGCTTGTCCATGGCACACCGGCTTTCAATCCCACATGCCGTGCGCCGTAATGGGAATCGAGCGACGTATGCTGGGCATTTCCCATGATCACATGGTCGATCAGATGCTCCCGACCTTTCAATCCCGCTTTCTCGATCGCGCCTCTCGATGCGAAAACGCCGAGGTCGATCGGATTGACGTCCTTGAAATCCGTGCCGACAGCGCAGAACGGAGTTCGTGTGGCCGAGATTATAACTACCTTCATCCCAAGTTTCCGCATGAGGTCGACAGCGCCGCCGCCAACTAGCGGTTTATCGTGATAGATGGGTAATTTGTCCATGGAACAATCCTCGCTTACAGCAAAATGCCCCTGTTGTTGATGGTTCAGGTGTGAGCGTAACGTAGCAAATCAACAGGGGAGTGTCAAGACATGAATGTCGGGGAGAGGCACACGATTTTGCCGCAGGGAGGTTACATATTAATGAAAGTCGATACAATGGCAAAATCGTGAGCCAGTCCCCCTGCACTTTATACATAAAAACCAGTTCGCGGATACACTCCAGCATAGCGTTTACTCCTGCCCGGTGCTAAAATTAAACTCATGAAGTTCCGAAAAGGGACATATTTCGCTCTGGTGATATTTTTTTTATTTTCGCTGCTTGCGACGTACGCGTATAGCCTTTCGGAGCTTGATCCCACAAACAAAGGGATAAGAGAAAGCACGGTCGATGACGCGATATCATCGATCATCACCGGGGACGGCGCTGATAAGTATACGTACAAGGAAGGTTCCCTCGAAGAAGCTCAGTGGGTGACATTTCTAAGGAACTGGTTAAGTAGTCTTCAGAACCGTTTGCATTCGAGTGGGTCAACGCCGATTCTGCCTTTTATTCCCATCGAATTCTGGTACTCGATTGGCCTTGTTCTGCTGGTTATCGGCATCGGCTTTTTAGTTATGAGATTCCTCGGCATCGGTTTCTTCAGAAAACGCTTAATTGCTGCCGCCGGGACTATTAACGGCGAATTTCTTCCCGGCACATGGGGCGAGGAGGGAGCGAAAAAAGCGATGGAGTATGCGTCGGAAGGAAAGTACCGTCATGCTATCAGCGTACTTTTTCGCTCGACGCTTCAGGGGCTTGATGATTCCGGCTGGATAAGGTATCGGAAAAGCGGCGCGTCGCGCAGATATTTACTGCAATTGAGAAAAAGCGACGAAATTTACCCTCTTTTCCGTGACATGCTCGGGCGATTCGAGATCGCGTACTATAAAAATGATGAAGCATACCCCGACGATTGGTCGTTTCTATATAATAAGTATCATGACCTCGCAAAAATCGCGGTTATAAATCGAAGAGAGAGAAATTTAAACCAAATTTGATACTGACTCCAATTAAATCCCTGCCAGCATCCAGAGGTGCAATGATGCGATCAACCATGTCCATTGCGGTAATCGCTGTTTTCCTGCTACTCGCCAGTATCCAGGCTGCTTTTCCACAAACAGAATCGAATCCATCTTTCAAAGTGATGACTTTGAATATCCGTAACGGAACTTTAGACAGCGATCAAAACAGATGGGAAAACCGCTTGCCACTCGTAGTCGAAATTCTGGAAAGATACGAACCTGAAATTATCGGCTGGCAGGAGATGCTTGATTTTCAAAGGGGAGCGATACTGGACGAGATTCCGGAGTATGAGTCGTACGGCCGCGGACGCGATCGGGGTGATGTTGGCGAAGGCTGCTTCATTTTCTACAGGCCCGGGAGGCTCGAATTCCAGGAAGGGGGAACTTTCTGGCTTTCGGAAACTCCCGATGACCGGGGCAGTATTGGCTGGGACGCAGCCGTCAGCCGGATCTGCACATGGGTCAGGTTCCGCGATCTTGAAACCGATAGAATGTTTTATTTCTATAATGCTCACTTCGACAACGAGGGGATTATCGCGCGTCTTGAGAGCGCGAAACTAGTCCTGGAACGTATCGAAGCGAGGACATATCCCTATCCTGTAATCCTTACCGGGGACTTTAATTCCGGGGAAGGCAGTGAACCGATTCTGCTGCTCGATGATTCGCTTGTTGACACATTCGATATTGTCCATACGGAAGATGAGGATGCCGGCACATACAACGGTTTTGCCGGAGCCGTAAACGGCGAGAAAATCGATTACATTTATGCCGATTCCGGTTTTGATGTAATCGACTCTGAAGTAATCCGTGATGCAATCGATGGCCGTTACCCATCCGATCATTTCCCTGTCCTTGCAGAAATATTGATCAGGCCGTAATTTCTAAGCCATAATGATTCGGACATAGATAAGCCGGGTTCTATGCAAGCAGGATATTCGTATAAATTCGCATTTGAAGAAACCGTCCAAGGATAAATATTTTAACTCCGGGATTCCGTGCTATAATTATTATTGAAGCTGCCATTTGACCGGGACTGGAATTCAGAGATCCACTCCGATTGAGAAATGGCGAGCCGAAAAGATGAACAAGACATTACCCCATTCGAGCAACCCTTCATCGAAGGACGAAGCAGCCCTCGCTAAAAAGCTCGACGAAAAATTCCAGCATATAATCGACCATTTTAAAAAAGAAGAATCGAAAGCGGACCTTGAACCTGTCATGCACGCGTGGGATTTCGCGAGAGATGCGCATAAGGACCAGAAACGAAAGTCCGGCGACCCTTTCATCTCTCATCCTCTTGAGACCGCGTCGATTCTTGCGGATTTCCGGCTCGACACAGCCGTAGTCGCCGCGGCGCTCCTTCACGACATACTCGAGGATACATCGGTAACCGAAGATGACCTTCGCCGAGAATTCGGCGAGGAGATTTTATCGCTTGTCCAGGGGGTTACGAAATTAAGCCGCCTTGAGGAGGATCTCCCCAGCGGAACTTCCGACAAACAAGCCGACAACATGGCCAACATGATAATGGCGATGGCGCGCGATATTCGCGTCGTCCTTATCAAGATGGCCGACCGGCTCCATAATATGCGGACGCTTCAGTATCTGGAGCCGGAAAGGCAGGTCAGAATCGCAAAGGAGACGCTGGAGTATTTCGCCCCGCTCGCGCACCGGCTCGGAATGGGGGCTATGCGATGGGAGCTTGAAGATCTGGCGTTCAAACGCCTCTATCCTGAAGAATACGAAGAGCTTGTGCAGATGGTCGCGGTGAAGCGAGAGGATCGCGAGAGATACCTTCGCGAGGTTATTATCGCGATTGAGCTTTTATTAAGGCGCCACAAGCTCGAAGCTCGCGTGATGGGGCGCGCCAAGCATCTCTATTCAATCTGGCGGAAAATGCGCAACGATAACCTCTCTTTCGACCAGATAATGGACCTTCATGCGGTCAGGATTCTCGTAGATTCAATCCAGGACTGCTATTCGGCGCTTGGGTTTATACATACCGTTTACAAACCTCTGTTCGAGAGGTTCAAAGATTACATCGGCTGCCCGAAAACCAATTTGTACCAGTCGCTTCACACCACCGTAATCGGGCCGAAAGGCCAGCCGGTCGAAATCCAGATACGAACGTGGGAGATGCACCAGGTCGCCGAGTATGGGATCGCCGCGCACTGGCTTTACAAGGAAGGGCGTCTCGCGAAAACATCCCTCGATGAAAAAGTATCATGGCTCAGGGAGGCTATGGATTTCCGCAGGGATTCAAAGGACAACAAGGAATTCGTGAACGCGCTCCTTGTCGACATATATCGCGACGAGGTATTTGTTTTTACGCCGAAGGGCGATATCAAGGCGCTCCCGGCGGAGTCGACGCCTGTCGATTTCGCTTACAGGATACACACCGAAATCGGGCACAGATGCCGCGGCGCGAAGGTCAACAAAAAAATGGTTTCCCTGAACACGCCCCTTAAGAACGGGGATATAGTGGAGATCATAGTCGCGAAGGGCGACGCCGCGAAGCTGGGACCCAGCCGAGACTGGCTGAATTTCGTCAGGACATCCAACGCGCGCGAAAAAATTCGGGCGTATATGCGCAAGGACACGGTCGAGGATGCGGTAAAAGCCGGACGCCGCCTCCTTGAAAATGAACAGAAGCGCCTTGGGTTCGGGCAGGTAAATGTCATCAGCCAGTCGAATATCAAGCGCGAACTGAAGTTGTTCAGCTGCAAAAACCTGGATGAGCTTTACTTTATGGTAGGCCGAGGGGATCTGTCACCAAAGGAAGTAATTGAAAAGCTCAGAAACCAGCTTGTCGATAAATTAAAAAACACGAAACAGAAAACGTCGGCCCAGATTGTCGAACGAAGGGCGACGCCGCAGGGCGTCAGCGGTAACCTTGGAATAATGGTGGATGGAAGCGCGGATGTTTTTATCAGGCTCGCAAGGTGCTGCCAGCCTATCCCCGGCGACTCTATTATAGGGTTTACAACCAAAGGGCGCGGTATCAGTATACATTCGGTAATTCATAAAATCATTTCGATACCGGATGTCGTCGATGCGTCGCGTACGAAGGGCTGATTTTGCAGCAATCCAGAGCGCAGGAAAACCAATAAGCTGTATAAGTATTGGCCTAAAACATAGATAATGATTTCAAAATTTCCACAAAAACTTATACATTATGTGAGAAAATGAGAGCAGTCGTTCAAAGATCGGGACCTGCGAAATGTCAGGTCGATGGAAAGATTACCGGCCAGATTAACGCTGGACTTGTTGTATTTATCTCTGTGGACCCGGAGGATACACTTGACGATGTCGAGTGGATGGGAAATAAAATAGCGGGATTAAGGATTTTCAGCGATGAAGACGGAAAGATGAATCTGTCGCTGCTCGACCTTGTTAATGAAAAGGAAGAAGGATCGGAAATCGGGGTATTATCAATCAGCCAGTTTACTCTGCATGGAAACGCTCGGAAGGGATTCCGGCCATCGTTTGTCGGAGCCGCGCCGCCTGAGAAAGCGCTGGAATTTTACACGTCGTTCAATGATGATCTTAGAAACCGCGGGCTGATTGTTGAGGAAGGAATTTTCGGGGCGACTATGGATATTTCACTCGTTAACGAAGGGCCGGTCACGATACTGATCGACAGCAAGCATAAATTCTGACTGTTAAGTGTATTTCGGGGACACCTTTTTTTGCCTGGCGAGATATGAGAATTAGGAAAGGATATCACAGGCAAAAATAAGGTGTCCCCTTGCCAGATCGCTTCATGGGGACACCTTATTTTTCGTAGTTTGAAAAAAAGGTGTCCCCGTTTTTCGTTAATATTTCTCAGGTTCGTCGCCGTTCAGCCGAAGCCAGTCATAGATAGCGGCATTCTGCAATCCTGCGATCGGAAGTGTTGCAATAACTCCAATATAACAAACAATTATTCCAAAAATATGCATGAAAATTTCCCTTATGAGTATCCAGAACAGTTCCCAGTGATAATGAACGATCTGATTAATCGCCCAGACCGGCGCGAACCATGGCGGCGACCTCCTGTCAAGCACTCTGAAAATCGCGAGCTGCGTCAGAAGCGGAAGCCAGATTACCGCAGGCACCATCAGGAGCACCATCGCAACGGTTGCCCATACCCCAAGCATGAAATTGAGATAGCCTGCAGACAAAGGCAGATTAATCTGGCGTAGCGCCTCGACAGGTCCCGACCACAGCCAGTAGAGTCCCGCAGTAATTCCCACTCCGACCGCAAATACAAGGCAGACAAGCGACACTGGAAGAATATTTCTGAATCCTTCGCCAATCGCCCTGCCGAAGCTAACTTTCCTCTCCCTGATACTGTCGAGGGAAGCTCTGGATATGGTTCCCCATAAAAATGAAACGAAAAATAAATTCACAACGAAGGTGAAAACGAAGGTGACTATCCCGGAAGCATGGGCAACTATATTGAATAACCAGGCTAGGGACAAAACGATAATGAGAAGAATTGTCCCACCAATCAAAGCGGGCATCTCCCTCAGGGAAACTGCATAGCCGAAATTGAATGCGTCACCCAGAGTCCCGCCGGCAATAAGCTTTTCGTAACTCTCCTTCTTTTTCTGGGTTTTATTGAGCAACGGCTCGTTGGCGAGTTTCGAGCCGCACATACCGCACCAAGCCGATTCATCGGGGTTCAGAAACGCGCAGTCGGAGCATCTTAATTGTATCGTTTTCGCCATCGGTAATTGTCGTTTATATTTTATTTGTCGTCCTCATCCCCCGGCCCACTCTCATCGGAAATCAGGACAGTCCACGCGATTATCGAAAGGGGGTATGTTATAAATACGCCGACATAGCACGCAAGTCCCCCGATTCCGCTTAAGAATGTCAGGACTAGCCCGATCAGCCACCAGTTGACAAAATCTGCTTTCACTCTTGCCCATGCCCACCGAAGCGAATCGTCAAACGGTTTTCCATTCGCAACCGCCCAGAACGACATAGCCTGTAAGGAAGCCAGAATCGGCGCTCCGATAAAACCAAAAAGCATCGACCAGATCACCGCAAGCCCAAACATCGCAGGACCTGTAATAAATAAAAGCGGGGAAATCTGTGGCGACGATCCCGATGATGAAATCCCTGAAAATACCGCGCCTATTATCGACCAGATCAATGTGAAATATCCAACCCATATCGGAAGAGCGGCGATTAGCGAAATTATTAAAAATATGAGAGCCAGCAGAACAGAATCCATGAAACGGCTCGTAGCAATATTCAGCATGGATTCGACTCCCGCAAGCTTACCCCGGCGTCGAAGGTCGGCCCATCCGAATAACCCGACCTGCAGCGCGAAAAATGCCAGAGTCCCAATCAGGGGGATGAACGCGGCAACCAGGGATAAAATAAAGAACGCGAGCATCACAAGGAGCGTTCCTGCGATATCGCTCATCAGAATATCCCAGCCTTTTGATATCGCTTCTCCAAGGTTGGGTTTTACGTCGATACCGGGAAGTCTGAACGTGTCGTGTCCACTTCTCGGAGTTTCCGGAATTTTTTTTTGCGGGCCAGGTTCAGTTCTTTTTTCCTGACTGGCGCCGCAGTACTCGCAGAACACGCTTCCCGGCATAATTTCAGCGTTGCAGCTCGTGCAGAATTTTTTCTTGTCCGTGTCCATTATCTCAACCGCCCTGAATTGATCCCGGCAATTATCTCAAATTACCGACCCATAAGTGTACTTAATGCGTACAAGAAAATCCCCGGTTTCCCAGGGATTATTTCTGTGCAGTTTCCTAAAAGTACCGATTACCGTTTCGGGAACAAAGTCTCAAGCATCAGCGACATCATTACCAGCCCGACCGGGATAGTGACAATGACGCCGACTCCGCAAACGATACTACCAATGCCTGTTACAATCCCGGTGATAAGTCCGAAGAGCCAGAACATCATTATATTATTCATGATGATGTCCAGAGCTTTCTTACCTGCATCCATGAAATCTACATTTTCTTCCATGATGTAATGCAGGCCAATCGCGAAAAAGGGACCAAGGAATCCAATCGCGGCAAGTGAGATAATAAACGCTAATATCGCCCCAAGGATCGGGATGACCCCGAGAATCGCTTCGACGATTCCGAGCGCGACTGCCGGCACGAACACGAGCACGAAAGCAGGGAGGAACTTTTCAAAGCCGATTGAAAACACCTGGCCGACATCGATCTGACCCTGTCCGCGGAGTTTCCGCCTTACAACGACAAGGGCGCCGCCAATCAGCGGGCCTGCCAGGATTCCAAAAGTTATCCCGCTGACTATCCCAACAACAATACCCAGAAGGATGTAGTTGCCAACATCGGAAAACACTTCGCTGAAACCCTTGCTTAACCAGCCGCCGATATCGAGGTTAACATTGCCGGGAGTGGAGCTGGGTTTGTTTTGCTTCGGCGGGGGAGGAGGGGGCGGGGTCGTTCCCTTATTTGAGGGACCTGTCCCGGATACTTCTTCCATATTACCTCCGCAACTCTGGCAAAACTTCGAACTACCCTCATTTTCAAATCCGCATGATGGACACTTCATCGGTGCGATTCTCCTTTAAGGTTCGGGAAGATGATTTTACTTCATACCCGCCCGATACCGGTTTGATAAAATCTAATTAATCTATACTAATAATATAGTCCTGTGAAAAATGCAACCTGTTCACGAAAAATACGGCATTTAATGACATAAAATCTTTTATATCCAAATTTCCTTGAACAACCTCCCCCCCTACGGTTACACTTATTCCATGCAGAAAGGTGCCAGAATTATTGTCGTGGAATACGATGGAGCCGACGTCCTTCCAAAGTGCCTCAACTCGCTTTCCACCACCGTTCCCGGACATATCCCGATCACGATTATCGACAATGCATCGCCTGCCGATGTTCTGGAAATGATCCCGGAAGCCAATCGCGATCGGTT
>JAPKYR010000298.1 GCA_026394215.1 bacterium
AAGCCTGTCCTACAAAAATGAGTCAACAGCCACTTTAAAAATCCTGTTAGGGAATTTTACATGCGCGGTATTGATCGGGCAAGGAGAATCTGTCCATCGTGGATATGAGATGCGGGTTATGAGGGATGGAGAAAAGGTCGCGGAAGTAAAAATTTCCAGCCTTAAGAGATTCAAGGATGACGTCCGTGAAGTGGAATCAGGCCTCGAATGCGGGATTATGCTCGAAGGGTTCACCGATTTAAGAGAAGGCGATCATATTATTATTTTCGAGATTATCAAGGTGTTGAGAACGCTGGAGGGGTCTCGTAAAAAAGAATAAATTCTCTTTGAGGAGACAGGAGTATGCATGTTGGACTTCTCACCCTCGAAATCCGGTTACCCGGATGCGATACGCTCAAGGAAAAACGTCACCGCCTGAAAGGTGTAATCGAGCGGGTCAGGTCGAAATTTAACGTGTCGGTGAGCGAGGTCGAAAGACAGGACGCTCACCAGGATGCGCTGGTCGGGGTGTCCATGGTGAACATGGACAGGAAAATCATCGAGCAGGTTTTTGCAAGGGTCGAGGAATTTTTCGCCGAGGGCGACGGGTTGGTTGTCAATCTCAGCGATATTGAATGGTTTTGAATTATTTGATTGATAATTGAGTTGATAAGCGATGCCAGACGATAGAAGAATAAAACGGATCGAGTCTTTTTACAGGGATGAATTGTCCCGGCTTATATCCAGGGAACTCGATAATCCGATCTTCGTGAATGTGATTATTTCATTTCCCGAAATCAAAGTCAGCCGCGATTTATCGAACGCGAATGTCATGGTCAGCGTGCTTGGCGACGGTTCCAAGTTGACTGAGATTGTCAAAGCATTAAACGACGCAGCGGCTTTTATCCGCAGAGAAATTATGCGGGTCTCTGAACTCAGGAAAACTCCCGTATTCAAATTCCATGAAGATCGGACTATGGAAACGGCGTCGAGAATCGATGGGATTCTTAATATGCTCGATATTCCACCTGAGCCCGATGACAGCGAGTTAACTTAAATCTCCCCGGATTTTAAATGGAAATAGAAGAAATAAAATAGTTATGGCTTCAGTAAAAGAGATAGCGGATTTTCTCAAGACACATGACAATTACCTGATCTCAGGACATGTTTTTCCGGACGGCGACAATATCGGAAGCGCGCTCGCGCTTTCGGAAATGGTCTCATCGCTCGGGAAAAAATCCGCCGTATATATCGAGGGTCCGGTTCCGAAAATTCACCAATGGATGCCGGGCGCGGAAATAATCAATACCGACCTTCATTCCGCCCTGTCGGACGTTGGAAATCCCGTCCTCAACCCGACGCTGCTGATAGTCGACTCGTCCGACGCATCGCGTATGGGCGCCGATTATCTGGAATGGTTTGAAAAACAACATAATCTGGAAATTATCAATATCGACCATCATGTTTCCAACGTCAATTTTGGCACTGTCAACCTTGTTGATCCTCGATATTCCTCAGTCGGGGAAATCCTTTTCGAGCTTGTCCCCGAGCTTGGCCTTGAATTGACTAAATCGATCGCAACAAATATTTTCGTGTCCATGTATACCGATACCGGACGATTTTCGTTTTCCAACACATCGGCAAGGACGCTTCGTTATGCAGGCGAATGTGTCAAGGCCGGAGCGAAGCCGAATGTCGCGTTCAGGAATCTCTACGGAAGCCGTTCGATGGAGAGCTTCCATCTCCAGCAGGAGAGCTTCAAAACCCTTACAAGTTTTCTTGACGGCGAAGGATTTTATTTTTACGTTGACCTGAAAATGCTGGATGAGACCGGCACCACTCTACAGGATACGGAAGGTTTGATCGATGTTGTCAGGACGCTGGAAGGTTTCACAATCGTCGTCTTCTTCAAGGAAGTCGCCGAAGATGATGTCCGGATAAGCACACGGGCTCATCGTCCGATCAACGCCAACAAGCTGATGTCATTATTCGGCGGCGGCGGGCATCCGCGAGCAGCCGGCTGCAGAATCCATTTGCCGCTCAGGGAAGCGATCGATCATTTTGTAAAGGTTGCGGAAGAGAGTATCAGGTCGGGAGAGTCGCTTGAAGATGATAAACGCCCGACTGTCAATAATACCGATCCGTTTCATTGACCAAAATCCATATTCCCATTATTCCATACTTCACCCTCTGTCCCCTGTCAGGGATAAATAGTAAATGCGCGGGTTAATAAATTAGTTTTTATCCACCATTTTACTCACCTCATTACTCCAATTTCTCTGGGACAATTTCACTACTTTAGGGTAATATCCTACTTGTATTTACAACTTGTACAGGTACAAAAGAGTCCCTTATATATATGGGCAGATTACTTCTTACGGAGCGTGAGTTCTCATGCACAGAATTTACTTTTCATTTCTTACAATAATCATTGTTTTGTTTGGATTAACGGGAATATCCGCAGCCGACGATCCAGCACCTGCATCGAGCGAACCGGTCGGTACGGAGGGCGCGGGTCTGGGTCTGACTGCTACCCAGATGATTGCTAAAATGAGAGACTTCACACGCGGGACCACTTCGCACGGAATCATGACCATGGAAGTCGTCACGCCGGACTGGAACAGAAGTGTCCAGATGGAATGGTGGGAAAAAGGCGAAGAAAAATTCCTTATACGGGTCCTGAGCCCGGCTCGCGACGAGGGTAACGGCACACTGAAAATCGGCAATAACCTCTGGAATTACATTTACGCTTTCGATGAGACGGTGCATATTCCTCCCGCGATGATGGCGCAGGCATGGATGGGCAGCGACTTCACCAACGACGACATCGTCCGCGATTCAAGCCTCGTCGAAGACTATCGGCATGCGCTGGAAGGGATCGAAGAAATAAATGGGGAGCGTTGTTACAAAATTCTCCTGACCACCGACCCCTCAACGCCCGTTCCATGGCTGATGATAAGAATTTGGACAAGAGTCAGCGATCTCCTGCCGGTCAGGGAGGAGTATTACGACGATAATGGCAACGTTGCGAGGTATATGGATTTTTCGGAATTCAAATACATGTCCGACCGCGTAACTCCAACTGTTATGCGTATGGTACCGGTGGATCAGGAAGGGCGTTACACTGAGATGACTTACAATGAAATAGAATTCGATATCGATCTCTTGGACGAAATATTCACCGAGCAGAATCTGACAAATCCCTGATTAACAGAGGCGTTGAAAAAAATGACCCTTGTTGAACTTATAGACGTAAGAAAAACATACAAAACCGGAAAAATAGAATATGAAGCCCTTAGGGGAGTTAATTTTAAAGTAGAGAAGGGCGAGTTCACCGCCCTTGTCGGACCGTCCGGAAGCGGGAAGACCACACTTTTGAATATTATCGGCGGGCTGGATCGCGCGTCGAGCGGACAGGTAATTATCGACAGCGAAGATATCAGTGGCTGGTCGCTCACGCGGCTTTCGGATATGCGGCTGGAAAAAATCGGGTTTATTTTCCAGTCGTACAACCTCGTGCCCGTTCTCACCGCGCGTGAAAATGTCGAGTTGACCCTCCTTCTCAGGCGTTGGACTCAGTCCGATGCCCGCAAGCGTGCCGATGAACTTCTTGCGGCGGTCGAAATTTCCGACATGGCGAACAAACGTCCGGATGAAATGTCCGGCGGACAACAGCAGAGGATCGCGGTCGCGCGCGCGATCGCCGACCGTCCCGCCCTTGTCCTCGCCGATGAGCCGACGGCGAATCTCGATTCAAAAACCGGCGACGCTCTTCTTACGATCATGGAAAAACTCAACATCGATGAAAAAGTGACTTTCCTGTTTTCGACACACGATCAGAGAGTAGTCGAGCGCGCGAGGAGAATCGCGACATTGGAGGACGGCGTGGTTGTGAATGATGAAACTGCGTTGTCGGGAGCGGGTAAATAGGACCATAATGCGAAACAAATGATCGTTGCGTGAGGTTTTCAATCATGAATCTATTAATCTTACGAATAGCATGGAGAAACATCTGGAGAAACACCCGTCGGACAGCTATCACGCTCGCTACGATGATAATCTGTGTCGGCGTCATGGTCTGGATGATCACGGTGGGCGATGGGGCGCATGAGCAGATGATCCGAAGCGCACTCACAACCGGGCTTGGAAGCATCCAGATTCACGCCCTCGATTACCAGCAGGACAAAGCGATTGAAAAAGCGATTTTCGATCCAGGACCGGTTATCGAAATCGCGCGCGAGGCGCCGGGGGTCGAGGGTGTGAGCGTACGGCTCAACGCGTTCGGGCTGATCAGCCACGCGAACGCGTCGCAGGGATGCGCGATCATCGGCGTCGATCCTGTCGGGGAAACAACGATCTCCGTCATGGACGAAAAAGTCACTGAAGGCGAATGGCTCCCCGGGACAATTGAAAATGAAAGGGAACTTCCGATAGTAATCGGGGTGGGGATTGCGACAAAACTGGGGGTGGGTATCGGCGACCGTCTGTTCCTCACTATCCAGCGTTTCACGGGCGATACGGGCTATGCGGTCTATTTCGTGAAGGGAATTTTCACGACAGGAATGGGAGAGTACGACAAATCAATAGCGTATGTCCCGATCAACACCCTTCGCGACGTGATGGCGGTCGATGTACCGAGGTTCAGTAACGCAGTGCACGAGGTGACGATCCTTCTTCAAAAAGGGAAAAAGGAAATCGACGCTGTTAATTTCCTGACCGGCAGGTTAGCTTCGATAAATTCGCAGCAGTTCGAGGTTCTGGACTGGGAAAAAATCCAGCCCGGATTAAAGGTCTTCATAAATCTCGATAATCAAAGCATGTACATCATGATGATTTTTATTTTCATCGTTGTCGCGGCCGGGATTATGAACACATTCCTGATGGCCGTATTCGAGCGTATCAGGGAATTCGGAATCCTTATGAGCCTCGGCACGCGACCGTCGTCGATTTTCAATCTTGTCATCATCGAGTCCGCGCTTGTCGGATTTATCGGCGCTGTCGGCGGCTTCTTGTTCGGGCTTGTACTGTATGGAATAAATATGATATATCCATGGAGCTTCGCGGCGTACAGCGAAATGGGCGACGTGATGGCGATGGACTGGTCGATGGATATTTACCCGCAACTGGTGCTGTTTAATGTCATGAAAGCGGTCGTCTCGATTTTTATCATCACCCTGATCGCCGCGCTCTATCCCGCGATCAAAGCCGGCAGTTTGAAACCGGTCGAAGCCCTGCGTCATGTATAAAACCAATATTTGCTATACTAAATTCCGTGGCATGCGACTCCGGCGCATGATTAAAATGAAAACACCTGTCAAAATACTCTTCATTTTTATTCTCTTCTTCCTTGCATCTCCCGTCCACGCGGATAATCTCCGCCTGAATGGCCGATATTTCCTCGCCTCCGGACGCACATTCGACCGCTTCATTCTACAATCAAGTTCCTTCACTGAAATGAACCTCCGTCTGAACGGAAGTTACGCGCTCAATCCCGACTGGAAGCTCGAATTCGCATATCAGGTCGACCACACTTACTACCCCTGGTACGGAAGGCTCCCCGTTTCCGGCTCGGAGGGCATTCTCGATCTTTCGTGGCCGATCGATTCCGGCGCTAACTGGCGTGCGACACATGCTCTCGACCGTCTCAGCCTTAATTACCGCAACGACGATTTCACGCTGGACATCGGTCGCCAGAGAATCGCGTGGGGAACCACTCTCACGATGAGTTTCATGGACATGTTCCACCCGGTCCGCCCCGGAAATCCGTTCGTGCCAGAGCAACCCGGCACCGATGCCGTGCGCGTGCAGATTCCCGACGGCATGGTGTCGGGTTATGATTTTATTTACGCATGGCTCGATAATGACGGGACCGGTGCTGTCGCGGCGAAATATCACACCGTACACGGGGATTTTGAATCGGGATTATCGGTCGGACAGATCGACGGGAACAATTTCGTCGCGCTCGACACAAGCGGCGATGTTCACGACATCGGGATACGAATCGAATCGCAATGGATCGATGTCGAAAAAAATGAGCCGTTCCGATTCGCGCTCGAATCCGACTACGCGCCGAATAATCATACGTATTTATCCGGTGAAATTTTCTACAACGGTCCCGGCGGCGAAAAGCCGATCGAGTATTTACTAAGCGGTCTCTCAGGACTTGGAATAGGCGGCGGGGTTTCGTATCCGGCGCGATGGTATGCGGCTACAAGCTGCTCCTATATTTCCGGCGGGCTTACTACATTTGGCGTTATCGGACTATTCAACCTGACCGACGATTCATGGTTTTCGGATTATTCGGTCAGCCATTCGATATCGGACTCATCTGATTTACGAATCGGCTTCCAGCACTACGAAGGCGGGATGATAAGCGAATATGGCAATTTACCCGATATGATTTATGTTATAAGCACGAGCTATTTTTGATGTATAATTGTAAATATTTACCACTGACCCTCTGAACCGGAATCCTATTTTCATGCTTCAGAAATTTAATCACATATCCCAAATCCTTCTTCCGCTGGCACTTGTTGCATGCTTCCTTCTTTCATGCGAGGAACAGGACAGGGTTGTTAATTTCCCTGATCCAGTACTTGATAGGGAAATTCGTAAAATAATGAATATACCACAAGGGGGAATTTATGCTTCGGAGTTGGAACAGATTACAGTTATCGATCTTTCGCAATGGAACTATGACGATAATATTGAGAATTTGGAAGGACTTCAATTCTTTAAAAACCTAGATGAATTGCGTCTTCCGGGTCAAAGTATCTCCGATGTAACCATTTTAGCTCGATTGAGGAACCTAACTTGCCTTGATTTGTCAAGGAATAATATAACTGATATAGAACCTCTGATGGTGCTCTCCAATTTAACAGAACTCAACCTGGCAACAAACGATATTCAAGATTTTAGTCCAATTGAGAGGCTCGTTAATCTTGAAATCCTTAACTTAAGATCTGCGCTCAATAATAATACTCCTGGTTCATTGGATCTGAACATATTAGGTAATTTATCGAATCTCGTCAGTCTCGATCTTGCTGGTTGTTTTGTATCAGACATTTCACCATTACAGAATTTTACTAAAATGGAAGAACTCAATTTATGGAATAACCATATTGAAGATCTAACGCCATTAGCAAATTCAACAGAATTACGTATACTGAAGCTTGGTTATAATCCCATAAGCGATATTTATGCATTGGGAAACCTAATAAACCTCACATATTTGGACTTGGACAGCACAAAGGTTTCTGATATTTCTCCATTGACAAAACTATCTAATTTAACCTACCTGAACATTAATCACTATTGGAATGACCCGCAGGACATCAGAATTTCTAACCTTACACCTTTGAACGGTTTTACCAATCTCGAGATACTTGAGTTGAATCACCATCTAATCACGGATCTAGGACCGTTAAGCAGTTCATGGAAACTTAAGGAACTATATTTAGGTGACAATACTATTTCTGATCTGACTCCTTTAAGTGGATTAACTCAATTAGAAATATTATCGCTCTTTTATAACAAAATATCAGACATAGAGCCTCTTTCATCACTTGCAAACATGGGTCAGTTAATTGCTTCCAATAATCAGATAACAGATTTAAGCCCGCTTGAGGGGATGGTAAATTTAAAGGACTTAGCCCTTGATTCTAATCCAATCGCAGACTTGACTCCTCTTCACGGTCTGCTTGCTTTAAAGGCTTTGTACCTTGATGATTGTCAGATTATCGACGTGTCCCCGTTAGCTGGTTTGAATAATATTTATCAACTTCAATTAATGAATAATCAATTATCGGACATTGAGCCCATAACAAATATGGCGCTACTTGATATTATAATGTTAGATGGCAATGATATTATGGACTTGTATTCTTTCATAAATGATCCAACCCCAAGAAATTATTTTCAACTTTCGTTGACTGGCAATCCGTTAAGCGAACTCGCCATTAACGAGCAAATTCCAGAACTACAGAATAGGGGAATTACAGTAAAATGGGAAGATGTAAATTAAAACATCAATTGATGAGATAACTTTGATGCCTCCCGCACATCTACCATTCCCCTTTCGACTCGCACATTTCCCTCAACGCACACTCACCGCATAGCGGCTTCTGCGATTTGCACACTGCCCGCCCGTGCTTTATCAAAAATACATGAAACGGATATCTCAGTTTCTCCGGGACGATCCCCATCAGCACATAAAATGTCTGATCCCTCGACGCGTTCCTCGCCGCTAATCCCAGCCTTCTCGAAAGCCGATGGACATGCGTATCGACCGGTATCACCGGCTCTCCGAACGAAAAAGCCAAAACGCACGCCGCAGTTTTAACCCCGACCTGCGGAAATCTGGTCAGCACCTCAATCGCTTCATCAATCGGAAGTTCCGAAATCGGCTCCAGTGTGAATTTCCCGTATCGATCTTTTATCTCCCCAAGAATCTGCTTAATCGCAATCGATTTTGTCTGCGCGAGTCCACCCACACGTATAGCATCCTCGATTTTCTTTTGCGGCGCTTTTAATACATCGTCCCATGTCGGATATTTTTCTGTCAGCGTCCTGAACGCCCGGTCGCGATTGACGTCGTTCGTGTTCTGGCTCAGCACGGTCAGTACTAATTCCTCGACACCCTCGCGGATCGGGAATGGTTTGAATGGACCATAGAGTTTTTCCAGGCGTTTATGGAGTGTCATCACTCGACGCGCGTTTCCATTAGGGCCAGTATATTTAATAGAATAATCAGGTTTCACAGTTGATTCAAACCCTCACTCGATTCCATTTTCCATTGCATCCGTTATCAAACCACTAAACCCACAATTTTCATCAGCCCTGCTTAAAATGTCAGGACTGGTAAATTCGATTGCCCACGCCGAATCGACCTGGATATCACTCGACGCAATAATTTCACGAGCTTCGTCGCATCGATTATTCGCGGCAAGAAGGCACGCGTAATAAATCGCGCCCCCCGGAATCTGAGGCGAATCTGCGTAAGCCTGCTGCATCAATTCGATCTGCCGATCAAGCGTCGATACTGTTTCGGAGTAATCTATGACCTGCGCAAGCATATACAATGACCACGGGCAATATTGAAAATGGTTATAATAATTTTCAGACCAATCAAGAAGGTCGCTGTAAACCTCATCAGGACCAGGATACGATGGATCGATTACATCGGGAGCCATTTTCGCGAGGCGGACATATCTGAGCATTAATTCCCTGTCGTAAGGAAACAACTCCATGCCTGATAATGTGCTCTCGATTGCATTATACATATCCCCGTTAAATTCATATGCGATCGAAAGCTGGTTGTACGCGAAGCCTGTGTATCTGTTTATCTCAAGCGCCTTCAACCCGTATTCGATAGCTTTACCTGGATCCCCATCGGCAAGAGATGTTCTCCCTATAACGGCAAGGTGATATGCAACCTCATCGTGACGCATCGGAGTGTTCACAAAAACATCCTGGCCGGGCTCATCGTATTCGATTTCGAGCGAATCAAGGACTTCCCGTCCTCCTGACCTGATAATCCCTTCGATCGCGGCCGATTTCGCCTCGCCGTACCGACCTGCTCCTATCGCATTTTCAGAGAGATTTACCCAGCCGAACGTTACGTGCTCATATTCCGATCCGATCTCACTGAAATTTTCAAATGCGCGATCGATTTCGCCCTGCTCGAAATACATTCTCGCGAGTAGAACATGTGTGAGGGGCGCGTAAAATTCGGTATAATCGCTTTGAAGCATATTTGGAAGTGTGGGCATGCGCTCGATAATCTGCTCAGCGGTGGGGAAATCGCGATTCAAAATCGCCCTTTCAAGCATATTGTATAAATCTCTGTATTGCGGAGACGGATTGTTGTCTATTTCATGTTCAAACTTTGTTGCTTCTTCCCACCGCCCGGTCTGAATCATTAATTCCCACAACGTATCGCTTTTTGACATTTCACCTTCCCGCTCTGACAGCATAATTGTGTCCAGATCTCTCAAAGCGCTGTCCAGATCGCCCATAGCTGTGAAGATCGCGCTTCTCAGTTCGAGATAGTCGTGGTTGTAAATCCCGGGGTTGAGAGAATTAACGAGGGCAAGCGCATCGTCATATAGTCCCAGTCGGTACTTTAGATATGCCTCGGTGCGAGTAGCGTAATTTGTATCAAAACCCGGAATCGATTTCAGGACATCAAGAAGTCTCAATGCTTCCTCAAAATCATAATCATTACACGCTCTGGACATACTGAGCGAAACCTCGTATTGATCGAGGACCGGCTCATCTGTTGTTGCCTGATTATTTCCCGGAAGAAGCCTCTCCAGCCGCTCGTGAAAATTCTGCACATTGCGATTTCCGGAGGAACAGGCTGTCCCGGCAAGTACGGCGATCGCCAGAATTACCGTAATAAAATTAATTGCCTTCAGACGGGTTGAAAAAATCCGCATGAGTGTTCTCCGGATCGAGATAGGCATGAATCTCCCGCGCGAATTCCGCGAGATTCGGATCGGCCTTTATTTGCGCTTCCTGTTCGATTGCCGTCACCCACATGAGATAAGGCGAATCGAACGGTATGCTTAAGTTTATCACCTGCATGGCCTCGGAAATTCTTCCCGCGCGGGCAAGCCAGTATCCAAGACGGAGCGCGGTCTCACGTGTGGCTCCCGGAAGCGCGACCGCATCGGTGTATTCCGAAATCGCCCCATCGATATCTCCCTGGTACCCCAGAAGTTCCGCCCGCGACGATTTATTAAATGAATTCAGCGGGTATTCCGATTCGAGATGAGAAAGAAGGGCGTCGAGGTCTGACGCAATCGCCTGAGAATCCCAGGGGACTGCATTGACGTCCGATGCGAATTGCGAAAATTGCAGGATTCTCACACGCGTGCGGACATCTGAAGGCGGCGCGAGAGCCAAAGCCTGGTTTAGATTTATAAATGCGGATGCGATATTTTTATCGACTGTATCCACAGCGGCTAGTTGAAGGTACGCAATATAATCGTACGGATTCAGCATGAGAGCGCGATTCGCGAGAAGCCGGGGCCTGACCCTGCTTCCCG
>JAPKYR010000012.1 GCA_026394215.1 bacterium
CCGGCGATAACGTCAAGGGAGATCGGCATTATTGTGGATTTCGCGGAAAATAATGTAATGCCGGTTGTATATGTAGAAACGAAGTCGCAGGAACACCCGTTATGTTCGGTTGTTCGATCGAATCTGATTGAAAAAATGGAAAAAACGCTGATCGAAGGTAAGAACGCGGCTCTAAATTTCTTCAAAAGCGTCGAACACAGCACAGTTTATTTCAACGATGACCGTCCTTTCACAAACGTAAACACACCTGAGGATCTCAGGCTCTGGGAGACAGAAAATGTCATCTGAAATTCAAGCGGATGGCATACTAACTCGGGGATTTTAAATGAAAATCTGGCTGATATCCGGGGCGTCGTCGTACATCGGGAAAACCACTCTGTTGAATAAACTTGCGGCAGTGCTTCCCGATGTCGAATCGATGAAAACCGGACATCACGCAAAAAAAAATCATGGCGCCGCGAATTATTTTATATCTACCGATGACAGCCTCAGGTTTATCGACTCATTAAAAGAAAAATCCGGATATCTGCTGGTGGAGTCGAATCGTCTTGCGGGCATTGTCGATGCCGATCTCGTAATTTTTCTTGACAGCATGGAAGGCGACCGAAGGAGGGACGCGAACACGCTGCATTCGCATGCCGATATAATTCTCGGGCATCGCGGAAATCCCGAAGAATGGAATCGGCAAATTAAAAAGCTGAAGCTTCCGAAAAAAGTGCATGAGGAAGTTCTCGATATTTTTAAGAGCCAACACGAATTTCTCTCAAAAAGCCGGGTAAAGCTGAAGACCAAAATCTGGCTTGGGCGCGATGGGAATGTCGTATTCGGCGAAGGTCTGGCGAGGCTTCTTGACGGGATAGACACGCTCGGAAGCCTCTCGAAAGCTGCGAAAGAGGAGGAAATCTCTTATCGTCACGCATGGGGCGACATAAAACGCGCCGAAGAAAGGCTCGGATTTCAGTTGCTCGAACGGAATATCGGCGGAAAATCCGGGGGAGGGTCCCAACTCACTCCGAAAGCGCGTGATTTACTCGCCGCATATTTTTCCCTGAAGAGGAAAGCGATTCTGGAAAGCGACAGGTGGTTCAGGGATTTGTTCAGCGGGATAATCGACGATATCTGATACGTAACTACTAAGCCGCACATCTTGAGTGTATCACCCTCGATCCCGTTAGCAAATCCTGTCAGCAAATCTCGGATAGCAGCTACTTTTTCGTGGACGAAAAAGCTAGCAGCTACCGAGTTTCTACCGAGTTTTGCCGTTTGACTTCGGATTTATTATTCGCTTTAATCACATCTACCGTCCCGAAAACAGGGATCATCGATGAACAAACCGAAATGCGAAAATCTGAAACCCTCCCCAGGGCTCGAAGGGCTTGAGGGATTCGAGCCTGAGCGATTGAAGTGCCCGATGGATCTTTACCTCGACAGCAACGAGGGAATCGGGCTTCCGTCCGGGGATTTCCGATGCCTGGAGAATGCCGATCCGGATATTCTGAAAAGATATCAGTCCGCAAAATCGCTTCGTGACTATATCGCCAATATGCACAAAATCGATCCGCATCGCGTTTTTGTTTCGGCGGGGGCGGACGAATCGATCGACAGGATACTTCGCGCGATGCTATGCCCGGGTCGCGAGATGATCCTGCCTGTCCCGACATTCGTGATTTTTAGACAGTTCGGCTTGATTACGGGAGCTGACATTATCGAGGTTAAGTGGGACGGGGAAAATTTCCCGGCAGACGAAGTCCTTTCGAAAGTGACCGAGAGAACTTCGATAATCGTGGTTATCAGCCCGAATAATCCGACCGGGTTGGTAATCACCGAAGAGGAATTAAAGAAATTATCGTCGAGCGCGCCGGATACGCTTATCGTTCTCGACCTTGCGTATACCGAGTTTGCCGATATCGACCTGACACAGATCGCGATCGAACTTCCGAATGTCCTTGCGCTACGGACAATGTCGAAAGCGTGGGGGCTTGCCGGGGCGAGGGTCGGCTACGCGATCGGTCCGGAAAATGTGATCGGCTGGATGCGAGCCGCCGGGGGTCCGTATTCGGTTACGGGGCCATCGATGGTATTGGCTATCGACCGCTACGAAAATCACCGTGATGAAATGAATCGGTTTGTGGGGGAAATCAAGAGAGAGCGTCTGCGCCTAACCGAATTGATAACCGGGCTTGGAGGGGTACCGTGGAAATCGCAGGCGAATTTCGTGCTTGCGAAATTCAAAAGCGCGGACTGGGTCATGACAGGCATGGGCGGACTTGGAATCGCGGTAAAAGGGTTCAAGTCTGATCCAATACTGAAAAACTGTCTGCGAATCACATGTCCGGGCGATGCGGGTCTGTACTCGCGTCTCGAAAATGCCCTTATGACCACTCTGAAGCCAGAGGCGATACTGTTCGATCTTGAGGGCACATTGATAAAGCATGGCCGCCTTACAATAAA
>JAPKYR010000096.1 GCA_026394215.1 bacterium
TTTTTGCGCGACATTGTCGGCGGTTTTGAATCCGATCCCGAAAATATCGTCCGCGAGAGTGTAAGGATTGTCATGGAGCACGCGGACCGATTCATCGCCGTATTCCTTATATATTTTAACCGCGATAGATGGCGATACATCGTGATCCTGCAGGAAAATCATCAGGCCTCGTATTGCTTTCTGCTGACGGAAAGATCCGGCGAGGCTAGCTGCGCGCTTCGCGCCGATTCCGGGCACTTCACGCAGCCGCTCCGGAGCTTCCTCGATTATATCGAACACTTCATCCTGGAAATGGCGGACGATTTTTTGCGCGTAGACGGGTCCGATTCCGGGGACTAATCCGGACGCGAGATATTTTTCCATGCCTTTCAACGTGGGCGGGGCGCTCATACAGGACTGCTGGACGTCGAACTGCGTCCCGAATTTTTCATGCTCGGTCCATTTTCCGAGGAGGGTGAGATGTTCGCCTTCAGTGATTGATGGGAAACTGCCTACGATTGTGTACAGCCCGGGCGTGATTGTCTTGAATCCGCCGTCTTTTTTCCGCTCGATTTTCCTGTCTTCATCCGAATGCCCGGTCCCGTCTATTTTAAATCGCGCGACAGTGTAACCGTTATCATCGTTGCGGAACGTGATATGCTCGACCGTTCCCTTGATCTCTTCATTTTCTGAAGAATCGGGATCATCGTCTCTGGGGTTTGGTATCAGCGGTCTTTGCGACATGTCGGAGCGTATTGTAGCATGATTTTACTGGCGGGAAGCAGACTGTTTTTCAATACTGGGTATGTATCAGAGGCACGAGCGTTAGCGAGTGCTCTATCATGATCACGTATCGGAAAGTGCAGATGGCAGAGCACTCGCTGACGCTCGTGCCTCTGTTACATGTGGTTTTTAGAAAATGATCATCAATAGTGCGATGGCGGCATAGGGAATTAATCCGGAATTCCTCGCGACGATCCCGACAATGTCCTTGCGTTCGGTGAAGCAGAGCAGGGGCGCCAGAAGGAACATAATTGAAATTCCGCAGGCGGGTATAAAAGCGGGGGATGGAAACATGAAGGCAATAGTCAATACCAGCAGGCCGGTTGCCATAGTAAAGACATGGCCGTTTACGACCTGAGGTTGTTTCGCGACCTTGCCCGTAACCTCAAAATCCGGTTTTTTAAGATGGAAAATCTGCTCGATCCCTTTTTTTGCGAACATAGGCATTAAGCTTGCATACGCGATGGCGGCTGAGAAAGAATATATCCCGTACCTGACCGGTTCGCGGAAGAATCTGACGATGATGGGAATGACCGGGGTCAGAGGTCCGAGGAGGTAGAACAGGAGGACCCCAAGTTCTATGCGCGAGAAACCGTCTCCCATATACGCATGCGAGACGGGAATTCCTCTTCAGCTTCAATATTTTCCGCAAAAAATCCTCTCATTCCCTTGGCAAGAAGCCGCGCGGCAAAGCCGAGGTCTTCCGACACAATCTCCGGGAATCCTCCAACCAGGCTCCATGCGGATCGCCGGAACATAATCCCGTGGCCAAAGCAGGCGACAAATCCATATTGATTTCTGAGAGGAAGGCTGTAACGGTTGTAGATGTCGACTGTCGGCGCGAGTATGCGGGCGAAATATGTCTGATTGTCCGTTCGGGCTTTGTGCCTGGCCTGCACGAAAGCTACGTTCATCTTAACGCAAGCCGCTAACATTTTCGCGGCAAAATCAGGAGGGACAATTTCATCGGCGTCACAGACAATGATGTATTCCTCAGTAACTACGTTGGTAATAGCATAATTGAGATTGCCGGCCTTAAATCCCCTGCGATCCGGGCGCCGTACTACAACTGCAGTTGGCGCGTTTCTTTCAACCCAGTCGTCGATCTGATCGCGCGAGGATTGCTGAAAACTGTCGTCGCAAATTATTAATTTGAGATTTTGATAGGACTGATTGAAGCAGGATTCAACCGCATCGATATCGAAATCATCGCAGGTGGTGTAGAGAAGCGCGATCGGCTCATCGCAATTGTCAGGCATCCCAGCCTCAGGGATTTTTCTCGGGAACAGGCTGAGGATCTGGTGCCAGAAATTATGGACGCCCCATAGCCAGAAGAGCATCCATGGTACGTGGGCGCATCGAAGCAGAGAAGCCCAGAAAGGATTAAGGCTATGCGGAACGGTGCTCTCGAACCGAATACCGGTCCATATGGTAATTGTCACCCAGATGCTCAGGGTTAGTAGAACCACCGCGATGGATTTCTGCATCCTCATACAGAAGTATCTCCAGCACTTAAAAAAGGCTCCCTCTGGCATGAGGGGGGACAAAGCATTGGCCCCGACCATTCGGGACCATGGATCGCACCAAATTGAATTAACCGGATACTTTACCACCAGAACCTATATGTTGCCAATAATATTTTCAATGTTTGTCATTTTCGTGTTATTTATCAACCCGGACTTTATTGGCTGATTAATCATCAAATGCCCGGAAATCCTCACCTCACCCCCTTTCCCCCCTCTCCACTTGTGGAGAGGGGGAAA
>JAPKYR010000019.1 GCA_026394215.1 bacterium
TATGAAATAGAGGCCGATAAGAATCCGGAAGATTATATCTGCCTTCATCATCTGGCCGGTGTTTATGTGCTTAAAGGCGATTATGACAGGGCGAAAGTCCTGTATTTGCAGACAATCAAACTGGAACCATCCTACGCCGACTCGCATCTGAACCTCGGTGTAATCCACGCGTACCTTGACGAGACAGACGATGCTGTAAGAGAACTGAAGGATTATGTCCGGCTGGATCTGCATTCTCCGCGTGTTGAACGCGTACTCAGGGCGATTTCGAAACTTAAAGGCGTCCCATATGAAGATGTGGTTCAGGAAACCGTAGTAAAATCCGGTTCCCTGGTGAAGAAGAAAAAAAATGTGCCGGAAATCGGAACACTATCGAAAAAATTATCTTATCTGTACAAAACGACAGAAATCCCAAAAGTGCGGAAAATCCGTATATGGGGTCCGATAGATACATTCCTGCTGTTATTGACCCTGATTGTTATTGCTGCATGGTATTTTTTCCCATCAGGGTCAAGGGCAATTCTCGGTTCCGCGATAAGTAACCTTGAAAACCAGTATGCTTTCACGGTCGAGAGCGGGGATATCGTTGCTACTGAAAGCACAAATCCCGGCGACCTGACCGGTATTGTAAACAACCAGAGCGCAGAGGATTCGGAACCGGTCATTGTCAACGCGAATCCTTCGACATCGAGCTACCTTCCTCTAGCGATTGGCAACAGGTGGGAGTATGTCATTTACGATACCCGCGATCCGAGCGGGAACGGCAGTCATCAGAACGAAACAGTACTCGAAATGACCGTTCGGGGTATTGTAAATAGCGAGAACGGGATTTACGAAGTCAGAAATGGGGACATTACCGTTTATTTTATGGAAAGCACCGATGGCTTATACAACGTGATAAATCCCGACAGACCGTTGTCCGGAAAAATCATACAGGTCCCCTACCCGCCGGATACAAACAGGACAGTTTCAATGGAAGGCCAGACGGTTACCGTTATTGGCGAGGAAGTAGTCGAGACACCGGCGGGATTTTTCAATACGATTAAATTAAAATATGAGCTGAGAGATCCTGACGGCCAGGAATGGTATATATGGTATGCCCAGGGTGTGGGAATCGTGAAATACATCGGCATGGTTGGCCGAATGGGAATGTATCATGTCCGGGAGCTTAGCGAGTTCGAGCTTAATTAATATATTAATCAAGATATTAATATAAATATACCAATCCGGGTAGCCTGTCAGGAATTTTTCGAGGGTGAAGAAGGTGAACCGCTATTTTGATGAATTTTCTTACCTGCCAGGTTTTCATGGTCTTCCCCGACTAGAGTCGAAACGTCATCGGTATCCACTATTTCGCGCTCGATCATCTCCAGAAGCTCCCGTGCTTCGTTTGCTGAGCGGTTCCAGAGACCATCGAGGACAATCGGATACGGACCACCCGCATTCTCGATAATCAGCTTGGAAAAAAACATCCCCTTGAGAATCTGAATGCTCGCGAGTTTACTTAAGGGGATGCTTTCCTCCCTGACCAGCCAGAACGCCGGGAAACTTCGCTTGCGCGACAGCACGTGGTACTTGTCGATTATAAGTTCCTGCGGGAAGATTAGCTGTTTCAGTCTGCTGGCCCGGTATTTTCTCATTGTATGCCCCTCCGAAGGGTGGTCATCATTTTAATATCGATAAAATGGATTCCAGATAGATAAATGGGATTGAAAGGGGAATGATATATTAAAAGTGGTAAAGGGTCTAGTGTGTGGAGCGGAAAAAGCTACAGAATCGAGTCCCAGGATTTGACAATGGGGTCATCGCGGCTGATAAAAGTGTTGCCATTGACGGGATTATATATTCTGAGGACTTGATCCACGGTGTTCTAAATTGCCGGATTTGAGTTTCAAGCGGGCCGGTGCTCAGCTTTATGGCTTTGTTTAAGATAAAATCTTTTGATATATGTCGCTAAAAAACCTTGCTCAAACCGGAAACCTCTGTTAAATTATTAATATTAAGTAAGCTACGGGCTGTCTTTCTGTATATCCATTGATTGAGGTTAACACATGAAGAAGATTCTATCCTGCCTGATGGTGCCGGTAATAATTTTTATTATATCCTGTTCCGGCTCATCGGCGCCCAACGCTCCTGAAACAATCGTATCCCCGGACGCATTCTCACAGGTAATCGACGGCACGGAAGGCGGACAGGTGTCATGGAACACCCTGAACCTTGACTTCCCTGCCCGTCAGGATGTTGGCGAGTTCAGAGTCTCCATCGAATACGCGCAGCAGGACTTCAGCGAAGGCATTGTGGCGCTCACTGAACCATACCGGATTACGCTCGACGGGACTGAATTTCCGGATGATTACCAGTACGGTGTCTGGTTCGATTTTCAAACCCTTACTGGAACCGCGACTCCTTCGCATGAGTTTTTCGATATCCAGAAGACAATCTCAGACAGCGCGACTGCGGCTCAGACATTATATTCGTGGGCAAAGGTTGAGGACGGAAGGCTTGGATGCCGGATGGCGGGAACGGATGTTGTTCTTGCGCCGATAGATTATTCGGGAATCCCGGATTTTAACATTCAACCAACCCTTACAGACGATCCAAACGTTGTGGCGTCGCTTCATAGATCTGCCCAGGTAACACCCTTCGGACCTGCAAACGGCGGTCCAATCAACGGAAGGATACCTATCATACTCATTCAGGGACTCAATGTGACGGAATCAAACTCCACTTTCCCGGAACTTGAGGACCAAACCGGAAACTGGGACGATTTTATCGATATTCTGAATGCATATCCCGATTACTACAAAATCTTTAAATTCTTCTGGTTTATCTACCCGAGCATGAATTTCTCAGCCGGTTACGCAACCGGCGGCGTAACCCTCTATAACGAAATCTGGGACTGGGCGGATAATGTCGACCATGGAATCGTGGAAAGGCCTGTTGTGCTTTTTGGCGGTTCGATGGGTGGATTGATGGCTCGGGATTACTACCAGAACTTCAATAATCCAGAAGTATTCAAACTGGTCACTATCGCGACCCCGAATTACGGAACCCCGATAGCGAACATCCTGATGGACCGTTGGGATAAAGGCGACCTGTTGAATTTTTCATTTCTCAATACACCGGGTATAAAGGGGCTCAGGTGCAAGGAGTCGATTATTTATAACTGGGGCGGCCAGAATATTTCCTGCAAACCATACAATTATTGCCCGATAGCGCTTTTGAATAACTCACTGACAACGGCGCAAAAATCCCATATGGTCATGATAGGCGGGTCATTCCAGACACCGCCCCCGATTAGCGATACGGTGCTTTACGGCTGCTATTTTTTGCTCACCATTGTCCAGGAACCAACCTGGTTGAAGGAGTACAGGTACGGGTACCATTCGGACGGTATCGTGCCGTGGTCCAGCCAGCTTATGCAGAAAACAGGCGCGCCGCCATCCAATACTCTTTTCCCCGCCCTGCACGCGAACCTTCTGCAGAACCCGCAATGTCTCGCAAGGTTATGGTGGATTTTTCTGGACGTCTATTATACGTATCCCAAAGTTTAATAAATAAATATATAATTCCGTAAATCAACCAATCTGAAGGCACTGTATTCCGCAATTTTATTAACGGAAGTAACGGTGTCCTTTTTTTTATTGAAATGGCTCAAGGACCCCAACATCTATAATCGGATCCGGAATTTCACCCGTGAGAACCAGCACGATACCATCGGGAAAACCATCGGGTGCTCCATAAATCCACTCTCCCCCAAATGATTCGAAATACGGGAACTGCGGCATAAGCCCCCTCGCGCCTCCCCCGAAAACTTCAGGATTGGAATAATTGACACGGCAGTCGAAATTCGGGTGGCTCGCTTCACGATTTAGATTTGTATGATCCTGATAATATTCATCAATAATAAAACCTTGAATCGCGGAATTCATTGTCGATGCTGTCTGACCGCTCTTCGCTGTAAGGCGAATCACATCCAAACCATCCGTGCGGAGCGATCCGTACGCGCCAAGCATATATTTATCAATCATGGCATATTCCCAACCAAAGATTTTGGCATAATTTTCTCCTGACACGTTAGTATTAAGGCCAATATCAAACATCCCCCCTGACCTGTAGAAAAATTCCCCTGGCCAGTAGAATTTTACGGGCGGTGCATCGAGGTCGCTTTGTCCGACCGATCCGGAAGACCATTCTGGAATTCCACCCATGCAGTAAAATGTATTCGGACTCATGTTATTTATAATTCCCAGCATAGGATTTTCAGGAGCAAGGATCGTTTCAGCAAGGGGACGGACGCTGTAATTAATCGCGAAAATAAGCCTCGGATCGTCGAGGCAATTTCCCATCCTCTCTCCGATGTAGCCGAACCTCGGATCACCCATACCGGGACTGCCGTTGATACCTGTCATTCTGACAATTGTGTAACGACCATCTCCCGGGTTTAAGAATGCATTTCTCGGGTACTTTTCAAGATAACTCCCATCAATCAGGTCATCATGAATAGATATAGAATTATTGGTTAACGAAGGATTTGATGCCACAGACCTGCACCCGGCCCAGCCTTCAGGATCGCCCCCAAGTATATATTCCGGGTATTCTTTATTGTCCACCCCATATCTCTCGACCGCTTCCTGTATCGTGTGCAGACCCGCTTTGGTTTCAGACTCTTTGGCCCAATCACGCCCCGCGATATGTGCGGGTATTGTAACTGTGAAAAAAATGGTAAGCACCAGAAAGCCGATGGAAAATTCGATCAATGTAAATCCCCTGGATTTCCCGAACATGGTTTTCATAATGTCATTCCTCCTGTAATGTAAGTCCGCCATCGACTAAAACCAGGATCACTCCATCAGCTATTCCATCCGGAGCGCCGTATATAAATTCGCCGGAATTAGTCCCGCCCTCATTGTAGTACCACCATGGCCCTGTCTCTTCATCGCCGCCCCCGAACACTTCCGGTAGCCCCCCCGCTTCAGAAGTGCCATTGCTGAAATCCTCATAGCCGCAATCCAGACTTAAAATCGACATCCCCTGAGGCAATCGCCACTTAACATTATCTCCGCTCTCCGTGTATGCATTAAGGCGGATGACATCCATCCCCATTGTGCCCGTATCGCCATAGCATCCGAGTATATACCTTGTCCTGGGACCACCGATTCTGCATGTATTTGGCTGCGAGAATTCCATAAAATGACGGTTGCCCATAACCGTATCAGGCGTAGCTTTATAGAAAAAATTTCCCGGCCAGAAAGTATAAATTGTCTGCCCTGAGTAATTTCCAAACATCGGTTCCTGGCCCCCGAAAAGATAATACATATCCGTATTTACGTCCTTGAACTCATCGGGGACATTCATCCAGGCACCGCGATCCAGCGTTCTTCTTGTCTCAACTTCAGTCCATGAAAAACTTCCCGCATGCAAAGCGCCCTTGAAGAAGTTCATATCATCGAGCCCCATTCCCATAGCGGTTCCATCGTATCCGAACCTTGGGTCGCCCGATCCCGGCGAGGATTCCCCTTCGACACAGGTTCTGAGAATAACTGATGCACCATCATCGACGAATGGGTTTTCAGGATATGATGTCAGGTAATCGAATTCGATCAGGTAATCCATAACCTTGTCATTCGTCGCTGTGCCGGAAAATTCGACCTCCATCTCGTTAGCACCATGCCACTTGCGATGCCACCCGTCCCAGCCTGTCTGGTCGCCGCCAAGCAGGAACCATGGATAGGTATCGTTATCGGCCATATAACGTTCGATCGCGACCTGAATCTCATGGAGGTTCGATTTCGTTTCGCTTTCCCTCGTAATGTCCGCAGCCCTGACGAATCCCGGCATCAGGATCGCAAGGACGATAAAAAACATCGACAATGCGATCATTAATTCAATCACTGTGAATCCTGTAGAGGATAACTTCCTGTAAATAATACGCATCGCCACTTTTCCTTCCGGTGAAATTTACTTATAAAAATAGAACAAAAAGCCTGAAAGTTAAAGATAAAAGCAAAAAAAACACAGAAAAGCGCTCCCGGTTGGGAGCGCCGTTAAAATCAGTGGACAAGTACGTAAATAATCAGTATTAAAAAATTCAATAGCCTTGGCTAAGCCTGATATAAGAAAATGAAATTAATCAGGACATTTCTACAGATATGCTTAGCCTTAGCCTTGCCACTCTGTGAACTTCTCAGAGTCTGAGCCACTTGTCAGAACAAGAATAACGCCATCGCGTATTCCGTCGGATGCACCAAACATCCATGCTTTTGTTCCAGCCTGGTAATAGGGGAACTGTGGCATGAGACCGAATTCACCATGTCCGAAAACCTCAGGACTCGAGTAAGTGACCTGAATATCCGGGAACTCAGGGTGGCTTCGATCCATGGTAGGATTCTGATGATCCTGGTAATAATAGCCGTTAATAAGACC
>JAPKYR010000035.1 GCA_026394215.1 bacterium
AAGGGCTGCGTCGGGCATACGGCGAACAATACGAGGGATATCGGAAAACGGTCGGCGCGCTGCTTCCCCTTCCCGGAAATACAAAACGCGCACTGTAATTGAATCTCTTTATGCCTCCCATAAGATTCCCCGAAGGGAATCTTATGGGTGCCACAAATTCACCATGTAACCTCATCGATCTTCCATCGTCCGCCGGATAATTTTAGATGATATGTCGCTGTGACAATTTGCGGAACCGAGTACACGACAGTCGCGGTCATTCCGGTCACAGTCACAGTAAGATCCTCGCAGAAACGCGAGAAACTCTGGACGTACTCATCAGGAGTTGGAAGTCCGCCAGAGATATAGCTCCCCCTCAAGTTGCCCATCTCCTCTTCAGCCTCCAATTGATTATCAATGTACCTTTGCGTGCAATACTGCATGGCCGTAGCCCGGTCCTTTTTACCCCACGCCAGTTGAAATTCGTAAACGGCTTTACGCGGATCGCCTCCGCCGCATCCCGGCAGGAAAGCCATCGATACGATTGAAACGATTAATAGGATACCTCCGATAGTCCTGGAGCATCGCGTTTTTCTCGGCATAGTTCCTTGACCTCCCTGGTTTACAATTGCGGAAATTATAAACTAATGTATCCGGTGACGGCAAATCGGGATCCGCCTTCGCTCCTCGCTGCCGCTCGGAGCTACGGCGGATTTGTGAAATTACAGACAGCAGATAGATTATAGATTAATCATTAATCGACAATATCAAACCTGGTTGCCAGCCAGGCAGTCACATCATCCTATCCCTTTTATATCGCGGTATAGGGATATCTTAGCAACTTTCCACTAATGTGGAAAACTTGTGGGAAATGTGTGGACAAATTCTATTGCTTAAATACGTATTTAACTGTATAAGTAGTGTACACAAAACGAAACTTCATCCATGGCGCAAGCTGGCGATGAAGCTGACAACTCCCGAAAGGGCTTTCCAACCTGAGAGGAGTTTAAATTTCGAAGGGAGCAATCCCGGGCAAATTCAAACTCCACGAAGGAACGAAACCCAGGACGGAGAGTTCTCCCGAAAGGGATGTTCCCCGGATCGGGATCGATGCAAGACCTGGAGCAATCCATCGACAGCATCCCTCCCCTGAACGGTAAATAGTCCTCGGTACGGAGATTCTCCCGAAAGGGACGTTCCCCGGATCGGGACCGATACCAGACAAGGAGCAATCCTTATACGGCATCCCTCCCCTGAACGGTAAATAGTCCCCGGTACGGAGATCCTCCCGAAAGGGAAGTCCCTTCTTCCGAACCGATACCGAATAAGGAGCAATCCTCATACGGTGGACGTTTGGAGAAGGGCCAAAATCCCGAGTACGGAGACTTCCCGAACGGAGCGTTCCCGGGAAGCGGGTTCGATACCGGACAAGGAGCAATCCTTCGACGATATCCCTCCCCTCACCGGTAAAATAGCCCCAAGTACGGAAATTCTTCCGACGGGGAGACGTCCCCGGACGAAGATCCTCCAGAATGGACGTCCTGGACGGAGACGCTCAGGTGAGTCGAAAGACCCACAGAGCAACTTTCGGAGAAGAGATTCTCTGTGAAGGGGAGGGAGACGGAAGTCTCCCTTTCTTTTTTTTATGCCCGTAATGATCATGCGCCGGAGTCGCATGCCACGGAAAATTAATGCCCGGAACATGTTTAAATCTTGCCGGATTCAATTAATTAGTGTATAATATATATTCTGGAATCGGATCACACCTTCGTGCGGAAACAGATTGCCCGCATGAGATTAAACCCCCGAGAGGAATTCTGAGAAATTCCAGGGGGTATATTCCCGGATGGCCCTTAAAACGTGCCATTACGGGTCGAGGGAGACAAGAAAAAAAATCCAAATTTTGTCTCCCTTTTATTTTATTAGCACATCATCCCGTTACCCAGGACGCCACCCCTGCCCTTTCGATATTTGTCCCGGACAATTTTACATTGTAGAATATCCATAATTAATCAGGAGTTAGCCATAATGGACATAATCGAAGCGCTTATGACCCGACGTTCGATCCGGAAATACACCGACAAGCCGGTCGACGATGAGCAGATCGAAACAATCCTCAAGGCCGCCATGTACGCCCCGTCGGCAAGCAATCGCCAACCGTGGCAATTTATAGTGATAAAGGACCGTGCATTGCTCGATAAAGTATCCGAATGGCATCCATATGCGAAAATGATCCATGAAGCGAGTGTGGCGATCCTTGTCTGCTGCGATTTGAGCATCCAGGACGCGAGGGAGTTAGCAATCCAGGACTGCTCCGCAGCCACAGAAAACCTTCTTCTCGCCGCGCATGGGCTTGGTTTGGGCGCTGTCTGGCTCGGAGTTACGCCAAGACCGGACCGTATGAATGGAGCGATAAAGCAATTCGGGCTTCCGGAGCATATTCTGCCGCTGGCGCTGATTCCGATAGGATATCCCGCTGAATCCAAACCCGATCCGGAGAGGTATAATCCTGAGAGGGTGCATAATGACCGGTGGTGACTAGTTCCATGCCCGACGACAATCCCAAAAAGATAAAAAGCCCAGACATCGACCGACCCGACCGTCTTCCACCCGGTCAGGTAGAAACCGACGAGTGGCCGATCTTCAGCTTCCGCGGCACACCGGAAATCAACCTGGATACATGGCAGCTCAGGATTTTCGGGCTTGTCGAACGCGAGAAAAGCTGGAACTGGGAAGAATTGAGAAAACTCCCCGTTACCGACGTCCATTCCGACTGGCACTGCGTGACAACATGGAGCAAACTCGGCCTTATCTGGACCGGCGTTCTCGTGAAAGACTTGCTAAAAGATATAAAAATCAAGCCGGAAGCGAAGGCTGTCATGCTTCACTCCTACGACGGATACACGACGAATTTATTGATTGGGGATTTCCTAGATGATGACGTCCTGTTCGCATGGGGAGTCGATGGCGCAGATTTCAAACCGGAGCAGGGATGGCCGCTGCGGCTTGTCGTGCCGAAACTTTACGCGTGGAAAAGCGGTAAATGGGTGAACGGGATAGAATTTATCGCCGAGGACAAACCCGGTTACTGGGAAAGCCACGGGTATCACATCAGGGGCAATCCGTGGGAGGAGGAAAGGCATTAGCTGATGGAATATTCTGAGAACTTAATCAAACACTAAAATATTTATTTAGAACATAGATGACCACGAAACAAAATTGTCTGTATTTTCCTTTTTCTTTATTTGCGTATTTCCCAAGCAAAGCCTTTGGCATTAGACCTGACCTGATCTTCCATCCTTTTAAATTATCTTCCTTAAAAATAATATCCCAAGCCGCTTTTCTCATTCCTTTTAATCTTTCACAATTTAAACCTAGTTTATCTATGGTTTCTTGCACACTATCCTTGTTTTTAGCACCATTTGCCGGAATTACCCTTCCCCTATATGTGAATGCAAAATACTCCTCGCAGTTTGTATCTAATGGTGATATTTTTAGATCTTCATTTCTTTTCCTGAAGTGTCCGCAATGGATAGCTGGGTATTCCTGCTTTATACTATTTTCTGGAATTGATGCTCCCGAACATGAAGCTAATAAATTTTCATAATCCAACTTTTTGCTTGGGGCTACTAATTGTGATTCAAAATGCTCAATGTGAGAATCACGATCTTCAATACTAATACCGCAATAGCAGCAGATATCTCCTTGATCTTCTAGAAGAGAATCTTTAAGGTCCCCTTTCACTCCCGAAGTTAAGTGCTCCAAGCCTGGATTAGGAAATAACCCGATATTGGCAGTCTTCCAATTTTTTAAACTCTCAGGTTCATCACCTTTTTGAATATACTTCATTGTCGGGAATTCTCCAAGGCGTCAATCAGCAAACCAGCTTTGATAAGTTCAGGTTCAGTTGGTCCAATATCATTAATAAGTTTATCCAGCTTTAACTTCGCCTCCTTAATCATATCCTCTTCAATTAATCTGAAAAGTTCGTCTATTCTATTTTCAATTGAACCGGATCGCTCAGTACCATCAAGGATATTTCGCAAAATTTGGTTCGAATCACGACCGTAAGTTTGAGAAGATGGCCTAGAAGCTTTGATTCCTTTAGTGGTATTTTTTAGTACATATATACTGTCTTGCTTTACATCCCCCAATACCTGGGGAGAATGGGTTGTCACGATAAATTGAACGTTTGGAAAAGTCCTAAGCAAACCAGAGATTATGGTCCGTTGCCAAGCAGGATGTAAATGTAGTTCTATTTCATCAATCAATGCAACACCTGAGCCACTTAATGGATCGTCACGACTGGGATTAGCAATTGCTAGTCTTCGGGCAAGGTCCCCAACCATTGCAAGCAAGCACTTCTCCCCATCAGATAATTGGTTTATTATTAATTCTGTTCCTTTTTTCTTGAGTACCATCCGAAGGGGAGAACGCTGTACATGTAGATCTTTATAATCATGTAGTAATGAATATATAGCATTTCTCACGGCTTCTAATTGTCGATCAGGCTTAAAGATATCTTTAAGTCTCCTGCTTTCATTTTCCAAATCCTCTCTATTTCTGTACCATTCAAAAAATTTCCTAAAATCATTCCTTGAGCCTGTAAGTGCTAAATCATAAGCTTCAAGTTGCCCAAATTCTTTTTTCTTTCTGACCCTTAAAGGTATATCAATCACAGCCCTATTGACCGGATAATACACTGCTAGGGGTAAATTAAAACCAGGGGATTCTTCTAATTTACTCCATATAGCATCAACCGCAGCTTTGATCTTACTTTGATTGGTCATAAGTTGACGGATTCGGCCTTTTCGCGTCTTTGTTACTAACCAATCAAACTCGTCACCTAGATAAGTAATATAGATATGATTATGTGTTTCATTATATTTATTATTAATATCATATTCGGTAAAGAATCTACCAGTCCCACTAGAGCTTCGGATTCGCCAGAAAAACCTTGAAAGTAAAATAGCTAGGCAATCCAAAATACTGCTTTTACCTGCACCATTGATTCCAACAAATGCTGTTAGGTTTTCGGTAAAATCCAGTGTTTCCTCTTCAAATCCCCTAAAAGCATTTATTTCTATGCGATTAAGTTTCATATAATTTCCTCCTTCTATCTTTACCCCAGCCCCACCCAGGATGAATCGCCGAGCATCAGGCGCGTTGCCTGGGGTTTAAGGTCGCATTTTTCGACAATTACTTTACGCCCGATCAAACTGTCCGTCAACCGTCCTGGAATATAGCGGATAATCGACTCCTCGAGAATTATCGAGTGTTCAAGCTCGCAATCGCTGATATGGCACCTGTCGGCGATCGATGTATACGGCCCGATAAACGCGTTTTCGATCACCGCGTTACGTCCGATTATCACCGGCCCCCTGATACTCGAATTAATTATCCGCGAATTCGGCCCGATTACGATCCTGCCCTCCAGTCTGCTCGCATCATCGACCTTTCCCTCGATCGAAGTCTCAAGCGTGTCGAGCACCAGCC
>JAPKYR010000251.1 GCA_026394215.1 bacterium
CGCTTCGCATGATACCGATCCCGGCGTCGTCGGTGGAGACAATTACTCAACATATCACATCGACATTCCCAAGGATGTAGCGTTGACAGGCACGACCGGACACGAGTTCTGGGTAGTCGCCGAGAGTTCCGGCTACAATTACATTAACATTCCCGGTGTTTCGGCGCCTCCGGCGAGCTCACCGCTTGCCTCGTTCTGGCGATTTCCGTTATTTGTTGCCTCGGAATCTTACAATGAACCACCAACTATTATCACTGGAGTCACCGGTGATGCTAGTCCTTTCGCTTATGGTACCTCGACATACAATGTTACCGCCACCGATCCAGATGCGGATCCATTAACCTATAGCTGGACGGTTTCCTTTGGCGGAACACCAGTAACGGATTATGACGGTGTTGCCGGCGATGGCGCTGGTAACCTTGATGTTGACTTCGCAGTTTTAGAGCCTGCGGAAGGAGACGAATACGATATCTCCTGCGATGTCAGCGACGGCATTGAAACAGTTTCTGCGACAACCCTGACGGTAACCGCATCCGCCCTGATTTGGATGTATGATGGCGATGTGGACGACGGCGACATGACATTAATGTCCGGTGGCCATGGAGCAGTTTGGACCTGGCTCCCATCAAGCGACGTATGGGACGAGAATGGCAATATTACCACCATCCCCCCCTACGACGGCACAGGTACATGTCAAACCCTTCTCACCCCGCAATTCGATTTACCGGACGGCGATTATGACGTTCGTATAGAGGTAACCAGCTCCGGAAGTTACCCGATCAGCGGTAGTTACGGCCTTTCTTCAGGATTTCTTGGTTACTCCACAGATGGCGGCTCCAACTGGACCTGGAACACTACTAGTCAGTCTGGGTGTGTAACCTCCCTCTTCTGGTTAACAGACTGCCAGGGAACAAACTTCAACTGGAGCACATCAGGTATGTACAATCTTGGGTTATACTCGCATTACTGCCTTACTTGCAGTTATTATGGTTTTCAAGGCACCTGGGCCGGCCACGTCTATGGCTATGGCGAAGTTGCCCCATTCGCCAATCCAGTTACTGGTGACTGGCACTGTGACAACGGTATTAAGAGCAGTGGTAACGCCATGATTGGTTTCAACTTCAACCGTGGTAATTATTCGGGTGGTTCCGGCACAGAGACTGGCTGGCAATTACACAAGGTGAAACTTTACGCAGCTCCACCTCCACCACCTCCAGGACCAGAGGTATATACCTGCGATGGCGGGACTTCTGGGTCTTACGATTCAGCGTACGAACTTACGTCATACAGCTCATTTTCGGGGTATGACGATGGGACATATTATGTTTCCCTGCCATTCACCTTCAACTTCGCTGGTCAGAATTACACCTACGCTTACATTGAGATGAACGGCGGATTATCCTTCGGCAATGCGTCCGGTTGGTATTACGGCGGTTGTCCTCCCGGCTGGATGGGTTGGGACTGGATCTGGCCTGTCGAAGGCGACCAGGATACCATCTGTAATGGAGAAATCAGGTACGGCTCCAAGACGGTCGGCGGCAAGGATTGTTTTATCGTTCAGTTTGTGAATATTGAAACGTATTACTGCTCCGGCTCACTACAAAACTACATGATCGTTCTCGTGAATGATAGCACCCAGGCTGTATTCGACCCGTGGATGGTTCAGTATGGCAGCATGGCCAATACCGGTTACCAGGGCTCCTTCAACTACCAGCCAGACGGTGCGGGGACTTCATGTTGTCTTGCTTCTTCAACTCCCTCGAATACCTCGCATAAGTATGGCGATTGGTAGTCTTAACTCTAAATGACCATTTTTCAATGCCCACCATCCGGTGGGCTTTTTTTATACGTTTGGCAGTTTTAATATCCCCGGCGGGTATGATACTATTTAATTATGAAAAAATTATTTTCCTGCACGTTTCTAATTCTTCTCATGGTACTCACCCTGATATTGTACGGATGTGATAATGAACGATCCAATAACCGGGACGGCCAGAGTCAAATCCAGGAATCTGCCGCAGTTGCGGAGCAGGGGACGAATATCGGGGGCAATTCGGAAATCGATCGCCCTGCATCCGATGTGGTTTCTGAATCGCAAAGCAGGTCTGATTACGATCCCGAGGCAGTTATCATCGGTGTTCTGGAATCCCTCGGTTATGACAGATCATATATTCTTTTTACCAATAAGGAACTGGTGCCAGGTGAAATGGTTGATATGTGGCAAATTGTGTACGAAGATGGTTTCGGTACCCTTGGGGCTGCTTATATTGCTGACGGAGCTGATAAACCCGCCCGTATTAAGTTTATAAAACCGACTGGCGACCTGTCACCAGAGCTTGTTCAGCCGGGTGAGGACCTTCCTGAGCGTATAGCCGGGGGGCTTGGTTTGGAAGAAGAAGGGTATGTCCGTGCGTCATGGAATACAATGCCCGATTATGCGGAATTCAGGAAATATGCTTCATCAGGTGAGTACGAGGTTAGTACACATCAGGTCAGGATGTTCTTCGACCATCAGACAGGCGGTCTGCTTGCTATTAACTTTGCGGGCACTGACCTCGATCCAAATTTCCAAGTGGTTATCGATATGGATACGGCCATTGAGACTGCGGTTTCCAGCATGGGAAATTCCGGTTTGAGTGTGTCGCACAGCGAACTGGTACAAATTGTGGAGCCTTTGTTAAATAACGGAGATCCTTTTATTTGCTGGGATATTACATTTGAAAATAATTCTGGTCAATTGGTGAATAGCGTTGATGGAACTATAGTCCGTTTTATGCAGGGTCGAATGTGAAAACCAGATTCATGAGTAGAAAAGCAGCGCTCTGAACTCACTCCTGGATATTTGACTCAAATGGTATAGCGATGGGGAGATTGTCGGTTAAATGGAGGGATAATTTATGAATTATAAATTCCGCTCAATAATCCTGCTTATCAGCCTTTCTGCCATACTGTTTCTGACAGCCTGCCCGGCGAAACAACCATCAGCAAACCCTCCCGGCACTGATGGAACTGAGACCGAAAATCTGGGAAGTTATATCTTCGATACCCCGACCCCTTTCACCGAGGTCGGAAACCTTGATACTCCACGCCTGACAGGCTATCCCGGATCGGACAAGCTTCACCTTGCGTATATTCTTCATGACGGCACAAGCCAGAGAATATTTTATACATCGTATGAAAACGGCGCGTGGGGGACGGGAGCCGACCTCTCTCAGCGCGAAGGACAAAAGCAAGGCGGGGGATATATAGACGAACTCGGGCCGGATTATCTGGTAGCATACTGGGTCAATGTCACAGCTACCGGAGGCCAGTTGTATTACAAGGTCAGCGAGAATGCCGGTCGGACGTTCAGTATCGAAGCCAGGTGGAACGAGCTCAACGAAGCCCGGATGCCATGCGCGATGAAGGTCGGAGGTAGTGTCGACGCATACTTTTTCACCCACTCGCAGAATGAATGGAATATTGTGGTCAACCGGAATTTTCAGACAGATAATGAAACTGTCGTCGCTACTGCCCAGGGCACTCCGTTCCACCTCCAGGGAATTACGGACGGAAAGGACCTCGTCTGCCTTGCGTATTTCGTGCGCAGCGATGAATCCGACAACGGACGCATAGCGCTTGTTCGGAGCACCGACGGCGGCGAGACTTTCAACTGGGCGTACCTGTTCAATGACCGGGTTATTTCAAGCATTTCCAGCTACTTCAGAATAGCGACCGTAACGAATAATGATAAGGATATTATCTACATAATTTTCGCCGAGGAAACCCCGGACCTCACGACGCTTTATTATTCAAGAAGCGAAGGCGGGGAGGTATTCTCGGATCCAATCGAGATATTCACGTCGGAAATTCCATTGACCCATATGCCATTGCTTCTTGCGAACGACAAGCATGTCTTTATCGCTACCGCCGATACGGAATCCGACGGTCCGGCGCTGAGATACGTTTATTCCAGCGACTGGGGGATGTCGTTCGATGCACCGGTGGTCGCGACCAGGAGCATCAGCAATCCCGAATCGCCCACCGGTTATATGGATAGCACGGGCAAAGTGATGATCGTCTGGGATGACCTGGCGCAGCAATCTTCGAATGGCGAGCAGTTGGATTTTCTGATTGGCAACCTGAGGGCAGAATGATTCCGCTTCATTCTCTGCGGATCTCTATACTTAGCCAAATCATACCGATATAAAAATATAGATGATGAAAAATTTCGGAATAGCTGAAGCCCAGACTGTAATCGAATCGCTGGAAATTTTCGGCATGCGGAAAACGCTCCTTGTCGGACGCGGCGCGACAGCGTTGTGCGTTTTATACCGGACGATTGCCCCCGATGGCGGGCGCGTGATTCTTCCCGCGATCGGATGCCCGTCGCTTCTTGCCACCGCTCTGATTTCAAATATGAAACCGGTAATAGTCGATGTCGACAGGAACCTGAACATCGATCCCGATGAGGTCGAGAAAATTATTCTTCCGGGAGATATCGTCCTCGGCATTCATATTTTCGGAATCCCGTGTCAGATTCATAAATTGAAATTCATCTGTGAAGAAAATAAGGCATTCATGATTGAGGATGCCGCCCAGGCAGTCGGGGGATTTGTGGATGGAAAGCCGGTCGGGACTTTCGGCGACGCATCGATACTGAGTTTTGCGCAGGGAAAAATCCTTCCGACAAACGGCGGCGGAGCGATTCTCACGGACGACGAATCCCTTTATCGCCGCCTTGAACGGGAAATTTTAAAACTTCCGGATCGACCCGAGGACCTTGAAAACAAATCGGCAACATTAAGAAATAATTTAACGGACATCTTCAATCGTGCCCGTCCGGACAATACGGAAACGGCATCCGGATGGTTGAATGAATTCGAAAAAGCAGGGGATATTTATAATTACCCGATCTATTCACTGGAAGCCGGGATCATTATCGAAAAAATCAAAGAGCTTGACAAAATACGCAAATCCCGTATCGATGGAGTAAAGATTTACGAGGAAGCCCTGGATTTACCGGGCGTCGAACAGCTCGATTATCCAAAAGACTGCTGCCCTTACAGGTTCAGCTTCATTCTACCCGGGCTTTCCGGAACCGATGTCAAGAGGATCACTGACGAAATCCGGTCGGAAGGCATGCACGCGTCGAATCTGTACATCCCTCTTCACTGGCTTGCTCCCAATCGGGTTATTACAAACGGCTGCCCGAACGCGGAACATGCCGGAACAAGAATTATCAATTTATGGCTTAATGACGGGATTCCGTCCCGCGATGCTCCTGGAGTACGGGAAATAGTAGTAAAATGGCTTGGATAAAAAGTGTCGGAAAAAATTGAAAAATACGGTCCGCCGATAATTCTCGAATGCACGCTTCGCGACGGAAGCTACGCGATTGATTATCAATTCACCGCCCACGATACCGAGACAGTAACGCACGCGCTTTCCGATGCGGGATTCAAGTGGATCGAGGTCGGTCACGGCGTCGGACTTGGCGCGAGCGAGAAAGGTATCGGCGAGGCGAAGGAATCAGATCTCGATTATATCAGGGCTGGAAAACGCGCGACCGATGGTGCCGATTCATTAATCGGATCATTTTTCATTCCGGGAATTGGAGAGGCAAGGCATCTCGACACCGCGCGTGAAGCTGGACTTGATTTTGTCAGGGTAGGGACGAACATCACCGAATACAAAACCGCAGAGGCAGCCGTCAAATACGCGAAGTCCCTTGGTTTTCTTGTCAGCGTGAACCTGATGAAATCATACGCTGTCGATTCAAATATTTTTGCCGAAACCTGCCGCGCGGTCTGCGAATTCGGCGCGGATTTTGTCGTGCTCGTGGATTCTGCGGGCGGGATGCTTCCGGATGAGATTACCGAATACAGCGAAAAAGCATTGGACGCGATCGATATCCCGCTTGGATTTCATGGCCATAATAATTTCCACCTTGCGATAGCGAACTGCCTTAGCGCAAGAAAAGCCGGGGTTAGAATCCTGGACGTCAGCCTTCGCGGTATGGGTAGAAGCGCGGGTAACGCCCAGACTGAGATATTGATTACCCTCCTTGAAAAAATTGGAGAGCCGACCGGAATAGATCTCTTAAAAACCCTCGACATCGGCCAGAACATAATCGCTCCCCTCATGCCGGCACAGAAGGGGGTCGATGATGTGGATGTAGCAACGGGAGCTGGCAAGTTTCACTCAAGTTTCTTACCCAAAGTTGTACAAATTGCGCAAAAAATGAACGTTGATCTGAGGGAACTGATTATGCGGGTAGGGGACGCCGATATGGTCCATCCCGACGATGAGCTGATTATGGACCTCGCGCAGGAACTCGCCAAACGTCCGAAACGGTTCCGGTTCCCCCATACTGTTCGATTCGATACTTCCGAGGATGGTGACGATTGATGACTGATTTCGATGCAATAGATAAGCTGGCCAGGAATATCGAACAGCATGCGTTCAAACGAGGCTTCGTCTCCGCCTTTACGCTCACAGCTTTTCCTGTTTCGTCCGAAGATGAACTTGCGGTACATATTACTCGCGAATGCGACGGGCTTGTGTATGGAAACGCGGAAGTCGGGACAGTCGAAGCTTTTAAGGCGTGTGTAAAATCGCTCGATGGACGCGTCGATTACATCGTCTACGATGTCGGGCTTAATTTCGATGTGAGCGATTTTATTGGGAAAGGTCCTCTCGCGCCGAAAAAATCGCCGATCCTTCCTTATAGCGACCTTGGCGTATGGGTGGACAGCGTGCGATACATACTCCTTGCGAAAATCCCCGATCTGAAATATAAAAACGCGGTATTTGTCGGACCGGAAAACGTGATCAGGTTGACAGATACGCTTCTCGCCCGATTGGCGGTCGATCTTACGGGATTTGTCGGACGTCTGGCAATTCATTTTTGCGACGATGAGCACGATGACGAAGAGCTTGAGGGGATAAGGGAGGAATACCGTAACGCCGATTTGATTATCGGCGCGGCGATTTACGAGGGCGTTATACAAAAGGAATTCCTCGAACTATGCGAAAAAAAACCGGTGATAATCGACGCGGGGATAGGTACGCTGACCCCGGATGCGTCGGAATTCGCGATGGAAAGAGGGTTCACAATGATCCGCGTCGACAACCGCGCCGCGATGGCTGGAATGTTGTTCAGCCTGATTCAGTCGCACGACCTTGTTACAACAGTCATGGGTGAAGATATAATTATGGGGGTCAATGTCGTGGCGGGAGGGAAGATAGGAAGCCCGGGGACTATCGTTGTCGATTCGATCGATCGGCCGAGCCAGGTGATCGGATTCGCCGATGGAATGGGGCGGATCCGGTATAGTCCTCAGAACGACGACGAAAAGAATCAGCTTGAAAAAGTAAAAAAAGCGATTGAAGAAAATTCACATAATGACTGACAAGGCTGGAAGAGGGATCGTATTTCGGGTGGACGGATCGAAGGAACTCGGGCTTGGACACATCTCGCGATGCATGAATCTCGCGTCGGCAATTGATTTAAATCTATCTGAAAAGAAGATTGAAGTCCCGATTAATTTCGTTCCGCGTGATTTTGAGGGCGCACGGAATTTTATTAATGAGACAGAATACGAAAAATCAGCGCGGTGGATTCCCGCCACCAAAGATGATATTGCAGCGTTTGGAGTTATTGTTGATGAGCTGAAACCGTCCATTGTTATTACCGACATCAATCTACAAGGACGTGTCGATAAGTACCTTGAAGCGATACATCCCGCGACTCATTTCTCCCTTCACGAATTTAATTTTTCGCTTCTGCAGGGCGACCGTGTGATCGCTCCGACGATCCATCCTCTCGATCCCTCTCCCGGCGCGACATTGGGCGTGACTCATTTTACCGGACCGGATTATGTGCTGATCTCGCCGGATATTGTCAAACTCCGCGGTTCATTGTCGAAGTTAAATGATCCTCCGAAATCGGTCCTTGTAACAATGGGCGGCGGCGATCCGGAAAATCTGACAGAAAAATTCCTCAACGCGATAAGAGCGATAAACGATCCTTACATCGATTGGAAGGTGGTACTCGGTCCGGCAAGCGGTTACGAAAAATGGAAATTCGAACGAGATTATCCTACGCACATTAATTATTTTGAAGGTATGGAGATCGGACGGGCCGGATTTATCGAGCAGCTTAAATCGTCCGACGCTGTGATTACTAACGGGGGCACGACTGTGTACGAGGCTCTTGCGCTTGGAAAACCCGTGCTGGCGATTCCTCAGAATGAGTTCGAGAAGCAGGTAATTGACCAGGTTGTGGAAATGGAAGCATGCCTGACGCCGTCGGAAAATACTTCCCCGAAAATCCTGGAAGCCCTCAGTAAATTTCTTGATGATAACTTTTCTCGTCTGACGCTTGCGGAGAATGGGATGAAATTAATAGACGGGCAGGGGGTTTACCGCGTAGCGAAGATGGTCGTGGGGGTATTGGAGACTGGAACTTATTGACCTATATAATTTCCCCTTTCGTCATGCACCTGATTACACGTCTCTTACCAGCTCTTAAAATTCCATTCACCGGACATTTCAGCTCGTGAAGCTCATCCGTGATTTTTTCCTCGTCACCGTTTTCCGGTTTGAAATATACCCCGCCGCTTTTTATCAACCGACGCGCGTCGCCCTTCGACTTCGCGAGATCGGCGGCAGCCATTAAATCAATAATCCGCACGCTGTTACCTGAAACAAGCTCCGGTGTGATCTCGAAAATCTGAATATTCTCTTCCTGCGGCAATTCCCGCTCGGAAAAGACTTTGACAAAATGATCCTGCGCGTTTCTGGCGTCCGCCTCCGAATGGAATCGCTTCACAATATCGAACGCCAGCGCTTTCTTTGCCTCCATAGGATGTATCGTCCCGTTTTTTAATTCTGTTTCAAGTTCTTCGCGCGCCTCGTGGGAGTAAAGCGTGAGAAGCTGGCGCCATTTGCCGATATGCTGGTCCGGGATGCGCATTGTCTTTCCGTACATATCCAACGGGTCTTCGGAGATTCCGATATAGTTGTCGAGGCTTTTCGACATCTTCCGTTCGCCGTCGGTGCCCTCTATAAGCGGCATGATTACAAGGCACTGCGGTTCCTGGCCATATCGTTCCTGGATTGTCCTTCCGACCATCAGATTAAATCGCTGATCCGTCCCGCCAAGTTCGATATCCGCCCTGATCGCTACCGAATCATACGCCTGCGCGAGTGGATACATGAATTCCATAATGCTGATCGGTGTTCCTTCATTATACCGCTTTTCGAAATCATCGCGTTCCAGCATACGGTGCACGGTGAATGACCTCGCGAGGCCAAGGACATCCTTGAAATTCAACGGCAGAAGCCATTCGGAGTTATATCTCACTTCCGCCTTCTCGTAATCGATAACTTTCGACGCCTGGTCGAAATATGTCTGTGCGTTTAATTTTACAGTGTTCCAGTCGAGCGCGGCACGTTCCGAGTCGCGTCCCGACGGATCGCCGATAAATCCTGTGAAATCGCCCACGATCAGCACTATGTGATGCCCGAGATCCTGAAAATCGCGTAGTTTCTGAAGAACCACAGTGTGCCCGAGATGGATATCCGGACGGTTCGGGTCGAGCCCGAGTTTGACCCTCAGCGGCGTGTTTGTTTTTATCGATTTTACGACCTTTTCCTTAAGCTCACCTTCCGGGACAAGCTCGACCGTATTGCGTCGGATCAGTTCAAGTTGTCTTTCGACAGATTGTTCCATGCTATTCCTCCGGATATCCGGATGGTATTGATTCGGTGGAGATTATAGCAGAGAAAGGGAAGAGAGAGGGAGTGGTCTCTTTTTATGCAATTTAACAGGTTATTAATCCGGGCAATTCACTCAGCGAATCGATCACATATTCCGGCTTGAAAATCCTTTCCGCTTTTTCAGCATCCTCTCTCGATGTGATCCCTGTCGTTACACAGACAGTAATCGCCCCGAACGAATTCCCGCACGCGATATCCGTATCCAGCCTGTCCCCAATTACCCAGACCGCTTTTTCGGAAATATCCGATCCTCCGCATAGATCGTCAATCAGATATTTCAAACTGTAAATTTCCGGTTTTCCAATTACTTCAGCTTTTGTATTTGACGCCGCCTCGACAGCGGCGACCATCGCGCCGGCTCCCGGAAGTACTCTCCCACCGTCGGCAGGAAACATGGCGTCTTTGTTTGAAGCGATAAATTTCGCTTTATTGACCATGATTTCATTCTGCGCGCGAGCGATTTTATTGAAGCTGATCCCCCTGTCCCATCCGATAACGACAAAGTCGCACGGATCGCCGACATCTTCAGTGTCAACAACAAATCCATGTCTTCGCAGAGTTTCGGTCAGCCCCTCTCCTCCGATAACATAAATTCTTTTTCCCGAAAATCCTTTTTCAGTAAGATACCTCGCGGTCGCTTCTGCGCTTGTCATGACCTCGATGACCTTTGCGTCGATCCCATGCTCCGCAAGGCGCTCGACTACCGATTCCCTCGTACGACCAGCATTATTTGTCAGGTATCCGATAATGATACCGCGGTCACGCAGCGTATCCACACAGGTCGCTGCTTCCGGGATAGTTTCATTTCCACGGTATAAAACCCCGTCCAGGTCGAAAATTACTATCGTCATATGTGTATAATACCAGAAGCCGTATGAAAAAGGTTTATGAATCCATACCTCCGCTGGTCCTTATGATCATTTCATGGGCATTAGTCCTTGCAGCATTGCTTCTTCGATTAGGCCAGGGACTTGCATTACCCCTTCTAAACGTGTTATTTATAGTTGTTGGCTTAAGCGCATTTTACCTGCCGCCACTGCTTTGCGGTATGGAAACCGGTGAAGCTCTCAAGCGAAAGCTTCTTTGGCTCATGGTTCTTGCCGGTATTCTGATACTTACAGGTGATTTAATCCGATTCTATCTTCCAGGAATTTTGGCTTGGTGAGTGAACGATATTATTATTACATGCTGCTTTCCGTTTTAACATTTCTCCAGGACAACGTCCACACTTCATCAGACACCCGCTACGATCTGATCACTATGCCCGTAGACCAATTCAAGTGGTGGATTGTTCTATGCTTCCTTGCTTTTCATGGTGTAATTGCGGTTATTATCACCGAGCTTATGTCCCGAAGTTATGGAAAGTGGTACATCTGGCTGCCGATCACGCTCGGAATCCCATTTTTCGGGCCGATCCTGGTATATCTCTGGCATCTCGGAATGTCGACCGCAGCTTCTGAAAATCGAAAAAATTCTTTCTGGGACAGGATGCTTTTCGATGGTTCCGTGAACCTTGGCAGGATTATACTTCGGGAAAGGGAGAGGGACCAGGATATTCAGCTGCTCGATTTCAAGCAGTTCGAAAGGCGGGTAACATACTCAAAGGACGAGGCGCTGGAAAATCTTCTTGGCCAGGAAAAATTCGGGGAGGCTCGGGCGCATGCGTGGAGGATGATGGAAATCGCGAAAGATATGCGCGACAACCGTAAAATGGCTCAATACCGCGATTATCTTGAATTAATCGCTGATAAGGAATCCCTCGCTGCAGGAATTGAATTCTGATTTTTCCCCGATGATTATCTGGTCTTGTGCTTGTTATTTTTTTTACCCAGATCGTCGCTTGAGAGAAGGTGCTCGAATTCGACAAGGTTGTGCACGTTCATTATCGCCTCTGACTTGGTAATTATGCCTTTGAGGTACAACTCCTTGATGTAGTTATCCATCGTCGTCATACCTTCCTTGGTATTTGTCTGCAGGACAGAGTATAACTGGTGAACCTTGCCTTCGCGAATAAGGTTAGCTACCGCAGAATTGTTAAGGAGAATCTCGAGGGCCGGTACGCGCCCTTTCCCATCTGCTCTGATAATCAACTGCTGTGCGAAAACCGCTTTCAGCACAAGCGCAAGCTGGAATCGAATCTGGGCCTGCTGATGAGGCGGGAAAACGTCAAGTATGCGGTCGATTGTCTGCGCCGTGTCGATTGTGTGCAGAGTTGAAAACACAAGGTGGCCGGTCTCCGCCGCTGTGATTGCGAGCGAAATGGTTTCAAGGTCGCGCATCTCGCCGACGAGGATGACGTCCGGGTCCTGCCTTAAAACATGCTTCAACGCTTCCGCGAAACTGAAAGTATCTTCGCCAAGCTCTCTCTGGTTAATAACGGACATTTTGTGGTTGTGAACGAATTCGATCGGATCTTCGATAGTCATGATATGGCATTTACGATGCTTGTTAACGATGTCTATCAGGGCTGCAAGAGACGATGATTTACCTGAACCTGTCGGCCCGGTGAAGAGGACAAGCCCCTGGTGCGGTTTTGACATCTCTCCGACAATGTGGGGAAGGTTCAACTCGGCCAGCGTGGGGATTCTCGCGGGGATCGCTCTCGCAACAAGCCCGATATTGCCTTTCTGATAGAAGCAGTTGACTCGAAATCGTCCCAGGCCTTTCAGACTGATCGCGAAGTCGAATTCGCGGTTGCGTTCGAATTTTCCGAACTGCTTCTCCGTCATCAGCCCTCTTGCGAGAGCTAATGTATCATCTCCCACGAGAGACGGGAGCTCGCCAAGAGGTTTGAGATCGCCGTTAATTCTCAGAACGGGTGGGATACCGATTGTCAGGTGAAGGTCGCTGGCGCCATCCTCAACCATGCGTTTGAGCAAAGCGTCGACGGCAACCATGTGAGTTACTTCGGTGACATCCGTGGGTGGGACATAGTTCGGATCAAAGATTGGATCGTACTCTGGATTCGGATTCTTGGCCATTCAAATATCCTTCTGCTGCGGATGTTCTTAACATGCCCGCCCCGCGCTTTTGAATTATACCACTTGATACCCGGATCAAGGATGTAATTTTTTCCTTATAATACCGGTGTTTGATTAAATAATGCTATTGAGGGATTTTCAAAAAAAACACGTTTTGCCTGGCCATTCACGGGAATTTTCATATATAATGCTAAATTAATGAAAGAATTTGCGGTATTTTTTAAGAATACTGTTGGGTATCGCGGTAAAATATGAGTACCGAAGCGGAAATAATCTTTTTATTATTAATTCATAGAATCATAATTTCATATTCTTAAAGCGCAATATCCAGAATTTACCTGGATTATTGCAGAAAATATTCTAAGAGCCTAGCGGGATCAGATAAGCAGTAGAGTTAGCCAGTGTGCCGGGGTCCAAAGCTGGAATTGAGGTTTCTCTGATGCCAAGGAATCGACTATCAGCGGATGATAGACGTACTCAGATTATCGAAAAAGCTGCGGAGGTTTTTTCGATAAGGGGCGTAACTGGTACACGGACTCGCGATATCGCCAATGCGTGCGGGATTAATGAAGCATTAATCTACCGGTACTTCGAGAGCAAGGAAGAGCTTTACCGTGAGGCGATGCTCCATACATACGATCAGGTTGTTAAATTATGGAGCTTGGAGACTTCCGGTTATTCCGACAGCCTGACTGCCCTGCTTGCTGTCGTCGAGCAGCAATACAAGGTATGGGCTGAGAACCCGATTCTCTGCGCTAATATATGGCATGGGATCGCGTCAACAATCAATGATCCAATTTGGCGAAGCACCTGCCAGAAACATGATGAAAATTATAATGATTTACTCAGGGGGCTGATAGAGCTTGGGATCGAAGATGGCAGTATCAAGCCCGATTTCGACCCTTCTTTTGGATTATGGTTACTAAGGGGAGTTGGGCTGATGTACATTATAAGTTGGGTTTTTGGTGTCCATCTCCCTGAAAAAGCTGGAAATCCGAAAGAATTCTGCAAATTTCTTCGAACGATAATGTCTCCTGTACAAGGGAAAATCCCATCGGCAGAGGACGGCAAAAATCCCCTGAACAGTGCATGAAAAGTGTAAAAAATGATGGTTAACGTAGCAGATTATTCAAAATTCAACGGATCAGGCAGATTTTTGATCTTGTGAAAAAATCCATTAAAAGTGAAAATTTCCTTGATTAGGTCTTGACTAGTATGTAATTACTTGCTATATTGAGTCTGTACAAAGAAACAAATCTGTAACTTAACTTAGGCCTTTCCCTGCACTACCTCCTATAAGCCCCCTCCGCCCGGAGGGGGCGCCTATTTTAGGCGAATACATGACACAGCCCGGAAAAAGTAAAAAATTCCATGGTTAGGTCTTGACTAGGACGCAATTACTTGTTAAATTGTGTGTGTAGTTGATAAGTAATCTGTATTCTAACTTAGGCCTTTCCCTGCACTACCTCCTATAAGCCCCCTCCGCCCGGAGGGGGCGCCTATTTTAGACGAATACCTTTCAGTCGGCAAAAAAATAATCAGCAGAATCTTTGGCGACGTTCATCGTTATTGGCCTTGTCGAAACGGCCTTCTCAGGGCTATACTACCGCTGGATTCTGACTAAGGAGGCCGATCGTGACTAATGGCCGGTATATTTCATCTCCTAATCCGCTTGGCAAAATCGATAGAAGTATCGGAACTATGCTTCTGAAGCGGGCTGAACGATGGCCCGATCATGGCGTGCTTGCGTACAGGGATGACGCCGATAGATATAATCCCATCTCGTGGAGCCGGTTCTTCGATGACATGGCTTCTGTAGCAGGATTCCTCAAAGAAAATGGGATAGTCAAAGGCGACCGTTGCGCGGTTTTCAGCCCGAACTCCTACAACATGCTTGTCTGGGAAATGGCGGTTGTATCGATGGGAGCGGTATCAGTGCCGATTTTCCAGGGGTATGACGCGAAAAATGTCGATTTCATTTTGAACCATGCTGAACCGAAAGCAATATATGTGGATGGCGACCAAAGGCTCGAAAAAGTCCTTGCATCGAGCGCGGCAGGGAAAATCCCTGTTAAGGTAACATGTCAGCAATCGAGCTTCTCGCAGATGTCGGACGTATTGAATGGCGGTTCAAGAAATGTCATATTAAATCTAATTAAAAAAGTTAATCCTAACGACCTCAGTTTTATTCAATATACGTCGGGAACAACCGGGAATCCCAAGGGCGTCATGCTCACACACAGGAATATCGTTTCGCAGCGAAAGGGAATGTCCCAGGTCTGGAAGATCCCTTATAAATCCAGGTTTTTAAGCTATCTGCCGTGGCATCATTCGTTCGGCGGTCTGTTTGAAAGGTTCGCAGCGTTATATCATGGGGCGACGATACATTTAGAGGACTCATTCGGTAAAGATATTAATCGTCTTATACATAACTGGGCAGATGTCAAGCCGACCCAGTTTTTCAGCGTCCCGAAAGTTTATATCGCGCTTGTAACCGAAGCGCGCGCGAATCCTGAAATCCACGACATTGTTTTCCATCCTGAGTTAAGTTTCTGTTTCACCGCCGCCGCGCCTCTTCCAAGGGACTGCGCGAAATATTTCGAGGCGAATAATGTGCCGGTTGTCGAAGGGTGGGGACTGACTGAAACATCGCCTCTGGTGACATTTACGACTTTATGGGAAAAGCGGATCGAGGGTTGTATCGGGATGCCTATCGCCGGTTGCGAGATTCTCGTTACCGACGACGGAGATATCCTCACAAGAGGTCCGAATCTCATGAGAGGTTATTTTAAGGATCGGGAGCGGACCGCAAAAGCAATTGACGAACTTGGTTGGTTTCATACGGGCGACCTCGGGGAGTTGATCGAAGGCGGGCTTCGCATGACCTGCCGTGTCGATGACATGTTCAAACTCACAAACGGCGAGAAGGTCTCGTCGATGCTTATCGAAAACGCGATGACGATCACGTCCGAATGGATAGCGCATGCTCTTGCGATCGGTGCCGGTGAGGAATTTGTCGCGGCGCTTGTTTTCCCGAATTACAGGAATATCGAAAGATGGGCACAGCAGAAAGGCATCACGCTTCCTCAGGGATGGGATGTTTCAAAAGACAGGGACATCCAGACTTTGTTGAGCGCTGAACTTTTGAAAAACATGGCCGATTTCCAGCCAAAGTACATGAGGATTAAAAAATTTGTAATAATTCCCAAAGGGCTTACTCTTGAGAGTGGAGAGCTTACCCCGACCATGAAAGTGATCCGGGGGAATGTGCTTGATAAGTACAAGGACTGGTGCGATGCGATCTACCGTCCTTCCGAACATCCCGATAAACAGGATTGCGTTGTTTCAATCTGAATAGAGGATATACCCGATGAACGAAAAACCGATTAAAACAGAACAGGAAAAACCGCTCGTACGGAAAATCGCGTCGAGCAAAGCGATGCGCGACCTAATGGGGACGTATTTCAGCGAAATATTCGAGGCCGCGAAAACCGGCTCCCCGAAACTCGCATGGTGTACAAGTGTCGGACCAGCCGAGCTTCTTGTCGCATGCGGTTTCCGTGTTTATTTTCCGGAAAATCACGGCGCCATGCTCGGCTCATCGCGCATGTCGACCGACCTGATCCCGCTCGCGAACGCGCTCGGATATTCGCCCGATATCTGCTCCTATCTCACAAGCGATATCGGTTCATTTCTGAAGGGCGAAACCCCGATGGCGAAAATGCCGGGATACGAATTTCCGAAACCCGATGTCCTTGTCTATAACACCAACCAGTGTCGCGACGTGAAGGACTGGCTGGCGTATTACCAAAGGCATTTCAATGTCCCGTTGCTTGGAGTAAATACTCCAGTAAATATCGGCGACGTAACCCAGGTCCATATCGAAGGGGTAGCGAAACAGATCGAGGCGCTGGTCGAGCCTCTGTGCGAAATTTCCGGTAAAGAATTTGATTTCGATTATTTCAGGGAAATTGTCGGGCTGTCCCGGGAACTTTCCGATAAGTGGCGGAAGGTACTTCATACAGCCG
>JAPKYR010000320.1 GCA_026394215.1 bacterium
TGAACGAGGCAAAAGTGGCTGTGGTGCCGGGGATCGCATTTGGCTCAGACAGCCATTTCCGGCTCTCTTACGCAACATCGATGGCAAACATAGACAAAGGGCTGGACCGAATAGCTGAAGCACTGAAATAGCCATATTTATCGGTTAACTGGCCGAAGGATATCGGTTAAGGAGGTTACGGGCGGCTTAAATCCCCCTTTTAGAATAGAGGGTGAGGCAAATAAAGGAGACATATTAAGTAGATCCCTTGGTCTGCCCGAAATGTCAGGGGTCCATGAGGATCATCAGCTTTATCGAATATGGGGCGGTGATCATGGCTATCCTTGACAACCTGGGTCTCTAACAGATCAAGCCCGCCGACACCTCCCCTCCCTGAATCGCCCAAGCCAACCGAGAATATGAGAAAAAGGGGTTCATCCGGTTGAGGTATAGATCTGGGAATAACGAAAAGCCTTTCAAGGCCCCATGTCAGTAATGACAACCCCTATTCGGAATCCCATTTCAAAACCCTGAAATACCGGCCGAAGTTTTCCCAACGGTTCGGCTGTGCCCAGGACGCCCGGCTCTTCTGCCAAGGTTTCTTCCACTGGTAAAATGCCGAGCATTACCATTCCGGCATCGGGGCAAACTTTTTCTGTACGGTCCGCACTCAGGTGGCGTTTTCGCCAGTCCGCTCTGTGTCAACCCCGGCACTGCTACCACGGTCTGATCGGTTTTTCTCCATCGAGGAGGTGGTTTACGAATGACGTTTACGGTTACTCTCCTACAATCTGAACTCTTACTATTCTTTCACGTGCGCGAACCTGATCGAAATCGGCAAAATAGATATGCCCAAACTCTCCAAGCTCCATTTGACCATCGATAACGGGAATGGTTTGCGATCGTCCCATAAGAATTGATCTCAGATGCGCGTCTGTATTTAGTGACCATGACGGCAGCTCGTTCCTTCCAGCTGCGGCAGTTATATGCTTGGGACCGGGATGAAGATACTGCCCTTCTGTTCGGCAGGCAGGAATGATGTTTTCAAGGACGTTCACCAGGTCTTGCATCAGTAGCTCAGTACCCCAATAGTTGGTATCGTCGGATGTTTCCTGAATCATTACACTGCAGGTAGTATGTTGCGAAAACACAACCAGGATTCCATTCTTAATCCCTGACTTTTTCAAGATTTTCTGTACTTGTGCCGTCACATCATGGAACGTCGGCCTTCTATCCGACTGGATCTTGAAAGTCTCATGATACACTGACATCGCTAAACCTCCGAATATAATATGTATTATTCCATGCTTCGCGCACGGACCTCACCATTGCTTCAAGCATCCCAAACGGATCGTTTGACAGGATAATTCCGCTCGTAGAGCCGGTACCTTGAGCGCCGTGTGCAATAACATCATAGACATCCTGGCCACAACTGATCCCCGCACTATGAAGTACCCGTATTTCAGGATTAATTTCCCAGACAGTCTCATTTATTCTAATAATTGCCGACTGGTCATCTGCATCTCGTTTGCCAATACCGATCAAATCGGGAGACTCGGCAATGATAATATTGGGTTCCATGTGAGCAACGACTGCAGCATCCTCCAGGGTGTCAGCACATACCATCGTTGCAAGTCCGATTTTATCAGCTCGCTTTATTGTGCGTTCCAGTTCATCCCTCGATATTCTTTTCTCGGCGTGATTCAACAAAACCCCAACGGCGCCGGCTGCTTTAAGCGCCTCAGGCAGAACAGAACCAACACCTCTACCCACTTCCAGCGAATCCATGTGCTGGGCAAATACCAGAACATTCTCCATCTCACGTGCAAGTATCGGAATATCAACGTATTGAGGGGTAATAATTATTTGAACAGCATACTTTTTGCCGACTTTGTCAGCATGTCGGGCAAGTTTAAGAACTTCCGTACCATACAGATAAGCCTTCGGACCTATCTCAAAAAA
>JAPKYR010000197.1 GCA_026394215.1 bacterium
GGAAGTGATACGCCGGATTCTCATCGGCACTTTTGTGCTCTCAAGGGGATATTACGAGTCGTATTATCTCAGGGCGCAGAAGGTCAGGGCGAAAGTTCGCGCCGAACTCGATCAGTTATGGAAGGACGTCGACGTAATAATCAATCCGACAACCCCGACGCCGCCGTTCAAGCTTGGATCGGCGATGAATGATCCGATGGATATGTACAAGGCCGACCGGTTTGTCCTGCTCCAGTCCATGGCGGGAGTGCCGGGAATATCGATCAATGGCGGCTGGACCGATCTTGACGACGATCTTACGGCAAAAATTGAAAAATCGAGGCAGAAAAATTGCTTCGGAAAACCTGCGACCGCGCTTCCGATCGGGTTACATATAACAGCTCCGCCATTCGCAGAATCGCGGCTGTTCCGCGCGGCCAGGGCTTTCGAAAGGGAGCACGTCTAGGATTTTCAAGACCCGCGAAAAAATGACAGGAAACGTACCATGCGTAACGATTTATTGAGTAGTAAAATAAATATTTAAGATGAATCAGCTATGAGTACCGAGTATATACCGACAATTGGAATCGAGGTTCATGCCCAGCTTGAAACGAAGGCCAAGATGTTCTGCCCTTGTTCAACGCATTACGGGGATCAGCCGAATTCCCATGTCTGTCCGGTGTGCATGGGTATGCCCGGAAGCCTTCCGAGGGTTAACCGTCAGGCGGTGATTCTCGGTCTTATAGCTGCCCGCGCAATGAGATGCACCATACCTCAGACGGCTCAGTTCTCAAGAAAACATTATTTCTATCCCGATCTTCCCAAGGGTTATCAGATCACGATGTATCAGTACCCGATCGGGACCGATGGAGTTTTTGAGCTTCTGAACGAGCAAGATAAAATCGATGCGGGAATTGAAATCGAGCGCGTTCATCTTGAGGAAGACAGCGGCAAATTGATTCATGACGCTCAGCATGGAAGCCTGATCGACTTCAATCGCGCCGGAATTCCGCTTCTGGAAATTGTCACCAAACCGGTATTGAAGTCGTCGCGCGATACTGTGCGATATCTGAAAGAGCTGAAGCGTACTTTAAGGTTTCTCGGAATATCCGACGTCAATATGGAAGAGGGAAGTTTCAGGTGCGAGGTGAATATTTCCGTACATCTGTCCGATACCGAGGAATTCGGGACGAAGGTTGAAGTTAAGAATCTGAACAGTTTCCGGGCGGTTGAGCGGAGCATAGATTATGAGATCAAGCGCCAGATTGGAGACCTGAAAAAAGGTATTCCGATTCAGCATGAAACGCGCGGCTGGGATGAAAAGGAAGAAAAAACCGTTCATCAGCGTTACAAGGAAGGCGCGGCAGATTATCGCTATTTCCCGGAACCTGATTTACCCGACCTGTTAATCGACGGAGAAGTACTTGACGAGTCTGCGTTCGACCTTGAGGACATTCCGGTCAGGCGCGTACGTGCATTGATCGGACGATTCGGAGTATCATCGTATGGCGCCGACCTTCTGATGTCCGGTACAGGTTCCCCGGAGGATAATCCGTACTTTATCGCGGACTTTTTTGTGGAAGCGGTCCATACTCACGGCGCGCAGGGTACTCAAACCGCGAATCTGATGATTGGGCCGATATTCGAATACCTGAAAAAAACCCGAAAGTCTCTGGATCAGACCGAGCTTACGCCTAAGAAACTCGCGCAGGTTGTTAAGATGGTTGCGAAAGATGAACTTTCAAGCGCGAGCGCCAGGATGGTAATCGATGTAATCCTTGAGTGGGGCGGGGGGGTCATGGATGTTGTGAAGCGCGAGGGTTTGAGCGAGGTTACGGATGAGGATGAATTAACCAAACTGGTGAAACAGGTAATAGAGGAAAATCAACAGGTGGTGGAGCAGATTCGGAAAGGAAAAGTTAACGCGATCGGCGCGCTGGTCGGGGTTGCGATGAAAAAAAGCGGTGGGCAGGCGAATCCTAAACTGGTCAATGAAAAGTTTCAGGAATTGTTGCTGAAGTAAAATCCGTACGGATTGGAGCGGGCAAGAACATGGCTGAGTATGGACATTTAAAGCGCGTACCCATGGTGACAGTGAAACGGTTAAGCCGATACCTGAGAGCGCTTGAAAAGTTTCAGGAAAAGGGATTCGAGACCGTATCAAGCGAGGAGCTTGCGGGCGAACTTAACGTGAAACCGTCGCAGCTTCGCAAGGACCTTGCTTATTTCGGCGAGTTCGGTACGCGCGGAATGGGATACAGTATTCCGAAGCTGGCCGAGGAGCTCAGGCGAATTCTCGGGCTTCATCGCCAGTGGGCAATCGCGATAATCGGCGTTGGAAATCTTGGAACGGCCTTATTGAGATACAAGGGTTTGAATGAGAAGGGATTCAGGATTGCGGCTCTTCTGGATGACGACCCGGAAAAAGTGGGAAGCTCCCGGTCGGGAGTTCACATATTTCACATAGACGATCTTCCTAATCTTGTTAAGGAGAAAAATATTCAGATCGCGATTCTCACAGTCCCCGCTCCGGCGGCAAGGGCGGTGGCCGATCTTGCGGTGAAATCCGGGATCAAGGCGATTCTGAATTTCGCGCCGGTCAGCATAAAAGCCCCGCCGGATATAGCGGTAATGCATGTGGATATTTCGAGCGAATTAAAGATACTCTCCCACCATCTTGCCGAGTTGGATCTATCCGGAGAGACAGTCGGTTATCCCATTGTTGAGGATAATGGAGAATAGCTTTAAAGAATAAAATACTGAACCGTGCACCATCAAAGCATTTTTAGCAAATCCCGGATAGCAGCTACCCTCCGCTAACGCTCCGGGATAGCTGCTACCGGGATTTGGCTACCGGGATTTGCCAATGATGATACACTCAGAATGCGCTTAATAAATAATAAATGCCCGAATCAAAGAGGAAATAAAGACCTGAATACAGGTCACGGTTATGGAAAATGATAAATTAACCGACGGCAACAAAGATGAAGGTAATCCGGATGAAAGTTACGGTCTGATAGACCTTTTTCTTCAGGCGTTGATAGAGATCCCGAGACTGATGCGATCGCTGAAATTCGCGATCTGGGTGATTGTCATCCTCGCTATTTTCACCCTTATAGGGACGATTCTTCCGCAACTGCATTTGTCGAACGATCCCATTGAATTCGGGCGCATATATGCGAATCTGTTCCATGTGGATGCGTCCGACGGCGTGAACAGCTTCAAGGAATTCCTGTACAACACCTTCATAGTCAGGCTTGAGTTGTACGATATTTTCGAGAGCGGGCTTTATTTCACGCTTATGGCGGTTCTGGCGATATCGTCTTTATTATGCGCATGGGACCGGTTTTTCGTCAGCCGAAGGCTGTTGAAACTGATCAGGCCGAAAATCGGCAGCGACAGCATAATGAAGATGAAGCATTCTGGGAGCGGGTCTGTCGCTGGTGAAATCGAACCTGTAAGCGCGATGGTCAGGAAGGCAGTCGGAAAACGAGGATTCCAGATCTTCGATGAAGTTGGAGAAGACGGCACAACGTGGTTTTTCGTACGCAAGAATTCATTTTTCCATATCGTATCGGTAATTTTTCACGCGTCGCTCGCGCTGATCCTTGTCGGCGGGATTATCGGCGACAACAGGATCGCGGGATATGATGGCGTGATGGCACTCCAGGAAGGGGAGATGCGGAGTATCGCGAATGAAAAACACCTGGAGGAACTCGCTTCCCAAAATAATACCCGGTACGAACCCCAGTCCAACGCGTCAATCGTGCTGGTCGAGTACTGGAACGTCTACCGTGAACGCGATTTTCCCGGGATCGATCCCGAAACCGGATTCCCTGTAGATTATCACGGCATGCCGTCGGACTATATGAGCCACCTCCAGATTGTAAAACCCGACCCAGATGGCAACAGCCAGGTTTTAATGGATAAGACGATAGAGGTCAACCGTCCCCTTCGATACATGGGTGTTTCATATTTCCAGTCATCGGTTAATGCGAAGCTTAGTTTTTCGGTCTACGGAGAGGATCAGCGAAGGACGCAATTGGAAACATACATGGATCAGCCTATGGAGATTCCACAGCTTGGGATTGTTGTTACAGTCACATCTGCTGATTTTGTTGGCGGCGTATATGAATCAAACGACGGAACGCAAACGGATCTTCCATTCACGGTCAGGCTGGTTGATTATGGCAGCTCCGAAATGGGTGGTCCGATTCTCGTTGGCTATGTATCGGAGGGAATGCCAATAACCGTGGGGGGAGTCGAAATATCCCTCGATTCCGTCACTGAGTACACGATCCTTCAATATGTCCATGACCCCGGGTTAATATTCGCATATATTGGCGGGTTATTGCTGATAATCGGGCTTACAGTCGCCCTGTATTTCCCATACCGGATGGGGAGGATAAGCCTTGTCCCTTCAGGCAAAGGCGTGAAATATGCTGTCGGAGGGAACTGGTCGGGATTTCCGGAAATAATCGGCGCGATTCTTAAAAGCTCTGAAACAATGGAAACAAAAAAGTAAAAGAGGTAAAAATTTTCCGGATGGAAATTAAAAATGGCTTGAATCAGCCTATTCGTAAAGCATTATTGTGTTATAATCCGAATTTGAGTATTTAATCTATGGATGCATCATTGAAACCGGACATCATGGAGTCTAAAGATACTGTCCCGAACCGTTCTTTGAAGGAAGAAGAAAAGAGCCAGTATTATTTTACGCATGATTCCCTGGTCGGGGAGATGCTCCAGCATGTGGAAAACCTGCTAAGCGAGACAGTGCGTTCCGACAACCCGATGATGGATTCCATCGGGCGGCATATGCTGTTCGGTTACGCGAAACGTCTCCGTCCGATTTTCATTCTTCTAAGCCAGAAATTATTTGTCGATGAACTGCTTCCCGGTACTATCGATTGCGCGGCGGCTGCCGAATTGATCCATAGCGCAAGCCTGTTCCATGACGATGTTATAGACGGTTCGGGGACGCGGAAAGGTAAAAAGTCCGCGAATTCAGTCTGGGGAAATAAAAGCGCAGTGATAATGGGCGACCATTTCTTCGTTCTTGCTTACACGTTAATTTCGCGCCAGAAGGATATCAGGATCATCGACTTTTTCGTGGATTTATGTAGGAATTTGTCTGAAGGGCTGATGCAGGAAATCACCTATACCGGGGACTTGCAGGTTTCCGAGCGGACACACCTCGAAATCATCAAATTGAAAACGGCAAGCTTCTTTCAATTCGCCATGAGAATCGGGGGTTACCTTGCCGGGGCCGAATCGACCTACAGGGAAAAGCTCGAGGGATTCGGTTTGAATTTCGGGCTTGCATTCCAGTTATCGGACGATCTTCTCGATCTTTTTGCGGATCCCGGGGCAACCGGAAAACCCCGTGGATCGGATATCAGGGGCAGGATTTATACAATCCCGGTTATCCATGCGCTGGCATCGAACACAAAGTTCACCGAAAAATACCTGCCGGTACTCGAACAGGGTGATATCTCAACCGGCGCAATCGACGAAATATCCAATTTTTTAAAATCGAACGGCTCATTAATATACGCTCAGTCGCTGGTCAAAAAGCATGCGGATATCGCCTACGGGTATCTTGAGCAACTTCCGGATTGCCAGGCGGCATTGAGTTTCAGAAGCATGCTCGACAACATCGTATCCCGCGAATTTTAAACTGGTTCGCTACTCCATTTTGAAGCCGGTTGGCATATGCCAGAACCTCGGGCATATCTGCACGACAAAATCCTCCGATTTATAAATAGGGAAACAGATCGCCGCATTCTGAGGATCTCTTTGTGTACCGTCCTTATCATGTTCCGGAGCGGGTGACATTGTATGGACAATCTACCAGAAATTAGTCCGAAATGCGGTATTTTTGCCTTGAATTTAGAATTCCAAATATGATAAAAATTATCCCAACCAGCGCGTAAGAAAGAGCATGGATCGTTATCGGATCCACGACTAGCGCGCTAATAACTATGAGAATTCCCGGAATGATCAGCGATTGTGAAGACGGATGCCTGCTACCCGCCGAAATCAAACCGCACAGGAAAATAATCGTGGGGGTGAGGGTCACACCGAACGACGTCGGAAAGCCATAAGTGAAAAGCGATTGAATTGTACTGCCGGGATACGGAACGAACGGGCTCCATATAGCCGCGAACGCTACTGCAAGCCCGAACCATTGCCTGAAATTCGGCTTTGATGCGGTCCATGATTCGGGGCTGAAATGGTCGAACCCGATTAGTTTTTTGTAATAGTCAAAGATCAAAAATCCTATCGCTCCGGCACTGATGATTATCCCTGCCAGCCCCGACCTTACCAGGAAAGCTTTCATGTTCAGCATTGGGTCTTCGGATACCCAGCCATATAGAAATGAAATTAATGCCGGAATGACCATCATCGCAAAAAAATAGATGACGAATATCCATCGAAGGTATCGCCATGCGCGATCCTGATGCCACCATAGCGATAAAAATGCGAACAGGCCGAGTAGTTCAAGAAACAGGCCGATATATGCTGCCCTCTCAATCTGCCATGCTATATAGAAGGAAATTTCTTTGCTATTTTCAATCATTATTTATTCAGCATTGCTAATAGCTCTTTAGCGGAATGATAGGCTATGGTACCATAATGTTTTCGGAGGGTAAAAATTAAAAATGAAAATCCTTATCGAGCTTTACGATCATCGTTACGAGCTCTGGAATTATCCCGAATGGGCTCTGGGCGAGACAAAGGCTCTGGCCTACGACGCCGAAGTCGTGAATGTCGCGAGCGATGAACAACTCAGGGAGCATCTTCCGGACTCCGATGTTTTTTTCGGGTGGTCGCTTTCCGAGGAAAATTTCGCCCTTGCGAAAAACCTGAAGTGGGTTCATTCAGCGTCCGGCGATATTATCGGACAGCTTTTCCCGTCGTTCCTGGAAAGCAACGTACGGCTGACCATGTCGAGGGGCACCCGTGCCGCCGCGATCGCCGAACATGCCCTGGGGATGATGCTGTACTTCGCAAGACAGTTCCATATCTGCGTTCGAAACCAGATGCGCGCACACTGGGCAAGGGGCACCGCATGGGATCATTTCCCGGACTTCAAGGAACTGGTCGGATCCACGCTTGGAATCATCGGGCTTGGAAGGATCGGGCGCGAGCTTGCTAAACGCGGCCATGCGCTTGGTATGGAAGTTATTGCAACAACCCGTCGCGACCCCAATAACAAGCCGGATTATATAAATTACCTTGGATCGCCCGAAGATCTCCCATTGCTTCTGGAGGAAAGCGACTTCCTCGTGTGCTGTATACCCGAAACCGGCGATTCGGACCCAATCATGGGATACGAACAGTTTTCAAAGATGAAAAAGGCATCATATTTTTTCAATGTTGGCCGTGGAAGCGCTGTCAATGAGGACGAGCTGGTCGAAGCGCTTATGGATCACAAGCTCGCGGGCGCCGGGCTTGATGCATTCCAGCATGAACCGCTTCCGGATGAAAGCTACCTGTGGCGCCTCGAGGGTACCCTGATCACGCCAAGGATTGCGGGGATCGGGCCTCATTTCTGGGCAAGGACCCATGAAAATTGGTTGAATAACCTTCGTCACTATCTCGCGAATGAACCCCTCCAGGATGAGATCGACAAGGTGGAATGGAAGCAGAGGATCGCCGCCGGCAGTGGGAAAGGAAATGCAAGCGGTATCAGCGACCATGTAGCAACGTGAAAGCCAATTGACATAAAATTAAATATACACTTACTGACCGTCCTGAGAGAAAAAGGACGGTTTTTTCTGGTGCAGTTTGCGCCGTCAGGTTTTTTGAAATGGTGCAAAATGCACCTATTAACTTCTCTAAATTAAGTAATAAACAACTTGCTTAATTATTGAAGGTAGCGAGATGCAAGTATTAATCAATGGTTGAAGGTATTGTACAATGAAACTGGCAGGATTTACCATCAGGGTTGATTTGGCATGGTTTTTGAGTACTTAATATTGTTAAAACATATCGCCATCGATTTAATTTTGAGATAAAGGGGTTAGGCGGATCGGAAAATAGTAAATTTAGGCCTATATCTCCTACGTCCGTTCCGGCTGTGGTCTTCCCCGATTCGCAGCCGGATTTTTCGAAAACCTTTCTAATTACATATATGATCCTCCTTAGCACCTTTTCCCGCTAACGCCCACCACCCCCTGGTGGGCTATCCTTTTCAGGCGCTTGCTAAAGCCCTCCATTAAGCAATAAAATGGCTCCCTGTGTTTATAGAATACAGGCCGGATTTGCTCCCGGAACTTACCGCGGTTTTCACCCGATTCGCTGGCCATACGAGAGGTTTGGATGGGTTCGGGGAACTGTCTCACTGGGAAGCCGTGTTTGCGCTTCCCGATATCGACCCCCGTCGGGATATTCTGATTATTGCAAAGGATACCCGGAATTCAGAAAAAGAAATACAGGGGTTTGCATGGCTCTATACGAAATCCGCACCGGATTTTGTGTACCTCCGTGGTCCATATGTCGACCCGGACGTTTCCGATCTGGAGATGATATTAAAAACAGTCATCGACAGGTCCATCCTGCGGGCAGGAGAATCAGGTTCGGGTTATATTGAAGGCAGATCGCTATTTCCGTCCTGGGAATCTGCATATATTAAATCCGGATTCACCAGGATGGAAGCTTACCAGCGTTGCCGCTTGTTTCCACTCATTGGCGCGATTCCTGTTTCTGAGATTCCACCCGGGAGAGAGATTCGGAAGTGGGGCGATTTCAGAGACATTTCAATACTCATGGAGCTTTTTACATCCGCTTTCAAGGATCACTGGGATTATCAGCCGCCCAAAAAGGAGGAGTGGGAGGAAATTATTCAGGGGAAATTATTCGATCCCGCGATACTCCTTACGGCGTTCGAGGGAAAGAAAGCGGTCGGTTATATTTTCGGCCAGGCGATGCCCGATTATTCAAATCATGCGGTACGGATGGCCTACCTGGTTTCTATAGGGGTTCACCCGGATCATCAGGGTGCGGGATGGGGCAGGGCGCTTCTGACCCGCTGGCTGAGGGGAGTATATGAAAGCGGAGCGCGAGCGGTGGAGCTTGATGTCGACGCGGAAAATACAGGGGCATTGGCGTTGTACAAGAGCCTTGGGTTACGCTTTATAAGGCAGGAGGATGTGTACAGAAAGTATTTTCATTAAGTTTTCAGGCAAGGTGGAAACGGGATAAACGGTTTGCATTGATAGCTATAGCTTGTTATTATCTTTTTTTCAATACCTCACCCCCGTTCCCCCTCTCCACGATGTGGAGAGGGGGCAGGGGGTGAGGTCAGCCAATATCAATCGAACAGGAGACATTGAATGAAATTCTTTATTGATACGGCGAATGTCGATGAAATCAGGACGGCGGCGTCATGGGGGGTTCTCGATGGAGTCACGACGAATCCCAGCCTGATAGCGAAGGAAAAACGCGATTACAAAGAGACGGTAAGGGAAATTTGTAAAATTACCCCGGGTCCTGTAAGCGCCGAGGTTCTTGCTACGGACTATGAGGGAATTGTGAGAGAAGCGCGGGAATGGGCTTCCGTTGCCGGGAATGTTGTTGTGAAGGTACCGTTGACGCCCGACGGAATCAAGGCAGTAAAGACACTCTCAGGCGAGGAAATAAAAACCAATGTTACTTTGATTTTCAGTGTCACACAGGCGGTTCTCGCGGCAAAAGCCGGAGCGACATTTGTCAGTCCTTTTGTAGGGCGAATAGACGATATAGGCGGCGACGGGATGTACCTTGTCGAGGAAATACTTAACGCATACGCGAATTACGGCTACGAGACCGAGGTAATTGTCGCGAGCGTGAGAAACGTCCGCCATGTGATCGAGTCGCTCGAAATGGGAGCGGATATCGCGACAATTCCATTTAATGTACTTAAGCAACTTTTCAATCACCCGCTGACGGATATCGGAATTGAAAGGTTCCTCTCGGATTACCGAAAAGCGATGGGGGGTTAGGAAAACTGGAGCAGGCACGAATTTTGCCATCGAAGGTTATCGAAGTTTAATATGGACCCATTTGAGAAGCCGGAAAAAGGGATCACAAGATTCACAATGTACAGGGATCTGCTTGAGCTTCCGCACGATTATCCGCTGCCGTTCGGGTACCGTGTTGAGCCGTGGTTTCCCCCGTTGATGCCTGCGTTCGCGGCAGCGCTGGCAGTTTCATTTTCCGACTCTCCCGATATTCCGGTTTATTCCGATCTCGTTTCGAAAGATGGTTGCCTTCTCATGCTGAATGAGATTGTCAATGCCGCAGGATTCCTGTCGGGCGTTTCATGGCTCGTATTTTTCGGACGTGAGCCGTGCGGGCTGATGGTGTGTTCGAGTTCACCCGCCGGGCCTGAGGGGATCGTAAATTTAATCGGAATCGCGCCGCGACATCGCAGGATGGCGATAGGCCAGCGTGTCCTGATCAAGGCGTTGTGGGCGATGAGGGATCGCAAGTTACCCCGCGTACATCTTAAAGTGAACAGGGATTGCCGCGGCGCGGTAATATTTTTCCGTTCACAGGGGTTTCAGGTCAGCGAATCGAAAGAGTATTTTTAGGGAAATTCGGATTCCAAAATGTCGATAATTACCCATATATCGTGTTATAATTCAAATCAGAAGGACCTACGAAGTAGTTGGAGAAGTGATTCTGTGAACTTATTCGGACGTAAGAACGATAGGAAGAAGCCGGGGAAAAAACTCCGCTACAAGACTCCCGTATGCAGTAAATGCGAGAAAATAATCGAGCCCATGGATATGTCCCTCGGCAGCGTTGTCGAGGATATGGGCGCGTTTTTCTACTCAGGGAGCGAGGGCCATTTATTCGAGCCATTGTTCGAAGGGGTAATCTGTCCAAGATGCAGGACAATGATGTGCTCGGACTGCCAGTCCGAGTTATACGACGCTCTGGAATGTCCCAAATGCGGCGGGTTGTTCAAGCAGATTATGGAACACAGGCTGCAGAAGATTGAGTAGTGGACTATTTTATATTGACCGTAACCTCTCAGTTAAATGACAATATAATAAACAAAGGCTGGTGGCGCCTACAAACCTTCGCACCCCCGGCAGCCATGAGTAATTGGCGATTATCATGGTGTTCCGGTTTGTAGGAGCCACCACCCTCCTCTCACTTGAAAATCCTGCTTTATGGCTGAAGCGTTGCGTTTGTTTTAAGAAAAATGGAAGGTTATTCGGCATCTCTCGCGTCGAGATAGCCGCACGATTTTGTTCCGGAATTCATCTGGCATTCGTCGGGATTGTATGTCCCGCATTGCAGACAAACTGATTTTGCGATCGGTACAAGTTTTACTATGGCTGAGGACAGGTCGTGCATCTGCTTGTTAAGATTTAAAGCGTTCTCAGCGCCGAAATCTTCGAGAATCCTGGTTATTTCCTGCATTTTCAAACTGTCATATTTATCGACCATTTTTTTCCCGGAGGGGGTCAGATGCAGATGGGCAATCCGCCTGTCCTGCGGATCCTCGCGACGCTTCAAAAGCCCTAGCCGGACCAGTTTATCGATAGTTTTAGTCGCGGCAGGATAGCTGACCTTCATATACTGCGCAATATCCCCGACAGTTTCGCCCGGTCGGACATCCAATATCCTCAGCAAGTTCATATGCACATAGCTAAGGGGTTTTTCAGTGGCTTCTTCGATAAACCGGCGCTCAATGTAATGGCGCGTAAAAGGTAATGCTGAAAAAACCTGAATTTCTTAAACACCATGCAGGACAGGCTTTCCAGTCTGTCGCTGCCTGCCATTATTCATCATGGTTTCAATGACAGGCTGGAAAGCCTGCCCTGCGAACCGCGTTCTTTTTCGCCACTACCTTTACAGCGTATCTGCACGAGCCATGTTAAAAAAAGCCCCCGATTATCACCGGGGGCTGTTTAATTTCAATTAATAACCCTTATTCATAATAATCCGCGAACCAGAAGCCGAGAGCATCCTGGCCAGGACACATTAGATCGCGATCGCTGATATTGGCAGCCGGGTTGATGGTCATCGATGGCCATACTGTGCCGCCGTAATAAGCGGTGTCGATCAGGCTCATGGTCTTATCGTACTTATGAATTTCAGCAGTGGTGGTTGATGTTCTACCGTAAATAATGATATGGCAATCTTCATTAGGGCTGACATGGTCGATCTCGATATCGCCGTAGATCGCATAACCGTAAGCTGAACTGGACTCATAGTCCAGGTTGGTGAACAGGGATCCGACAGTCACCACGTTTGCAAGAGTGGCGATATTGAATCCCTGAACTCGTCCGAGACCATCAGGACCGGCATCGAAGATGTACAGTAGCTGATCCGTGATGTCGATTGCGATATCGAAGATATCGTACTCGTTTCCGGTATAAGTATTTATGTCGTAGTGTACCCAGTTGTTGTAATAGGACGGAGCGCCGACGTAATTTCCATGCCAGATGTTAACATTGGCGGTATCGCTGGTTTTTGCGACAATCCAGAGGTCGCCGTTGGAGTTGAAGTCGGCAGCCATTATCTTGGCAGACGCACCAATATTGTAAGTGTAGAGCACCGGGTTACCGGCAAGCATTGTTGCATCGACCAGGCGAATTGTGCCAGGCTCATCTGACGTTACTACGGCTACATAGCTATCCAATGGGCTGGCATCAAGTGAAGTCACGATAACGGTACCAGTTTCCGGGCCGCCGGTCTTGACGGTGTAGATATTGTCATCGATCGGGTTGTTGCTGTCCGCATTGGGATTGAATCGTGTCAGGCTGTGATAGCCGCCCTGTACGATTCCGTGACCTTTGAATACGCCGGCTTCGAAGTAAGCGATATCGGCGCGAGGCACAATTGAGAATGCAATATTGGAGTAACCTGCGACAAGACTACGGGTCGATGCCGGATCGAAAATATTAAACATGTGGATGCCCTGGGCGCATCCGGTCAGAGTGACCGTAATATGGATAGGCGTGGCGTAGACAATGTTGCCTTCATTGTCAGTGGCTCTCAGCAGGACATCGTACTCACCAGGAGCATCATAGGAAATTGCCATAGTAGTGCCGGTATGGTCGACAGTGAATGTGAGACCATCCCAGTCGGCATCCCAGTCAAGTGTCAGTCCGGCAAGGCCGCAGTCGCCATCCGTTGAAGATGAGCCGTCAAAGTTGAACGTATCATCGGTAGTACCCTCGGTTTTATCGACTGTCGAGACAGCAGTCGGGGTCGTGTCGGTGACAGTAACCGAAAGTGAAGTAGTACCAACTTCTCCATCATCGTCGGTAACCATGAATCCAACCGTGTAGTTGTCAGGTGTATTGAATGTATGGAATACATCGGTGCCTGACTCATCGTAAGTACCGTCATTGTTCCAGTCCCATTCATAACTGACAATCAAGCCTCCGTCAGGATCGTACGAGCCATCGTCCATAAATTCGATTGACATGCATTCGGTCGGGTTTGTAGTTGAAGGAATAAATGTAGCCTTGGCAATTGGAGGTACTGTTCCGACGTGGATTGTGTCGAGAGTGTACGTGTCTTGAGCGCCTTCATCGTCAGTTACTCTGAGTTTTGGAGCGTAGTCGCCTGGTGCTGAATAGGAATAACTGACTATATCGCCGGACAGGTCGTATGTGCCGTCGCCATCAACATCCCACTCGTAATCTGCGATGTAATTGCCATCGCAGTCGTTATCCGTCGATCCTGTTCCATCAAATTCTACGGATTCGCCGATAATTACATCGTACTTATCAGCCACGCCATAGGCTGTCGGATCGTTCTGTCCGACAGTGATCATCGAGAGATCGACTTCATCGGTGTTTCCTTCGTTATCGGTAACACGGCAGGAAGGAATCCTGTTTCCCATACCATCGTAGCTGTACTTGACTTTGCTGTCGTCCACGATCCATGTGCCGTCACCTTCGAAATCCCACTCATAGAGAGCAATGCCGCCGTTTCCGCAGAGTCCGTCGTATGATTCGGAAGCGTCGAAGTTTACTTCCTCACAGACATTGACGGCAGTTTTGTCGACGGTCGCAACCGCTGTCGGGGCAGTATCCGCGATTTCAACATCGAATGAAACCGTGTCGGTGCTGCCTTCATTATCGGTGACCATCAGACTGCCGTTAACAGTTTCCGGATCGTTATATTCCCAACTCGGGGACGGTCCCGTGGTTTCGTATGTGCCGTCGCCGTCAAGATCCCAGTCGTAGCTGACGATAAAATCGCCGCTGCAGTCCTGATCGTAAGAACCCGTTCCGTCGAACTCGACGGTATCGCATTCATCTACGTAGTAGACCGTCTGGTCCGGAACAGCGACCGGGTCGAGATCGACAACGGTGACTGTATTGTTCACAGTATCGGTTAGGCCATTTGTATCTGTGACACGAAGAGTGATGCTATGGTCGCCGACAGTATCGTAGGTCCAGACTGTGTCAGACGTTGTACCGAAATAATCGTAAGTTCCGTCGTTGTCGAAATCCCAGTCATAATTTGAGATGGGGGAGTCGCCAGCGGTTGAACATGATGCATCGAGGAAGAACTGCTCGCAAACGATCGGGTCGTCCGCCGGAGTAATGAAGCATGCGGTTGGACCGGTCAGATCGGAGATATGTACATCGACTGTATCCTGGGCTGTGCCGTCTTCATCGTCCTGGACTTCAAGTGTGACAGTGTAATCGCCGGCATAGTCGAAAGCGAATTCGACATTGATGTCGTAAGCGTCCCACGTGCCGTCGTCATTGAAATCCCATCGATACTCAACGATTTCCATGTTGTCGCAGTCATTATCGTGAGAGTTGGAGCCGTCGAAGAAAATGGACTCGCCGATCTTCGCGTTGGTCTTGTCGGCAGTAGCGACTGCAGTCGGCAGTACATTGCTGACCGTGATCGACGGAAGATCGACTTCATCGGTGTTGCCTTTGTTATCCGTAACGCGGCATGAAGGAATCCTGTTTCCAACGTCATCGTAGCTGTAACCTGGGGTAGAAGAATCGACAACCCAATTGCCGTCGCCTTCGAAATCCCACTCATAGAGAGCAATGCCGCCGTTTCCGCAGAGTCCGTCGTATGATTCGGAAGCGTCGAAATTAACATCTCCGCAAACATCGATTTCGGTAATATCGACTGTTGCTACAGCGGTCGGCGTCGTATCGCTGACTTCAACCGTGAACGCGGTTGAATCCGTACTGCCTTCATTATCAGTGACCATCAGACTGCCGTTAACAGTATCCGGATCGTTATATTCCCAACTCGGGGTCGGTCCCGTGGTTTCGTATGTGCCGTTGCCGTCAAGATCCCAGTCGTAGCTGACGATAAAATCGCCGCTGCAGTCCTGGTCGTACGAACCGGTGCCGTCGAAGTTGGCAGTACCGCATTCACCCACGTAGTAGACCGTCTGGTCCGGAACAGCGACAGGGTCGAGATCGACAACTGTAACTGTCCCTATCGCATCATCGGAGTAACCATTTGAATCCGTAACCTGAAGCCATATGTCATGGTCGCCTGTTTCGCTAAAGGTCCATGATGCAATCGGGCTTGCGCTGGAGTAATCGGCAGTGCCGTCTCCATCGAAATCCCAATCATAGTTCACGATTGGGGCATCGCCCTCGGTGGAGCATGAGGCGTCGAGGGTAAATTCAGCGCAAACTACCGGATCGGGTACCGGACCTTCGAAACATGCGGTCGGGCCGGTTATGGAAGTAACATTAATTTCCATAGAATCGGTGTCAATTCCGCCTTCATCATCAGTAACCCTTAATTGCGGGTAGTAAGTTCCAAAAACCGAGTAGGAGTGTGTTGTGTTCGGACCGGCATCGACCCAGTACATACCGTCACCCTGGAAGTTCCACTCATACATTGAGATTTCAGCGCCATCGCAGTCATTGTCGAGTGAGCCGGAGCCGTCGAAATTAATGACTTCATCAACCTGGACGTCAGTCTTATCGGCAGCGATAACCGCTGTCGGAAGGACGTTATTGACCGTTATCGTCGGGAGATCGACTTCATCGGTGTTGCCTTCGCCATCGGTTACCCGGCAGGAAGGAGTGAAATTCCCGACATATTCAAAGCTGTAGCTGGGGGTAGAAGAATCGACAACCCAGTTGCCGTCGCCTTCGAAATCCCACTCATAGAGAGCAATGCCGCCGTTTCCGCAAAGGCCGTCGTACGAGCCGGAAGCACTGAAATCGACTGAATCGCAGACGTCGATTTCGGTAGCATCGACGATTGCAACGGCGGTCGGCATCGTATCGCTGACTTCGATTGAAAAACCGGTGGTAGCAGTGCTGCCTTCATTATCGGTAACCATAAGGTCGCCGTCGACAATTCCGGGAGTATTGTACTCATAGCTTGGATTCGGGCCGGTGGACTCGTATGTGCCGTCGCCGTTAAGGTCCCAGTCGTAGGAGATGATAATGTCGCCGTCGCAGTCCTGATCGTAAGAACCCGTTCCGTCGAACTCGACGGTATCGCATTCATCCACGTAGTAGACCGTCTGGTCCGGAACAGCAACAGGGTCGAGGTCTCCGATTGAAACCTGGCCAATGTAAGTATCGGTGAGTCCGTTTGTATCGGTTACGCGAAGGGTAATATCAATGTCGCCGATATCGAAGAAGGACCAGACGGAATCGGGCGATGTGCCGTTGAAATCGTAAGTCCCGTCACCGTCGAAATCCCAGTCGTACTGAGAGATCGGGGCGTCGCCTGCAGTCGAGCATGATCCATCGAAGAAGACCTGTTCGCAGACGATGGGATATTCGGTTACCACGGTAAAGCATGCGGTCGGGCCGGTAGTGTCGGAAACATGAATATCGACCTGGTCCTGAGCCGTTCCGCCTTCATCGTCCTCAACCTCGAGAGTGACAGTGTAATCGCCGGCGGTAGAATAGTAGTGATCAACGGTTTCGCCGTTCGATTCAAAAACTTCGTCTCCATCGAGATCCCATCGGTAATCAACAATTTCCATATTATCGCAGTCGTTATCATGCGACATGGAGCCGTCGAACTCGACGGTTTCTCCAACCTTGACGTCGGTTTTATTTACGTCGATAACTGCGGTCGGAAGTACGTTATTGACGGTAATCTCGAGTGGGGTATCAAGAGTGTCGGTCTGTCCGTCGGTGCAAGTAACTCTGCACTGTATTTGATGAGAATCAATAGTATCGAATGAATGAACAGCATCCGGGGTTGTAGTAAATTCATCGTAGGTGCCGTCATTATCCCAGTCCCATGCATATTCGGAAATATTGCAATCACCGGTAGAGCAGGAGGCATCGAAGAACACCATCTCGCAGACATCCGGATCTCCGCCGCCGTACACGCTCCATGTAGCGCAGGCATGCGGGGGTTCCGATGGCTCATTGACCGCGATTTCGAGGGCGTTATCAAGCATAACGGTATCGCCCTCATCGTCCGTTACCTGAAGCTGGACGTAATAGGTACCGGGGTCAGTGTAAGAATGGGTAACATTTTCTCCCGATGCATCGGCGTTGAAAGTGCCGATGTAATCGAAATCCCACTCGAATCCGGCGATGCTTTCGCCGTCGCAGTCATTGTCGTGCGAATCGGTACCTGAGAAATGGACGTCCTGTCCGACTTCCACTTCGTACAGATCGGCGGTCGCGACAGCGGTCGGGAGTGCATTTACCCAGGATACGGTATCTTCAAATTCACCGGTCAGCCCGGTCGAATCGGTAACGACAAGCCTTACGCAGAAATCCCCGACTTGAGTGTAGGGGAAGACTGCTATCGGGCTGTCGCTTGTGAACTCGATCGTGCCGTCGCAATTGATATCCCATTCGTATGAAACGATATCTCCATCGGGATCGGTGGAGCAGGAGGCGTCAAACGTGATGTCCTGGCATGGAATAGCGATATCGGGTTCGTATGTATAACATGCGGTGGGTTCCTGAGGAGCGGCATTAATTGTAATTTCAAGCCGTTCATCCGTGGGGAGACCCAGCGTGTCGGAGAGGAGCGCATCGTTGGTAACCCTGAGGTCTACCATATACACTCCCGGGGTATCAAATGAGTGAGCGATTGTCGGGGCATCATAGACTTCGAAAATTCCATCGCCGTCGAAATCCCACTCATACAGAACAATTGAGCCGCCGTTCGGGTCATATGATCCGGTGCCGTCGAAAGTAATGTCTTCACCTGTGTAGGCTTCATATTTTGAAGCTGTTCCGACAGCGACAGGCGGTACTGGTGGCGGAATTACATTAACCTCAATGAGAGCGTCGCCGGGGTCATCGGTAAGGTCGTCTTTGGCGCCTTCATTGTCGGTTACCGTAAGGTTGATGTATTTTGTCCCGGTAGTGCTATAGGTGAAATCAGCCGATGTACCGGTATAGTCAGTGATTCCATCTTCGTTAACGTCCCATTCATAGTTGTCAATGGTCCCGCCGTCGGGATCGTATGAACCGTTGTCCTGGACATGAACGGTTTCACCCACGATGACGGTTGGGGTAGTTGTGACACCCTTGGCAACCGGATCATAGTAAACAAGTCCGCCGACTTTGAAGCTTCCCGCAAGGTCATCGAAGATTATGATTGATAGCCACCCACCGAAAATCGGGTAACCAACGATGATTTTGGTGAAGTACTTTCCATCGGCAAGGGTTCCAGGAATCGACCAGTCGCCGTTCAGGGTAATTCCTGAGTACGGAATCTGGAAATTGTACCATGTGTCCATAGCATCGGGAGCCAGTGGATGGCTATGCTGGTCGACTTGAGTAGCCGAAGCGCACAGCTTCTTCAAAGTCACTGGCAAATTACTGGCTAAATTGACCTCGTAGATCATAAGATCGCCAGGCTCATATGTCGGGAAGCCGGTGCTGTCAAGGTCAGCGTTCGTATACTTCACGTTGCACTTGATCAGATTAAGCCAGGTAAGGTTGAAGCCCATCTGCGACTGGCGTTCACTTTCAGCCCTCTCCAGAGCTTTTAATTTCGGGGCCATGTAATCGATTCTGAAGTCCCAGCCTTCGCTGGTATCAACGATTGTTCCCCAGGCAAGTAATTCATTGTTTTCATCGGAAGTGTAATAGAAATTTCCGAGGATTCTACCGGTTACCGTTTCCTGGTTAGTGCCAGGGTCGGTATTTATCCCGGGGTTGGGATTCTGGTCGACTGGAGGTGTAGTAGGACTACTACCCCCACCGGAACAACCAATTAGCATTAGGATAATCGCGATGACAAGAATTCGCGTGACATGCTGAAGCATTGTTAAACCTCCACGGGAGTATATTTCTGTGAGTTGATATCGGAATTCAGTAAAATTTTACCAGCGGGACGTGAACTGGTCACGAAAGGTTATCAATATAGAAATACGTAGTCAAGCAAAATCAAAAATCGATAAGAAAGAATACGCTATTCCTGATTTTCGGACGCCTTGACTTTTTATATCAATTCTTATCTTAATTATAATATTTTATATTAACCCTTGCTTATCCCCAAATCCTCCGGCAGCCGGTTTAGTTATCTGTCCCTGGGGTAAAAATGCCCCTGCTTTCGGTAGTCCCGGTATTTTCCGTATCCGATGACAACATGCTCAGGTACCTTGCCAGGAAATCCAGGTCCTCGTCGCTCAGGTTCTGGGCCGGCATATTGGAATCGGGTTTAACCGACTGGGGATTACGTATCCAGGCAGCCAATTGCTGGTAGGTAAATCGATCCCCGATATCAGTAAGAGCTGGTCCGATGTCCCCGCCCTGGTCATCGCCGATCCGGTGGCAATTGGTGCAACCGGAATTTAACCAGACCTTTAAACCCTTCTGGATGTCCGTTATGGAAACTTGCTGTTCCATATCTCCCTGCTGTCCGGAATCGAGAGTGGCATCAGCACCCTGATTCGCATCCTGATCCCCATTGACGCCCTGACTGCTATCCGACCCGGAAGTCTGTCCGCCCGCACATGAGATCAGGATGAACATAGTAATGGAAATCAATAAAAGCAGGATTATTCGTGTTGCTTTCATATCATCCTCTCCTTGTAATCATTATGAATATACATTTTCCAGTGTTATAAAACCAGTTATTAGATCAAATATCCGGTGGATTAATAATTTTTCCAATCGAAAACACGATAATATATCAGTAGACAGGCGAAGTAAGTCTGGATGGTGGAACAATATGCCTGAATTAAGCATGGAAGTTAAGGAAGTCAAGGACATAGTCTGTTATGCGCTGGGATCGTTTGCGAGGCCTTTCGACAGTACAGAGCTGATTCGCAAAATCATCGACAGCCTTCGCACGACCACAGGAAGCATGCGCGGCGACCTTCTGATTTACCAGTCCGACATGGACATCCTGTTCTTTTCGGAAACCTCATCGAGCGACTCCGGATCCAAGAAGCAAGCTAAAATCAACATTGCCGACAGCCAGAGATCCGCTGCAGTTAAGGCCTTGAAAAGCGGGTACACTGTACTGGTCGACGATGTGACGGAATCGGGGCTTCAGAGCCTGTCGCCGGGATCGAAAACGCTTCTTGCAGTGCCGGTTATTTACTCCGATTGCATCCATGGCGTCCTTAATCTTGAGCATAACGATGTCAGCGCATACGATACCGGGACCGTCACATGGATCGAGGTCACATGTTCCATACTCGCATCGCTTCTTGAGCACAGTTACCAGTCGGAACGGATTTTCCGGTTGAACCAGAGGCTGATCGACTCAATGACCGGAAATCTTGCGGATAATGATCCCCAGTACCGCGCGCATGCCGAACGTGTATCGAGCATGGCGGTCGCAATCGCTCAAAAACTTGGCCTTTCAAGAAAACTTGTGGAGGCAGTGCAGGAATCCGGATATCTGCACGATATCGGCAAGGCCGGAGTCAGCCAGAATATTCTCGTGAAGCCCGGCAATCTCACTGCCGATGAATTCCAGGAAATTAAAAAGCACCCGATTCTTGGCAGATTTATGCTGAAACCGCTTGGATTTCAGACGGAAGTTATCGAGGGGGTCGTCAGCCATCATGAGCGATGGGATGGCAAAGGTTATCCAAGAGGACTCAGAGGAGACCAGATACCAATCACCGGCAGGATTCTTGCCGTCGCGGAAGCTTTCGACGTTATGACAAGCGAACAGCCGTACAGGGAGAAGATGACGAGGGAAGAGGCGTTAAAGGATATCCAGAACCAGGCCGGAATGCAGTTCGACCCGTCGGTCGTCGAAGCGCTGGTGAAACTTGATCTTAAAAATATGTAGGGAAAGCCTGAACCCAAACCCACTTGACCCAATAATGGATTATTCTAATACGGCTCTATGCTGCTGAGAGCGGCGAAGTGTGCCTGTCCTGTGACGGTCCACGTGTCTTCGTCGAAATTCTGAATCCCCAGCTCGTCGAAATTTGCCACGACGGCATAAGCGACGCTCGCTCCGTCATCAAGAATCCATTGATAAATCATACAACCGCCATTGATATCCGGGCTCCCGACCTTTGATTTATACCTGAGAACCACGCATTCCGCATTCGTGATTCCCTCGAATGGAACTGTAACCCTTCCTTCGCCCCATCCTTCCCAGTCGATTGAAAGGCTGTACGGGGCAATTCCCACGGAATAACTCCCTTGAGAGAAAATCCAGAACGGTAAATCCATAAACATCGGCGGTAAGAAATTATATGTGCCAAGGTAGGAATCCTGGTACATTCCGACCCATACAAGGCGATCAGGGTCGATATCGTATCGCTGTGCAAAATAAGTGCTGCCGGTAATGCCGTTATATGTACCGAAGCCTTTGAAGAAGAAAAAATACTGGTCTGTGATATCGGCTGCCCATGACTGGACATCGGGATTATCCGGGGAAATGCACGCGAGGTTATTACCGGTGTCGGTAAGCGGAAGCCCTGTAAAATCCCATGGACCGTTTGTATCGGATAAATCAACGGAAGCGGATGCCGCCGAAGGGGTAAGGTCCGCCCCGATGAGGTTATACCTGGTATCGAGAACCTTGAAATCCGAGTCCTCCTGCATTGTGATCCCGGCATGAACCTGGGTTCCTTTGACCAGAGTCGATGTCAGGTCGCAGGAGTCGGTGACCTGAATTCCGACCTGCCAGAATCCGACATACGGGAAACTGGTGTTAGCGTAATCGCCGATGGCGTCATCGTACGCCCCGTCGCCGTCAAGATCCCATTCTATCGTCAGGCTGCAGCTACCGCCGTCGGGATCGTAAGATTCAGAAATTAGCGATATTTCCTGTCCGGTAATAAGGTGTTCGGGGAGGTCGAAAACCGCGACCGGCGCGGTCGCGCAGCATGGATAGGCTGTCTGTGTAATTTGGATATCAATAAACGTGTAAGTTGTGTAGTCCCAGGGATAAGAGACCTGCGTTGGATCAGTTACACCAATAAGAGCCCGATAAGTACCCTCCGGCGCCCCGGTCTCGTTCGTGACCGGGATTATGTAAGTGGTGATCGGGGGATTTTCGCTTGTCGATTGATGGAATTTTTTTCCTGTCCAAAGATCGGGGCACTCGATCCACGCTTCGCCGACCTCCCCCTGCCAGTCCCCTGAAGCGACAAGTATGTTCGTGTGCGATCCGACAGGATTTCCCAGGATGCCTGGCTGGTTAGCAATCACCCAGAACGGCTCAGGTTTGTTAGCTTCCGGGGGAAAGTCATGCTGCGGGTCAAGAGGCGGATCGACAGTCGGCGGAGCCCAGCAGCAGTCGACCGCATAGCCGAGAATGAATGTGCTTGTCGGAAGCTTTATTGTCCATGTACGCGTTACCGACTGGCCCGGGAAGGTCATGTATCTGCTTCCGTCGTTGTAATAATCCATGTATGGATTGAGGGTACTGTCGGGATAAATCAGGGAAGCCATTTTTCCCTGTGTATATGTTAAAAATGGCGGTCCCGATCCGGGCGGAAAATCGAGTGGATTGAAAATAGTCGTATACCCATCGGGATTCAGCGCGTACCCCCCTGTTCCTTCAGGATCCTGCGATTCAAGTCCCGATGCAGGCCAGATTTTCGTGCCGCGGAACATCATGATAAGCCGCATGTCGAATACTGTGAATGTGTTGTCGCCGGGAACCGGATGGGTGATCTGGAGATCAAGATCCCAGGTATTATCGGGATTATGCTTAACCGATGATATTTTGAAGCAGTCTGAACATGGCGCGCCGTCCTCAAGAAATTGACGGAGATTCAGATGCAGCGACGGTAACCGTGCCGGGATAATCTCGAACGAACCGGCTTCGGTATCGGCATAAATCTGTCCCGATCCGATAAAGGAATGCGGATTGAAGCCAGGTGCCTCGGCAGCATCGTTGCAAGTTTGATAATTACCGCTTAAGTCCGGGGCAGTAACAGTTTCGGAGGTTGGGTGATCACTGGCGGACGAACAACTAAATATGAAAAAGCAGAATATTACTACCCTTAATGCCTGAAGGCGCCATTTTCTAAGCATATGAATAACTCCCATACCTCTTAGATGCTTTCAAAATAGCACAAATTCAAAATTTAGCAACATTATATAATATGAATCTGACAGCAAGTTGTGAATATATCATCCGCTGCCAGGAATCTTACTGACTCCTGAAAGTCACCGTTTATCTTGCGATAATCTATTTGCATTCAACTGAATTTCTGGTATAATAGTTTCCATTGTCAACTATCTTAACTCCAGGAGGTTCGCCGTGTACCATTTCAAAGGCGGAACCGTTTATCTCGAAGATGGATTCAAATCGAATGTGGATGTAATCACAAAAGGCGGCAGAATCCATAGTGTGGGAGTAAATCTTACAACTCCGAAGGATGCAAAAATTGTAAAACTTCAGCGCGACCAATTTCTCGCGCCGGGACTTATCGACGCCCACTGCCATCTCGGATTATTCGAGGACGGGGTCGGGGTTATCGGGAACCAGGGGAACGAGTACGGCGATTTCAACTCCGCGTATGTCCGCGCGATGGACGCGGTTTTCCCGAAAGACATGGCCTTCGAGGATGCACGTCGCGGCGGCGTGATAGCTGTCGGCGCTTTTCCGGGGTCGGCGAATCTTTTCGGCGGAGTATGCTCGGTAATTAAATGCTACGGCGAAACGCTCGAGGAGATGCTGATCGACGGGTACCACGGGATGAAAATGGCGCTCGGGGAAAATCCATTCAGGGTTGGACAGTCGCTAAGTAAACCACCTTATACCCGTATGGCAAACGCGGGATTAATAAGGAAAACCCTCATCGAGGTCCAGAATTACATCGAGAAACGCGACAACGCAAAAAAAACCGATACAAAGCCGGGTGGAAAGAAGAAAGCCGAGAAGAAACAATTTGATCGCGAGCTTGGCAAGGAACATATCGCGATGATGCTTGAGGGGAAGTATCCGTCGAGGTGGCACGTACACCGTCGCGACGATATCGAAACCGCGATCCGTATTTCGGAGGAATTCAAATTCAAACTTGTTCTGGAGCATTGCACGGAAGGGTGGCTGATCCCGGAATTTATCGCGAAACGCGGCCTGACTGCGGTCATCGGCCCGATGGATACGGCACGGGTTAAGTATGAGCTTAAAAATCGCGATGAGCGCGCACCGTATGTGCTTAACAAGGCTGGAGTGAATGTCTGTCTGATGACGGACCATCCGGTCATGCCGATCCATAACCTGAGATTATGCGGGTCGATGAGTGTCCGAGGCGGATGTACCGATGACGAAGCTATGAAAATGATGACAAGCAATCCCGCGAAGCTTCTGAATATCGACAAGGATTACGGGTCGATAAAGAAGGGAAAGCTCGCGTGCATGGCGATTTACTCCGGGCATCCGCTCGATATGAGATCGAAAGTGGAGCATGTCTGGATCGAGGGCGAGCAGTATTGCTGACTGAGCCCAATTCCACAAGAAAATTTTGAATAATCAGATTTTGTTTATCGGAACCGTGGCATGCGACTCCGGCGCATGGATATGGGAGGTTTATGTGGAAGTGGTTGTTGTGGCGCTGGTAGTGCCAGTCGAGGACTGTCGGGAAATATTTCTTTAAGTACGTATCCCTGATATGTTCAAGTACGGCTCTCACTTCGGGATCGTTATGGTCTTCGACAATGTAGGTACTCCCGTCGGCATACTGAAAACCCGAGATATCAATGCCAAGGCCGGACGCATGGGAAGATCTTACATTTGTCCCTTCGATATTCCTGTCGTTATAAATCCCGATATGTTCTATTCCGACTATCCCCTCCGCGTACATCTCCTCGCACATTGCCGCGAGAGTCCGGACTAAATCGGAACTCGCCCACGGGCCGTCATGAGGGGTAAGGAATTTTTTCGCTCTGTTTCCTTCATAGTAATAAAAGGTAACCCCGGCGAGACTTGTCGGGCAATGGACCATTCCATGAGGGCCAACGCCTTCGATTGGCGGGAGGTGCCATTCGGGATTCGGGGCTGGGATTTCGGGCGGGGCGTACAGCGCGTTGATATCGTCCATGGTGATGTTAATATAGGTGTTCTCTATTTCAAGACCTGGCGACTGCGCCCTTATCATCCAGTTAAAAGCTGGTCCGGGTCCATGCTGCGTTCAGGCGGATCGTTCGATGTGAACCAGAAGCTGTGTTCGGAAGAATCGGTTGTATCGATTCCAAGCTGGAATATTGCTACGGGATTCTCCGGAACATAATCGGATCGTGGAGGGTTGATTCCGGAATGAATGATAATCAGGAATTTTCCGCGATATTCATGATCGGCAAGGTCGACCATCACCCATCCCTGATGGCCTTCAAGGCTTCGCCATTGGACCTGAGTTTTCTGCCACAACACTCCGAACTGATCGATTATGGAAATTACGAGCGTAGGATCTGCGTCAGGCATAAGCCTCAAGTCATCAATGAATATTGAAATCGAATCGACTGTGTAAGGGGCATACGGAGGCGTGAACTCGACCGCGTAGCCCATCCATGAGCTTAATCCATCGCCAGTGGGCTCTCCTTCGCCGTAAAAACAATCTTCGTCGATTCGTACAGGGAATGCGAATATCCTGGAAGGCATCGTGAACCACATGACCACGATTGTGAATGAGAATAGAAGTGTAAAAATCTTTCCTGATCGAAACATAATATGTAAAGAGGTCAAAAATTTCAAACCTGAGTCGATTCAACCATGGCAGGCCGGACTGGTAATTATACCGTAATGGTAATAATACCGGAAAATACCGTTTGAATATCCAGTTGGCCGGTTTCATGGTTACCCTGGCGGTAACTTCTTACACATACCGTATCCTTATGGTATCCTTATGTCAATAATTACAGAATAAAAATAAAATTTCATTTTCAGGATAGCAAAACCATGGACAGCCAATACCTGAACCGCGTTGTCACAGTAAGACTCATAACCGGTGAAACACTGCCGGACGGAGTACTGTTCTGGGGAAGTTCGGCGATGGGGGAGGATATCCTCTGGTTCGGAATCCCAAAGTCCGACGAGGTCCATAAAACCGAAGTTGAGTTCCACATACCAAGGTCGTCGATCGCATATGTCAGACTTGATGGCGATTGATGCGATATTAATTAATCAGAGAGGCAACCTATGCGTGAGCGCGTAAAAATAATCCTGATTTTGATTCTGATCGCCGCAGGAATATCAGTTCTTATATCCGGGTGCGGTCCGAAACCACCGTTAAATTATCAGCAGTTGCAGATCCAGGACTCATCGGAATCGGAGGGCTACGATATCTATTTGTATATTGCGGTAGAAAGGGGTCTCGACGCCGTAAAAGTTGAGGGATAATATCGGGTCTTTGACCGTTGACAGGGCGAATGGAATCGATGAGATCCAGGTCGGTGCGCGATAAAATTTTCCACTCGTATCCTATGAGCCTTATCATGAAAAATCGGGAAATGCCATGCCGCCCAGGTCGGGCGGGTTTCGTTATTCTCTGCATAGCGATCCTTTTTCTGATGCTGCCTTCGCATGCAGGGAGCCAGTCGCTCACGCTCGAAGAATGGCTCGATCTCGGGTGGGGTTACTACAACGCGGGAAATATTGATGATGCATTCAATACATTCCTCGGAATGGTTGAAAATTTTCCCGACTCCGCCGAGGCGCATCTGGCCCTTGGGGAGATGTATCTTGAGAAAGGAATCGTGGATCACAGCAGAAGCGAAATCCTCACAAGCCTGAATCTCGACGATGAATCGGAAATTGCGGCGAGGGCGCATTATCTGTACGCGACCAGTATACGCGAGGAAGATCCGTGGAATGCGCTTCTGCACCTGGATCGCGCGTACCATCTCGGAAGCAGTCAGGAACTCCAGTTTGAAATCGCCAAGCAGCATCGGTTCTGCATTTTAATAATCCAGATGCCGGAGCGCGCAGAAAGCGGGCTGGTCGTATTGCATTATGCTTCGTACCTGATTAGTCAGGAGGAAGCGGATAATCTAGCAAATCAGGCGGAAGGGGCATTGTTCCTTGCCGAAACATACTGCTATTTCGACGTCATAAAACCGCTTCACATTTTTCTGTACCCATCGGCAGACGCTGTCCGCGCGGAAGTTATGTATCCTGAAAATGACTGGGACCCAAAGCATCGCGAGTATCATATTCCTTTCAGCGCGAATATCGATTTCCTGACCCCATTGAGTAACCAGGTTATTTACGACCTTCAGCAATCGATGAACCGCCATGCTGGCGCGCCGTGGGTAAATGAGGGCCTCCCGGTTGCGATTTCAGAAAAAATTGAGTGGGTTAATCCTGAATTACCGGAGGGCGTCGATAGCTCGGAGGTGCAGGGAGCGATTTATATCGGATGCGATGACGCTGTCAGGGCGTTGGTCTCAGGGAATTCATTTGTCGATCTGAAATATATTATCCAAAAGGATTACAACCCATATATGGATTGGTCGGTCAGGCTCGCGGAGTTGGGGAGCTTTCTGAACTGGGTGCGAAGGACTTACGAACGTCAGAAATTCCAGGAGTTGATTACCCAGCCCAATGTCGAGATCATACTGGGCGCCGACCTCGAAACAATCCGGCAGGACTGGATCACGGAGTTAACGACCGAGCCGAATCTGATATCCGATCCCGAACTCGCGCAGGTGTTTGTGCAGGGGCTTCCGTTGTCGCCATTGTCGGGCGATCCGGAACTTCCATTGAATGTCCTTAAGGAAGGGCTCAGGCTGTATTTGTCGGGGGAAAAAGTTACGGGTTTGTGGGAAATCCAAAGGGCGGTCGATCTCGATCCGGGGCTTGCAATCGGCTATTACACGCTCGGCTGGATCGCATGTGTCGAGAAAAACTGGAGCGAAGCCGAACAACAGCTCGGCCTTGCCCTGTTGTTGTTCGATACACCCGAGGAAGTGGCATGGTGTCATTCGCTTCTGGTCCCGATTTATCTTAACCAGCGGCAGTGGGGACGCGCTGAGGCAAGTTGCCGGCAGATTGCATTGTACGGGACATCCCAGGAAGCTGTCGGCTGGGCTACGAATACGCTTCCGAGGATCGAGCATATCATCGGGCTTCAACCCCCGGAAAAACTCGATGAGAGCGCGCAGGAATTCAGCCTTATGACATCGCTGCTTGAACAGGTCGATAATGATTTAAATGGAGTTTCGGGGGATTCTGCACCGACAGGTCCGAATGCCGAGGCAATTAGAAAATATGTAAGCGACATGATGGACGGTGAGCATGCGGAAAAACTTGTGAATTTCTATAGTGAGATACTTGCCCAGTATCCAACGGCAATTTTCCGGCATGAAGTCGTAAGTGTCGGGACAATCGGGACCGCTGTTTATGCGGAAGTGCTTGTCCACGCCGATTTTCCTGCGGTAGCGACGAGTCTGCCGCCCGCATTTCAGGCGTTGAAGCGGGATGGATATCTTCTGATGTTCCAGGCTATTCCTTTTGAAGCGGGCTGGAAATTTCTCGACTGGGAGGACGCATGGTTTCCGGATACTGTAGTTTCGTATTCCGTGCATGAACCGGTACAATAAGATATTGAATATTTTAAATATATTCATGAATAATAAGAAAATTCAACCTGAAAGAGATTTCTTCAGGCGGTTGATTAAGTCCGATGTGTATTCGCACACTCCGAGCCGTTGATATTATACCAGTAGATTGCTACGATTCTTCCCCTGGGTAAAATACTCGTGAGAACAGCAATTGTATCTGACATACATTCGAACCACGCGGCGCTCCAATCGGTGCTGGCCAGAATAGATAACCTTCGTTGCGACCGGATAATAAGCACCGGCGATGTAATTGGCTACGCTGCACATCCGAATGAGGTCCTTGACCTTATTCGAGACCTCTCGACTGTCACGATCAGGGGCAATCACGATCTGGCGCTTCTGGACCCGGTGGAGGCTGAAACCTTCAATGAGTTCGCGCGCGAGGCTCTTTTCTGGACCCGAAGCGTGCTGACCCAGGAAAATCTCAATTTTCTAAGGTCTCTTCGCGATCAGGAGCAGATCGACGATATCATCCTCGCGCATGGAAGCCTTCTCGATCCCGATGAGTATATTTACTCGCCGTTCCAGGCCGCGAGGTCGCGTGAGATCGCGCCATGCAGAATTACCGTGGTCGGGCATACGCACTATCCGGAAGTCTACCGCTTCGAGCCGTCGACCGGGCTATGCAGGGATATTCTAGTATCGGAAGGGGAAGTCAAACTTGAGGAAGGATACCGGTATTTAATCAATGCGGGGAGTGTGGGGCAGCCTCGCGATGGGGACTGGCGCGCGGGATTCGCGGTTTACGACACTGAAGGAAGCGGTAGCGTTGAGCTTCACAGGCTGGATTACGACGTGCATCGTACAATGGACCGGATAATGGAGGTTGGTTTGCCATCGATGCTGTCGGAGCGCCTTCTTGAGGGAAGATAATTTTTACACTGCATCTATCAAGATAATTCTGATTTCCTCCCAAAACATCCCTGCAATATGCATCAAAAATCATTATAATATCCAGAACCATATTTTGGTACCGTATAACATTGGTTGTAATTACAGGAAAAAGAGGAAAGTACGAAGTTCTCGGTCAGCTTGGAAAAGGCGGCCAGGCGACTGTTTACAAGGCGCAGGATCCGGATCAGCCCGGAAAACTGTACGCATTGAAAGTTGTCCATATCAGGGGTTGGGAGGATGAGAGTGTTTTCGCGGATGAGGCGTACCAGCGATTCCACTGGGAATACCTTCTTACAACCAAGCTTCGCCACCCACAGATATCGACCGCGAGCGATTACGGCATCGACAAGGAAAATAAAGTCGTTTTCATGGCAAGGCCATACATCGAAGGTAATACGCTCACGGAGCTTATTAACATCCGCGGGGCTTTTCCACTGGAGGATGGAAACCGGATAATCCTTTCGCTTGCCGGGGTGCTGGAGTATATCCATTCGATGGATATCATCCACTGCGACCTGAAACCGTCCAACGTTTTCATGGAACTTGGCGACCCGATCCTGATCGACTTCGGCCTTGTCGCGGGGAAGGATTCGCCGAAATATTTCGTCGGAGGCACGTCGGGAACGATGGCGTATCTTGCGCCCGAGGTCCTCGATCAGAGTACCAAGGAAATGTACCGCTATTCGCCGACAAGGGACTGGTGGGGGCTTGGATGTATCGCGTTCGATATTTTCTCGGGCAGAAGGCTTTTTAAAAATACCGAATCGAATGTTTTGAGAAGGGATATCGATGGCGGTCTTGCCCGGTTGACGGTTGAAAATGTGCTCGATGGCCATCCGGCAAAATACCTTGTCAATGCCTTGCTTCAGAGAGACCCGACAAAGCGCGTTGCATCGAGAAAGGTAATTCAGAAAATTATCACCGCACAGTGATATCCAGTAGTTAGTGCAACTTATTTTCACTCGCTTTCGTCCTGCCATTAGGAAAATAAAAACACCTCACCCCCTTACCCCCTCTCCAAAATTTGGAGAGGGGGCCAGGGGGTGAGGTACGGGAGGATGCGATGTTTAGACTGAAATTCACAATTCTCTTACTTGTACTCGCGATGTTGCCCTGCGTTTCATCGTGCAAAAAACAACGCACGCCTGAAGAGCAGCAGGTGATTGAAAATCTTCGGCCATTCTGGACCAGGCTCGAAGATTACAAGCGGGATAATATGAGCTATCCGGCCAGTTGGGACGACTTCATTCGATATGCCAATCTCGGGACGCCGCAAAATCCTTACACCGGCCAGCCGATGGTCGCGCTTGAGTCCGCCGAAGTCGATCCGGAAAAATCTCCCGGCAATATTTACTACATGAAAGTGGTGCAGGACGATGTGGTGATTAACTGCCAGGTGATTATTTTCGGAAGCCGCGGCGAGATCACACGTTACTCCCATGCGGGCCCATTCGCGGAAAAGTAAAAAGATTCAGGACTTTGGTTTACCTTAATACTATAGTGAAGTAGCTGACTCTGGACTGTGGCGCCTCCACGCGAGCGAAGCGAGCTTGGAGGTGAATGACAATAGTTGTCATTATAGAAACACCTCCAAACATCCGCCTTCGCACGGACCATTTGTAGAAGCTTGCTGGAATATTGCAGTGCTACGGCGGATGTGTGGAGGCGCCACCGGTCTATAAAATAAAGGTTTTTACCTGAATTAATTACATTGTTTTTCCAGGAACGATTTCATATAATAACTTTATAAATTCAATCCTGAGAGGTGGTCGTACAATGGCTATAATTATTCAAAAATTTATTTTGACAGTATTGCTGGTAAGCCTTATCACAGGTTCCTCAGGGAGTGGCGATCTTATCTGGGTTAAGAGTGCAGGGGGCACATCTGGCTTTATTATGTGTAATGGGATCACAGCACTTTCGGACAATTCGACAGTTGTGACAGGGGCATTTTTGGGATCGGTCACATTTGGATCAGGGGAACCAAACCAGACTACCTTGGTTCCAACCGGATATGAGGACATCTTCATTGCGCGTTACAACCCAGACGGTAAACTCGCATGGGCGAAGCACTCAGGAGGAGCAGATGAATATAGCACGGTACAAGGTAATGGAATCACGACGCTTTCGGACAATTCGACAGTAGTGACAGGGCATTTTACTAGTTCAACTACGTTCGGACAGGATGAACTGAACCAGACAGTCCTGATTTCCTCCGGAGGTGACGATTTCTTCATCGCGCGTTACAACCAAGATGGTTCACTCGCCTGGGCAAAAAGCGCTGAAGGTGCATCTGGTATTGATTACGGCCTTAGAATCACGACACTTTCGGACAATTCGATAGTTGTGACAGGAGTGTTTTATGGATCTGCAACATTCGGGCTGGGTGAGCCGAACCATACAAACCTGACTTCCGCTGGTTATACGGATATTTTCATCGCGCTTTACAATCCGGACGGTACACTTGAATGGGTGAAGCGCGCTGGAGGAGCAGATTATGAAGCTAGCAATGGAATCACGACACTTTCGGATAATTCGACTGTCGTAACAGGAGTGTATTATGACTCGATTACGTTCGGACCGGGCGAGCCGAACCAGGTAACTCTAGCATCTGCTGGAGAATCGGATTTCTTCATCGCGCGTTACAACCCCGATGGCACACTCGCCTGGGCGAAAAGCGCCGGAGGAGCATCTTTTGATCAGGGCAAGGGAATCACGACATCTTCGGACAATTCGACAGTCGTAACAGGAGCGTTTTATGACTCGATTACGTTCGGACCGGGCGAGCCGAACCAGGTAACCTTAAATTCAGCTGGAGAATCGGATTTCTTCATCGCGTGTTACAACCCGGATGGCACACTCACTTGGGCGAAAAGCGCCGGAGGAGTATCTATTGATGTGGGTTCTGGAATCACGACACTTTCGGACAATTCGACAGTCATGACAGGATGGTTTAGCAAATCCGCTACATTCGGATCGGGCGAGGCGAACGAAATAGTCCTGAATTCCACTGGTTTTATGGATATATTCATCGCGCATTACAACCCGGACGGAACACTCGCCTGGGCGAAACGCACCGGAGGAACAAATATTGGTACTGGTTCTGGAATTACGGCACTTTCGGACAATTCGACAGTCGTGATAGGGAGGTTTCAAGGATCGGCCACATTCGGGCCGGGCGAAGCCAACGAGACAGTCCTGAACTCCGCTGGTCTAACCGATCTCTTCATCGCGCGATTTAATCCTTAAGATTTCCCCCTTTTTGAGTTACAATCCCCTCATTCCCAATGTTATCTGACTAACCAGATATCGGGACAGGAGAATCGCGATGAGAAATTTTAAATTGTTTATTCTTGTATCAATCATGTTACTTCCAGCGTTTTTACCTTTCAGTAGCGCTTTGGCGAAGGAAGGATTCGGAAGTAATAACAATGACAACAGGGATCGCGGCGACTGGCAATTCCGACAGGAGACAGTATCCACAAACGGCGAAGTCCAGGGCGATGTCTTCACAATCGACGTGCCGGAGGGATGGGATTTCGATTCTGAAATCGACTGGCTCGATGAGGAGCTTCCGATGTTCACCGTCTATTTCGTGATGAACGATCAGGATGGCACAAGCCTTCTTGGAGTCCTCCCGATGACCAACTATGTCTGGTTCACCGATCCATGGCTTGAGAGTCAGATGCCGGAAGGTTATCAGTATTCAGGCAGCACGACTGTGCTTGAGCCAAGGGATCCGAGCGACTATCTCGAAGAATTGCTGATTCCGTACCTTGAGGATATCTACAGGGATCAGGCGAGAATAAGGAATTTCGAAATTGTCGATGTTGAGGATCGTGATGATCTTGCCGACCTTTATGTCCGGATGATGGGCGTGGAAGCATTCGCGGAATACTATGATTGCAGCGCCGCGGTAGCCCATGTGGAGTATAACGAGGACGGCATCGATGTTGAAGAACAGATCAGCGCGATTATCGGCGTACATTCAGAGGATATGATCGGCCTGACTTCATGGACTTTGGAGAACGTGGTCAACTGGACCGTGCTCTTGTCGGTTGTCGAAAAAGCGCCTGTCGGACAGCTCGATGAAATGGATGGCGTTTACGTGGACATCCTCAGCTCGATGGAATGGAATCAGGATTTCATGGATGATTACTGGGCTGAGCACGACGAAGCATGGCAGGCTCTTCAGGATCAACAGGATTAAGAGTGACGAGATTTATTTACTTCTTAAAAAATCGGAGATTGTCCTTAATAGCCACTCTAACCCGCCGAGTTGCGCCACGATATAAATAATAAATAATATCCAGGTAATATTCGCGGTGAAAATACTCTGCCTGACCATTTTTTCCTGATGGGCGAATCCCGGCAGCGGATATTTTTCCCTTAATGATCCAAGCTCGGTCGCGTAGGGAATTCTTATCTCCCGCGATAAATTCAGCGGCTCATTGTAGTTCGCCTTTTCCCCGCCGACTTCCTTCAGCAGACGATATGAAATTCCAATCAGTTTCCTTGCGAATTCGATTTCTGAATTCAGTAGAAGCATTTCCACAGGATTTACCGGGGTGGTTATCTCCATGAGGATGACATAAAAATCGGTGATCCTGTTAAATGCCCTGCCTATATTGATTTTTCGTTTTGTCTTTTGATTCTCTGCCGCGAGGTCGAACTCAAGATCCCTCGCTCGGTCATGAAGCTCGCTCACCGCTGGGGCAATGACTTTCAGAGGCTCCTTCTCGGTGGCATCCGGACCCGCGATCTGATCGAGGTATTTGAAGATCGCGTCAAGATCGGGATTCGGATTTCCGGTTGCTGATATGATTGTCTCGAGAGCGACCATAGCTGTTTCTTACACGTAGTTTAATATTACCACGAAGCGATATTCCCGGTTAATTCCGATTCCACTTAGAAGAATATTATTGCACAGAGTAGCCGTGGCATGCGACTCCGGCGCATGGAATACTTGTCTGGCTGTTCATGCGCCGGAGTCGCATGCCACAGTTCAGATCAACAAATTCTGGACAATATTAATTTTCCTGGTGGATTTGGTCTAACTCCTTGACTGGTTCATCCGGGAAGTATACACTCCAGCCGACGCCCCGTGGTGTGGGGAAGTGGATTAATCCCGCTGCCCCCGCAACTGTATCGGGTGACGCCTTTCAGATTAAGCCACTGGTTCGAAAGAATCGGGAAGGCATGAAAGGCGGACGACCCCGTAGCCAGGATACCCGCACAAATGAGGGCTCTGCCGTACACGCTTTCGGTGGGAAGGCGACGCGGAACTACAGAAAATAGTTTCCTCGCGCCCGTCCTTCACCGGACGGATTTTTTATTTATTAAATAATAAAAATCAAAAGTCGAGGTGCTTCATGCGTATCCACACATTTTTACTCTCAGTATTATTTATTTCAGTATTGGCCGTTGCCGCCGGATGTTCGGGATCGAACCCGATTCTCCCGGCCAATGGCAATGACCCGAAAACTCAGGTCGAATTCAGTTCGCGAATGCTTGCAAGGTTCGATTCCGAATCGGGTATTGTATGGTTCAGCGCGCCATCGGGCACATTGAAACCAAACTCCGCGGTGGTAATCACATTTCCGGGACAACAGGAGATACATCTTGCGTCGAACGGCGATGGAAGCTTCCTGTATCGATTCGCGGGCAATGAAAATTCGTTTTTCGATGTTGAATGGTACGAATTTTCCGGCATCCCTCATGCGGATGAAATTCATGTGACTGACCCGCTTGATGATTTATCACCGCATATCGGCGAAACAGGGCTTTACTGCAATCGGCTTTACGATGAAGGGAATTATGTATGGGTTGTGAATTCCGGCGACGATGAACTCGCTCCATATGATCCGAATAGTCTGGAAAAATTGGATTTTCCGGTACTAACTCCCGCTCAATCGAATCCGTGGGATGCGGAATTTTATACACCTTCCAGCGGACTTATTACAACTCTTTTCAACGGTGTATTCTGGTTCGATAACTCGACCGGATTGGTCGAAAATATAGATTCAAATGGGCATCGCGATTTCGCAAGTCCGAATGGGGTAACTATTACCGGGTCTGATGGATGGGTTACAAATACGAATCCTCTCGGTTATTTTCCGACGTCCCATGGTCCCGGCTGGGTGAGCGACATCGAATTGAACACAAAAAAAGTGATCTGGGAACTCGATACCCCGTGGCTGAATCCGCAATATATTATAAATGATGGAAATTATATTTATATTTCATGTACCGGAACAGTCGATTTCACTCCGCCGGATTATCTTGCGACGGCGATGACAGACGGGGGAGTAATGGTCCTTGATCCCGGATCGCATGAAGTTATCAAATCGTTCGATCTTGGTCTTTGCGCGCCCGGAGTTATGGCTCTTAGTCCGGATAGCAAATACCTCTATATCGGAAGCGGAGTCGCGGCTTTGATTTTCAGAATTGATCTTGAGAAAGGAGAAATTCTGAATGGTTTGTCGAATCCGATTGTAATCTCAGATTATCCGGGCTCGTATATTCCCTTCCTGACAGTCGATGAAAATGGATTGATGGCGACGGCGAGTTTCAACGATGATGTCATCCGGTTTGTTGATTCATATACCGGGCAGCTTGATCCATATCCATTTTTTAAACCGATAGAGCTTCATCCGGATAACCCAGATTCCCTCTGGGGTCCGCAGGATGCGGTCTTCACAAAAAAGAACGGCCAGTCGGGTCTTCTGTTTATAACTACCGTGGACAGCGCGTTTCACTGGTTGGAAATATAAAAAGTAGCTCGGGCATCCATTGCCCGGGATTATCGGCTTTGATCAACGAATGACGATCCGGATTGTATAGAACCGGTGTGAAGCAGGACGGCGTCCTGTTTGGCGTCGGCACCATGCAAGTTGAGATTAGTTTAATAAAAAGGGATTACCAGCGAATTAAATTATAATATTTAATTTCTCTGACAATCCCATAAAATACTAATCAGTAACGTCGTAAACTATCCTGAAACCAGCTACCCAACCATCAGTGTTTA